>JAIXPK010000525.1 GCA_027486335.1 Verrucomicrobiaceae bacterium | reverse complement strand
TACGCCCTCGGCTCCAACCCCGCCTCCCCCAACCCGTCCCCCATCACCTTCTCCGCCTCCCCAGACGGCTCCATCGAACTCTCCTTCTCCCGCGCCACCGCCGCCGACGACGCCATCCTCTCCATCGAATCCTCCCAGAACCTCTCCTCATGGGACTCCTCCACCTTCATCATCGTCTCCGAACTCACCCAGCCAGACGGCTCCACCCTCGTCACCGCCATCGCCCCCCGCTCCTCCCCATCCCTCTTCGCCAGACTCAAAGCCCGCCGCCGCTAACCCGCGCCAACCACGCCCACTAAGCCGGAGGCTTAACGGATATTAGCCGGTGGCGTCAGCCACCGGTCTAACATAATAATAAACCACCGCCCCGGCAGGGGCGGCAGGCCCACACCTCTCCCAACCCGCCCCTCTCCTACCAGACAGCCGAAGGCTCTGGACTGCAGTCAGAATTACAGCTCTCTCTCGCGCACAGAGCGCGCCCGCCAGCCCATTTGCCACATGCCCCCTATCAATTCCCACCGGCCTCCACCTCCCAAAGCCGAAGGCTTAACGGAAATTAGCCGGTGGCGTCAGCCACCGGTCTAACATACCAATAAACATCCGCCCCGGCAGGGGCGGCAGACCCTCACCTCTCCCTACCCGCCCACCTCCGAACAAGCAGCCGAAGGCTCTGGACTGCTGTCAGAATTACAGCTCTCTCCGCGCACGGAGTGCGCCTGCCAGCCCTCCTCCCCACAAGCCTCCCGCCCACCCCTCACTTACCGCCGCCCATCCCCCTTGTCCGCACCGCCAGTCCCTGCAACATCGCCAAACCCATGCTTCACGGCATACGCCAGCAGCAGCCTCTCCACCAAATCGAAATCATACGGATCGGCCTCTTCCTCCATTGTATTCATCTCGATAGCAATGGGCCCCAAGAGAGCATAACACTCGTCTTCCGTAATCTTCCCCTCCTGTCGTTGCCCCTCAATTTCGTCCCTCCGCCGCTCAAACGGATGGAACTTCTCGAAGAGGTCGGCCCAATTTCCGATACCAACCTCGCGCAGATAGTCCCGCAGCAGGTATCCCTGCCACGCATTGCACCAGAATGCGTGGTCGCTCTGCACCATCATCCTCAACTCACATACGCACAGAAAAACCCACTCCTCCCGTGAAATCACGGGCAGCACTCTCGCCAGATCAGCGTCGCCATATCTGCCAACATAAGGTCCTTCAAAGTCTACACCTCCACTCAGTCGGTGGAGAAGGCCATCTTCAATACCAATAACCCGTGACGCGACTGCCATCCTGTCTCGAAATTCATTCTCACTCTCATTCATGTGCTTGTCTGATTGATTGTTGCCCCCCGACTCACCCTCGCCACCTCCACCACGCCCGCCCCGACCAGCCACTGTACGCCGCTCTGCCCCCGACTCACCATCCCTCCCGGACCAATACCACAAGCACGCTCCGCCACCAAAAATGGCACCGCAGACAAACAGCATCCGGATCACAACACGATTCATGATGAAATTGACGTCAGGCACACCCAATGGCTGCGGCGCGGCGCCCACCTTTCCACCCAGACCAAAGTAAGTCAAGTCCCTCTACTATCACCACCAGCGTCCCACATCCAAACTCGCCAATCCACAAGGCCCTCACCCAACCACCGCCACCCCAGCCCCCTCTGCCACCTTCTCCCCGCGCCCGCTCCGCAACCGCTCCAGCAGCAGATAAATCACCGGCGTAATGTAAAGCGTCAGCAGCTGCGAAACCACCAACCCGCCGACAATCGCAATCCCCAGCGGCCGCCGCGCATCACTTCCCCCGATCCCCAGCGCAATCGGCAGCGTCCCCATGATCGCCGCCATCGTCGTCATCATGATCGGCCGGAATCTCACCAGACACGCCTCGAAAATCGCCTCCCTCGCCGTTCTCCCGTGATCCCGCTGCGCCTCCAAGGCAAAATCAATCATCATGATCGCATTCTTCTTCACAATCCCAATCAGCAGCAGAATCCCCACAAACCCATACACGTTCAGTTCATAACCCCACAGCTTCAGCGCCAGCAGCGCCCCGAATCCCGCCGACGGCAAGCCCGACAGAATTGTCAGCGGATGAATGAAGCTCTCATACAGAATCCCCAGCACCAGATAAATCACCAGCACCGCCATCAGCAGCAGCAATCCCAAACCCGACAAGCTCGACTGAAACGCCTGCGCCGTCCCCTGAAACGCCGTCGTCACCGAATCCGGCAGCACCGGCCTCACCGCCGCCTCAATCCGTGGAATCGCCTCGCCTAGCGCAATCCCCGGCTCCAGATTGAACGACAGAATCACCGCAGGCAGCTGCCCCAGATGCTGCACCGTCAGCGGCCCCGCCCCCATCCCCGTCGTCGTCACCGCACTCAGCGGCACCAGCTTCCCGCTCCCCGACCGCACATACAGCGTATTAAGATCCAGTGCCCCGCGCTGGTGCTCCGGCATCAGCTCCACCACCACCTGATACTGATTCGTTGGCGTATAAATCGTCGAAACCTGCCGCGAACTGTACGCATTCGCCAGCGCCATCTCAATCTGCGCCGCCGTCACCTGCAGCGACGCCGCCTTGTCCCGGTCAATCGTCACCTGCACCTGCGGACTCGTGATCTGCAAGTCACTCGTCACATCCATCAACCCCGGCACCCCGCGCATCTTCGCCTCCGCCAGCGGCGCAGCCTCATACAACGCCGTAAGGTCCGGCCCCGACAGCGTGAACTGATACAGGCTCTTTGTCAGGGTCCCGCCCAGCCGGATCAGCGGCACCACCTGCGGAAACACCCGCAACCCTGGCACTTTGCTCAACTCCGGCCTCAATTCCGCAATGATCGCTTCCACCGGCGGCCTCCGGTCCCGCGGCACAAGGTTCAGAAACATCCGACCCGTGTTCCCCGTCGCATTCGGCCCGCCCACCCCCACACTCGACATAAACCCCTCAATGTACGGCTTATCCTTTAGCACCGCCGCCGCCTGCTGCTGTAACTCCGACATCTTCTCGAACGACACTCCCTGCGCCGCCTCCGTCATGATGAAAATCTGCCCGTTGTCGTCATTCGGCACAAACCCCTTCGGCATCGTCTGAAACAACCACGCCGTCGCCGCCACACTAGCCACCGCCACCAGCAGCACCACCACCCGCTGCCCCATCGCCACCCGCAGGGTCCGCTCATACACGCCGCGCATCCCCTCGAAAAACCGCTCGGTCACCCGGTAAAACCACCCGTGCGCTTCCTTCCCGTGCGCCTTCAGAAACCTCGCACACAACATCGGGGTCAATGTCAGCGAAATGAATCCGGACACCAGAATCGCCACCGCAATCACCACCGCAAACTCCCGCAGCAATCGCCCCAGAATCCCACCCATGAACAGCACCGGCACAAACACCGCCACCAGCGACAAGGTCATGCTCAGAATCGTAAAGCCAATCTCCCGCGCCCCCCGTAGCGACGCCGCCATCGGTGTCTCCCCTTCCTCGATGTGCCTCACAATATTCTCCAGCACCACAATCGCATCGTCCACCACAAACCCCACCGCCAGCGTCAGCGCCAGCAGCGAAAACGTGTCCACACTGTAATCCAGCACGTGCATCACCATGAACGTCCCCACCACCGACAACGGCATCGCCACCGACGGAATCAAGGTCGCCCTCACATTCCTCAGAAATACAAAAATCACCGCCACCACCAGCACAATGCTCAGCACCAGCGTGAACTCCACCTCGTGCACCGCCTCGCGAATCGTCACCGACTTGTCCGACAGCACATCAATCTTCACCGCCGGCGGCAGCTGCCCCTCAATCTGCGGCAGCAATCCCCGGATCCCATCCACAATCGCCACCGTGTTCGAACCCGGCTGCTTCTGAATCGCCAGCACAATCCCCCGCACCGAGTTGAACCAGCTCGCAATCCGTGTGTTCTCCACACTGTCGATCACATTCCCCAATTGCTCCAGCCGCACCGGCGCTCCATTCCGATACGCCACCACCAGCCGCCGGAACCCCGCCGCATCCGTCAGTTGCCCGTTCGCCTGCACGTTCGCCGCCTCGTTAGGCCCGTGCAGGGTCCCCGTCGGCAGATTCACATTCCCCGTCTCCATCGCCCCAACCACTTCATCAATACCCAACCCCTGACTCGCCAGCGCCCGCGGATCCAGCTGCGCCCGCACCGCATACTTCTGCGGCCCGAAAATGTTCACCTGCGCCACCCCCGCAATCGTCGACAACCGCTGCGCAATGAACGTGTCCGCATACTCGTTCACTTCACTCAGCGGCAGGCTCTCGCTCGTCACCGCCAGAAAAATCACCGGCGAATCCGCAGGATTCACCTTCTTGTACGTCGGCGGATTCGGCAGATCCCGCGGCAGCAGCTTCTGCGCCGCCGTGATCGCCGACTGCACATCCAAAGCCGCCGCATCCAGATTCCGGTCCAGGTTGAACTGAATCGTAATGTTCGTCAGCCCCAGCGCCGACGACGATGTCATCGAATCAATCCCCGCAATGCTCGTAAACTGCCGCTCCAGCACCGTCGCCACACTCGACGCCATCGTCTCAGGACTCGCGCCCGGAAGATTCGCCGTCACCGACAGGGTCGGAAAATCCACGTTAGGCAGATCCGACACCGGAAGCCGCGTGAACGCAAAAATCCCGAACCCCAGCACCGCCAGCATCAGCAGCGTCGTCATCACCGGACGCCGGATGAACGCCTCGCTCAGATTCACCGCGCCCCTCCTTTCCCAGCCTTCTCGGCAATCACTTTCCCGCCCGGCACAATCCTCGACTGCCCCACCACCACCACAGTCTCTCCAGCCTTCACCCCCTCACCTATCAGACTCTCGCTCCCAGCACTCCGCACCACCCGCACCGGCCTCACCTCCGCCGTCCCGTCCTCCTTCACCACATACAACCTCGGCCCCTGCTGGCTCGCCGTCACCGCGGCACTCGGCACCACCACCGCCCCCTTGTCCGTCCCTAACCGCAGCGCCACCTCCACAAACGCCCCCGGCCACAACGTCCGCTCTTTGTTCTCAAACTCCCCCTTCAACCCGATCGTCCCCGTCGCCCGGTCCACCGTGTTCGCCACAAACACCAGCCGCCCCTCCCCTAGCACCCGACCATCCCGCGCGTCCCGCGCCGTCACCACCAGTCCCTCCCCGCCACTCGCCATCCCTTTCCGAATCGCCTCCAGATGCTGCTCCGGCAGCGCAAACGCCACCTGAATCGGATCCAGCTGCACCACCGTCGTCAGCGGCTCATCATCCGCCGCCTTGATCAGATTCCCCGGCCTCAGCCGGATACTCCCCGTCCTCCCATCAATCGGACTCTCAATCGTCGTATACCCCACCTGCGTCTCCGCGATCAGCACCAGCGCCTCGTCCGCCTTCACCGTCGCCGCCGTCGACCCAGCCTGCGCCCTAGCCTTCTCCAGCTCTTCCTTCACCCCGGACCCACGCGCATCCAGCGATTCCTGCCGCTTCAGATTCAATTCCGCCGCCGCCGCCAGCGCCCGGTCCCGCTCCAGATTCGCCCGCGCCGCCGCCAGTTGGGTGTCAAACAACCGCGGCTGAATCGAAAACAGCAGATCCCCTCGCTTCACTTCCTGCCCTTCCTCAAAACTCACCCCGATCAACTCCCCGCCCACCTGCGCCTTGATCCCAATCGATGCCACCGGCTCCACATTCCCGAACGTCCGCACCTCCAGCGGCACATCCTTCGTCTCCACCAACGCCACCGTCACCGGCACCGGCATCCCCCCTCCTCCCTTCCCCACACCCGCCCCGGGCTTCTCGGAACACCCGCTCGCCACCACCAGCACCACCGCCACCAAGGAAATTGTCAGGATCTTCAACGCTTTCATGTGTTAGTTTCTTTGATTCACCAACCCCCGCCCAGCGCCCTGATCAGCAGCACCGTCGCCACATACCGCTGCCCCGCCGTCTGCCTCGACTGCCTCAACGACTGCAGACGCGACCGATCCGCATCCACCACCTCCAGAAATGACACCGCTCCCGCCCGGAACCGCTCCGCCGACAACTTCGCCGCACGCCCCGACGCCTCCACCGCCCTCAACTGCGCTGCTTCCTGCTCCGCCAGATAACGCAGCGCCGACAACTGGCTCTCCACTTCCTGAAACGCCCGCAGCGCCGTCTGCTCATACTCCGCCAGTCGCTCCTCGAACTGCAGTTTCCTCCCGTCATACACCACCGCATTCAACGCCTGCTCGAAAATCGGGAAATTCACCGACGACCCAGCCGCCCACGCCTTGCTCCCCTTCGTGAACAAATCATCCGTCATCGAAGACTCCACCGCCAGCCGACCCGTCAGCCGCACCGACGGAAAAAACGCCGCCTTCGCCGCCCCGATCCTCGCACTCGCCGCCGCCAGCCGCCGCTCCGCCTCCGCCACATCCGGCCGCCTCTGCAGCACCTCCGCCGGCACCCCCGCCGGTACCTGCGGCGGTGTCCCCGCCAGCGGAGCCAACTTCAATTCAAACGAAGTCGCCCGCCTCCCCGCCAGCGTCGCCATCATGTTCACCAACCCCGCCCGCCGCTGCTCCAGCACCGCCAGCTCCGCCTGCGCATCCGCCGTCTCCGTCTCCGCACGGGCCACATCCAACTCACTGATCGCCCCGCTCCGAAACCGATCCCTCACCAATCCCGTCGCCCGCTCCCGCAACGCCACCGTCTCCCGCAAGATCACCATCTCCGCCTCCACCGTCCGCAACGCAAAATAACTCTGCGCCACATCCGCCTGCAACGCCAGCCGCGCCGCCTCACCCAGCGCCGCCGCCGCACCAGCCTCCGCCCCCGCAGCCTCCACCTCACGCCTCACCCGACCCCAGAAATCCAGCTCCCACGACGCCTCCAACGGCACCCGGAATTGGTTCCACGTCGCCCCGAAAAACGCAATGTCTCCCCTCGACCGCCTCAAATTCCCGGAATCCCCGCGCCGATCCGCCGACGGCCGCACATTCGCATCCGGCAGCAACTCCACCTGCGCCCCCCTAACCACTAACCTCGCCTGCTCCACCCGCAGCATCGCCGCCCTCAACCCCGGATTTCCCTCCGCCGCCATCGCCTCCAATCGATCCAGCTCCCCATCCCCGAACACCCGCCACCACTCCCCGCGCGGCACCCCATCCGCCGGCCGCGCATACCGCCACACCCCTTCCTCCTTGTACCGCGGATCCGCCACCACCTCCGGCTTCACATAATTCGGCCCCATCGGCGCACAACTCCCCATCCACAAGCCTAACACCCCCATCAGCAGCTTCCCCCAGTCGCTCATGCCCCCGCTCCTTTCAGAAAAAATGCCGCCACAAACCCCGCATGCCTCGTCAACTCACCCTTCGCCCCATCCCGCAGCCAGTCCCTCGTGAACTGGAACACCAACCCGCGCAACGCCACCGCCAGCAACGCCGCGTCCCCACCCCCAACCTCTCCGCGCCCCTGCGCCCCCTCAATCCACTCCGTCAATCGCGCCGTCACCTGCGCCATCTCCCGCAACACCCCGGACGAATGCGTCGCATTCCTCGTGAACTCAATCTGCTCCCTCACAAAACATTCGAAGAAACCCCGGTGTTCCTCAAAATGCCGGAACATCGCCAGCACCACCGCACGCACCGTCTCACCCATCCCGCGACACTCCTCAATCTCCGCACCCACCGCCTCATCCAACCGCCTCACCTTGCTCCCCAGCAGCTCCTGCAGCAACGCCTCCTTCCCGGGAAAATACAAATACAGCGTCCCAGCCGCCATCCCAGCCTCCCGCGCCACCTGATCCATCGACGCCTCCGCATACCCACGCGCAATCACCACTCGCTCCGCCGCCGCCAGAATCGCCTCCCGCCTCACCCGCTTCCCAACCTCCCTCCGCGCCTCCACCCGCTCAATTGAATCTGTCTTCATTTTCTGAACCATCGTTCAGAATTCCAACCCAAGGCAACAAGGTTCTCACACGTCCGCCCTCCGCATCCGTGGATCACCCCACAAGGGCACACCGCTCCCCGGCACACCCGTGCCTCCCACCATCAACCCACACCGCGCCTCTCCTCAACCAACCCGCCGCCGCCGTCTCCCCACCAACCCAGCCGCCACCGCCGCCAGCACCCCAACCCCCGGCTCAGGCACCGCGTACACTTCCAATTCATCAATCGCAATCCCGCCATCCATCCCGTTCCCCGACACGATCAACCGCAACCCCGTCGCCGTCACCGGCGCAAACGAATACTCATGCCGATCCGCCGCATCCAACCCAATCG
The DNA here is from genome assembly GCA_027486335.1 of Verrucomicrobiaceae bacterium. GTDB lineage: Bacteria > Verrucomicrobiota > Verrucomicrobiia > Verrucomicrobiales > V1-33 > V1-33. Next base: position 5,096 of record JAIXPK010000525.1, on the reverse strand, counting down.
TGTCATAATAAATACTCCCGATCGTCGTCCAGTCACTGTCCGCCGTCCCCGCACCAGGCGACGCCACATTCGTGTACTGCAACAGATACGTCCCCGCCGCCCGATCCCCGAAATTCCCCGTGTTGTCACGCCCGAACGCCACCCCCTGAATCGCGTACGACCCATTGAAGTTCAGCCCCGCAAACGACGCCTCGGAATCCCCGATCCACGAATTCGCATTCCCGTACACTCCGTCATTCAATCCCCCGATCGTATGCGTCGGCGCAAACGCCCCTCCCCCTAGGAGATCCTTCGCAAACGCCGTGCTCGTCAGCGCTAGATTCGTCGCCGCATCCATCGTCCCGCCAGTCGTCACCAAACTCAGCGCCGGAGCCGATGGCGCATACGCCTCCAATTCATCAATCGCTCCCCCATCCGCAAAACTATTCCCCGGCACCGTCAGCCGGATCGCCGACGCCTGCACCGCCGCAAAACTCCATTCGTGCCGCAGCGACATCGAAATCGGACTGCCCAACGCCCCGTTGGAAACATAATTCACACTCCCAGCCACCGCCCACCCAGTCGTCGGATCACCCGTCACCGCCAGCGCCGCCCCACCGCCACTCACCTGCGTGTAATGCAGCGTGAACAACCCAGCCGTCCGGTCCGCAAACGTCCCCGTATTGTCCCGTCCCCACGCCACCCGCCCCACCGACACCGTCGACCCAAACGTCAACCCCACATAAGAATTCAGCGAATCCCCAATCCACGAGTTCCCATTCCCGAACAATCCGTCCCGCACATTCGGAATCTTGTGAATCCCAATCGACCCACCACCAATCTCATCCAGCCCGAACGCCGTCGTCCCCGCCGCCGTCCCGTAATTCCCCCCACCAATCGTCCCCCCAATCTGATTCAACGTCAGCTGCGCTCGGGCAGCAACAGCAGTCAAACTGATCAACGCAAAGGAAAGCACTCGGGTCTTCATAACGGAGGGGGGGGCAAATAATCGGGGAGATTAATTTACAATGATGAACACCCGTCACCAGAATGAAAAGCCTCTTTTCCCGCCATTTTCAACCCACCGCCCAAGCCTCAGCCCCTCCGAACCAGCAGCCGCAGGCTCTGGACTGCTGTCAGAATTACAGCTCTCTCCGCGCACGCAGTGCGCCCACCAACCCCCTCCCCACAAGCCTCGCCCCCGTCTCCCAACACGCCTTGCCCTCCTCCTCACTTCCAACTTCTCACTTCTAACTTCTAACCTCTAACTTCCCCCTCCTCACCCACAACCGCTGCGCCGTCCGACCCGCCCGCCACCCGCCCGCCAACTCCACCCTCGCCGTCCCCCCCGGCTCCGCCATCGCCAGCACCCGCATCACCGTCTCCGCCCCACACCCAGGCACACCCCGCCGCCGCAGCCACCCGTAAACCACCCGCCGCCGCAACGCCGACGGCATCTCCCGCAATTCCCTAACCCCCAACTCCTCCTTCGCCGCCATCTCGGCCGCCATCCCATCCAGCAGCTCCCCGTCCTCCATCGCCATCGCCGCCGCCCGACACAACGCCGCCCGAAAATCCCTCCCCGCCGCCGCCACCATCGCCGGAATCACATCGTGCCTCATCCGGTTCCGCAGAAACTCCCGCTCCGCATTCGTCCCATCCTCACGATACCCAATCCCCTCACGCTCCGCCCACCTCTCAATCTCCACGCGCGGCACCTCCAGCAGCGGCCGACACAACCGCAACGCCTTCCGGCATCCCCTCGGCACCACCTCACTAACACCCCTCATCCCCCGCAACCCCGACGACCCCCTCACCAGATTCGCCAGCACCGTCTCCACCTGGTCATCCGCATGATGCCCCAGCATCACCGTCCGCGTCCCCGCTCGCCTCCCGCATCCCGCCAGAAACCGATGCCTCGCCTCCCGACCCGCCTCCTCCACCGACACCCCCCTCGCCTCCGCCTCCATCCCCACATCCACCACCCCACCCATAAACCGCATCCCCCACCGCTCCGCCACCCCCCTCACAAATGCCGCATCCCCGCGCGACGCCTCCCCGCGCAACCCATGGTCAAGGTGGCACACCACCAACCCCAATCCGCCCACCCGCCGCAACACCTCCAGCAGCACCACCGAATCCACCCCGCCCGACACCGACACCAGCACCCGGCCACCCACATCATTCCCTTCCAGAAACTTTCGGACTGCTTTCTCCACCATACCCGCTCCCTCTAATCGCCCACCTCTCCCTCCGCCACCACTTTCCCTCCATCCCATCCATCCCCGGCCCCACTCAAATCGCTCTGGCCAAAATTGGCCGCGCCAGCGTGTCAGTTCGCGAACACTCACCAGGTTTTTAACCCGGCGGACAACGAATAACACACTGGCGCGGTATCCTCCCCCCGAAGGAATTTTTGACAGCGGCCCGCGGTGCGGAACCGCCTATGTCTGCAAAACTATAGAGCCGGAAGCGTGCCAAATCCTCGCGCCGAATTTGACGATTTCATTTTTCTCCACCACCCTCCCCCGTGAACGGCTACTTCGACTGGAACGCGACCTCCCCTCTCCACCCTGACGCCCGCGCCGCATGGCTCCAAGCCTCCGACGCCTCATGGCACAATCCCTCCAGCCTCTATAAAGAAGGTGCCGCCGCCCGCGACCTCCTCGAACACTGCCGCGAACGCGCCGCCGACCTCCTCAACGCCTCTCCGGAAGAAATCATCTTCACCTCCGGAGCCACCGAAGCCAACAACGCCCTCATCCGCTGGTTCGCCGACTCCTCATCCGCTCCCATCCTCCTCTCTTCCCTCGAACACCCAGCCCTCACCGACCCCGCCAACGCCTTCCTCGGCCCCCGCGCCATCCCCATCCCAGCCAACCCCGACGGCACCACCAACCTCAACGCCCTCGAACACCTCCTCGTCACCCACCGTCCCGCCCTCGTCTCCCTCATCGCCGCCTCCAACGAAACCGGCGTCCTCCAGCCATGGCCCGAAGCCCTCGCCCTCTGCCGCCAGCACGGAGCCCTCCTCCACACCGACGCCTCACAGTGGATCGGCAAAATCCTCACCCCAAACCCAGGCCTCGCCGACTTCGTCACCATCAGCGCTCACAAATTCGGCGGCCCCAAAGGCATCGGCATCCTCAAAATCCCCGCCTCCCTCCACCGCTTCCGCTCTCTCCGCGGCGGTCCCCAGGAATCCTCCCGACGCGCCGGCACCGAAAACACCCCAGCCGCCTCAGCCATGCTCGCCGCATGGGACGCCGCCGTCTCCTTCCTCTCCATCAATAACCCGGCAACCCTCGCCATCCCGCGCGACGCCTTCGAATCCTCCCTCCTCAGCGCCCTCCCTAACCTCGAAATCCCCGGCCGCTCCGCCCCGCGTCTCTGGAACACGTCCCTCCTCCTCATGCCCTCAGGCACCAACACCAAATGGGTCGCCCGTCTCAGCCGCTCCGGCTTCCAGGTCTCCACAGGCTCCGCCTGCAGCCGCGGCGGCGGAGCCTCCGAGGTCCTCGCCGCCATGAACATCCACCCAGACCGCGCACGTCTCGCCATCCGCGTCAGCTCCGGCTGGTCCACCCACCAAGACTCATGGTCCGCCCTCACCAACGCCTTCCTCAATCTCGCCCCTCTCATCTCCTGACCAAAGTGGCACGGGCATCTTGCCTGTGACCTCAATGCCCATGCCTCCATCCCTCCCGCTTTCTCAAACCCAGCCTCCCCAATCACCTCCTCACCAATCTTCGGGTTTGACGCCCGCCCCCTCCAGCCTTCCCATGCCCTAATCCGTCCATGAGCGCAGACGCATGAAACCCGCGCCCACACCCTCCATGCCGCCCACCAAAAAATCCCCGGCTCCTCCCGTCTCCGACGAGGCCCTCGCCATGATCGCCTCGTGGTTCCGCACCCTCGCCGAACCCAGCCGTCTCAAAATCCTCCGCGCCCTCGAATCCGGCGAACAGAACATCTCCCAACTCGTCGCCACCACCGGCCTCACCCAGGCCAACGTCTCCCGCCACGTCCAATCCCTCGCCGACGCAGGCATGGTCGGCCGCCGCCGCGAAGGCCTCTCCGTCATCTGCTTCATTTCCGACCCCACGATCCGCGACCTCTGCGACACAGTCTGCCGCAATCTCCAGCAGCGCCTCGCCTCCAAAGCTCGCTCCCTCGGCGATCCCTGATTTCCTCGCCCCGCCCCCCGATTGCAGATTGCACCCTCCCCGCATTCCCGCAACACTCACGGGCATGCGCCCGCTCGCCGTCTTCTCTCTCCTGCTCGCCGCCCTCCCCGCCGTCGCTCAGCAGGCCCCCGCCCCGCCCGCCCAGCACGCCGACTGGCTAGCCAAAATGCTCCCGCTCATCCCGCGCGGCTACGTCTGCCAGTTCGCCGCCTCCCCACCAGTCATCGATGGCAAACTCGACGACGCCGCATGGAACGACGCCCAGTGGACCGACGAATTCAAAGACATCGAAGGCGACGCCAAACCGAAACCTCGCTTCCGCACCCGCGCCCGCATGCTCTGGGACGAAAACTTCTTCTACATCGCCGCAGACCTCGACGAACCCCACGTCTGGGCCACCCTCACCAATCACGACGCCGTCATCTTCCAGGACCCCGACTTCGAGGTCTTCATCGACCCCAATGGCGATTCCCACGAATACTTCGAGTTCGAAATGAACGCCCTCAACACCACATGGGACCTCTTCCTCCCCAAACCCTACAAAGACGGCGGACCAGCCATGAACTCATGGGAAATCCCCGGCCTCAAATCCGGCGTCCACATCCGCGGCTCTCTCAATAACCCCGCCGACACCGACGAAGGCTGGTCCGTCGAAATCGCCTTCCCATGGAAAGCCCTCGGCGAATGCGCCCGCCGCCCCACACCCCCAGCCGAAGGCGACCAATGGCGCGTCGGCTTCTCCCGCGTCGAATGGCAGATCGAAATCAAAGACGGCAAATACGTCAAACTCCCCAACACGCCGGAGAATAACTGGATCTGGTCCCCTCAGGGCATCATCGACATGCACCGCCCCGAACGCTGGGGCTACGTCCAGTTCACCCGCAAGCCCCCCGGCACCGTCACGTTCTCCCCCGATCCCTCCGCCCCGGC
>JAIXPK010000083.1 GCA_027486335.1 Verrucomicrobiaceae bacterium | reverse complement strand
GGGAACCTGTGGTGCCTGCCGGTGTGGAAGGCGGAGAAGGGTGAGGAGGCTGAACTTGGCTGGTGGGGGATGGAGCTGGCGAAGCGGCTAGTAGCGAGTCAGCAGGTGCCGGTGTGCATTATCAACGGGGCCGTGGGCGGGACGCGGATCGATCAGCATCAGCGGCGGATGGATGATCCGACGAATCGCGAGACGATTTACGGGCGGATGCTGTGGCGGGTGAGGCAGGCGAAGCTGACGCATGGGATTCGGGCGATTCTGTGGCACCAGGGCGAGAGCGATCAGGGATCGGACGGGCCGACGGGGGGATATGGATGGGAGACTTATCAGGAGTTGTTCAAGGAGATGAGTGCGGGCTGGAAGATGGATTTTCCAAATGTTGGTTATTACTACACGTTTCAGATCTGGCCGGATTCGTGCAGCATGGGCGGGCGGATGGGATCGGGGGATCGGTTGCGGGAGCGGCAGCGGACGATGGTGCGGTTGTATTCGCGGCTGCGGGTGATGTCGACGCTGGGGATTGTGCCGCCGGGGCCGTGTCATTTTCCGCTGATTGGGTGGGCGGAGATCGCGAATCTGGTGCTGCCGCTGATGGAGCGGGATTTGTACGGGAAGGTTCCGGCGGGGTCGGTGACGGCTCCGGATCTGGTGAGGGCGGTGGTGTCGGGAGGAGGGAAGGATGAGGTGGTGCTGGAGTTTGATCAGGCGGTGGAGTGGCGTGATGAACTGGCTGGGGAGATTTATCTGGATGGGGAGAAGGGTCTGGTGTTGGGGGGAACGGTGGAGGGGAATAAAGTGAGATTGAAGGTGAAGGCTGGGACGACGGCGAAGACGGTGACTTATCTGCAGGAGAAGTCGTGGGATCAGATGCGTTTGCTGAGGGGTAAGAACGGGATTGCGGCGCTGACGTTCTGCGAGGTTCCGCTGGTGGCGGAGTAGGAAGGTGTGGTAGGGTGAGGGATGGGCGAAGAGAACTCTGGGAGCGGAGGGGAAAGACACCCGTATGGGGTGTTTCTGGAAGGCATGGGGGTGAGGACGTGGAGTGGGGCGGGTGCGGTGTGGGCGGCGGGTGGGAGGTTTTCGCTGTATGCGGAGCCGACGGCGGCTGCGGTGGGGGCCGGGCGCGGGGAGATGGAGCGATTGCTGGAGGAGAGTGGGAGACTGGTGGCGCTGGCGGTGGTAGAGCGGCCGACGGGGAGGGAGGTGGCGACGTACTGGTTGAGGGATCGGGGGTATGGGATGCAATCGCTGCAGCGGCAGTTCCGACAGCAGGTGGTGAGGGCGGCGGAGCGGTGCGAGGTGAGGCGTGTGGGGTGGGAGGAGCTGGGGGCGCGGTCGGCGGGGATTCATGAGGGATTGGCGCGGCGCGGGCGGGACGGGATGGGATTGCGGGATCCGGCGGGGCGGGAGCGGTTCTGGCGTGCGGCGGCGGCGGTGCCTGGGTTTGAGGTGTGGGGTGTGTTCAGTGGCGGGGAGTTAGTGGCGTATCTGACGGTGCTGCGGTGGCGGGGATGTGCGTACGGGATGCACATGCACTGGGGGGGGGCGCATGCGGAGTTGAGGCCGACGCATTTGTTGTATTATGAGACGGCGCGGGCGGTGATGGCGGATCCGGGGGTGGAGGCGTTCACGACGGGGCGGCAGACGGTGCCGGCGTGCGGTGAACTGGATCGTTTCAAGCGGCATGCTGGGTTTCGTGTGGAGATGAGGCCGGTGGCGGTGGTGATGCATCCGCGGTGGCGGGCGGTGATGAGGGTGCTGCCGGTGGGGTGGATGGTGAAGGGGGCGCGGTGGGTGCGGGTGCTGGGGCATGGGGATGTGATTGCGGCGGCGCGGGAGATTGAGGCTGGCGGGTGGTGTTGAGGAGGGGTGTTGGAGGGTGGAGAAATGGCTTGCGTGGCGGGTGGGAGTGGGGGCAAAGAGGGGCGCAGTGGGCATTACGATTGATCATTGCAAACCGGCGTATCTGGGCGGGTTCCGTTTTGGGGATTGGTTGGAGTTACTGACTGCGGCGGGGCGCGGGGTGGATGGGGAGTATGTGCCGCGGGCGGTGGTGGCGACGTTGGTGTCGATGGTGACATCGGTGCTGGCGAGGTTTGAGCCGGAGGCGGTGCTGAGTGGGGAGCGGGAGGAGGCGTGGGAGCGTCCGGTGTTTGTGCTGGGGTTGCCGAGGAGCGGGACGAGCCTGCTGCATCAGTTGCTGTCGCGGAATCCGGGGCTTTGTTATGCGAGCAAGGCGGACTGTTACAATCCGCATGTGCTGGTGCTGATGCGGCAGCTAGGGCTGGACCGGATGATGACGGGGATGAATCCGGCGCGGCGGCGATTCATGGATGGGGTGCTGACGGGTTGGTCGCTGCCGGAGGAGGAGAGTCTGGCGATGGGGATCCTGATGGGGGTTGGGGTGAGGGTGGATTCGATATTCGGGAATCCGCTGAGGGACACGGTGTGGTGGCCGGTGCCGCCGGAGCATTTTGCGGGGGAGTGGGTGGGAGCGATGAGGGAGTTTTCGAGGAAACTGGCGATGGTGCACGGGGTGCCTGCGGTGTTCAAGTCGCCGGGGAACACGACATTGATTCCATGGATCCTGAAGGTGTTTCCGCGGGCGCGGTTTGTGATGATATTCCGGCATCCGTTCGGGCAGTTCAGGTCGCTGGTGACGGTGGACCGGAAGCGGGATGATGGCGGGGGCTGGAATGCGTTGAGGAGGCGTGGAGCGATCAGTGGTGAGGAGGTGGCGTCGTTTGGCGGCGGGGTGGCGGACCGTTATTTTGCGACGAGCGGGCAGGTGCCAGAGGGGAATCTGTGCGAAGTGCGGTATGAGGATCTGGTGAGTGATCCAGGGGGAGTGCTAGGGAGGATTCACGGGGAGCTGGGGATTCCGGGAGGGGATGAGGTGGTGGCTGGGCTTGCGGGGGACGCGGGGTTCCGGGAGTACCGGAGGAACCGGCATCCGGGGCTGACGTTTGGGGAGAAGGAGATGGTGCGGAGGCATTTTGCCTCCGTGTTTGCGCATTGCGAATACGATGCTGGAGGGGGGGATTGTGGTGAGTGAGTCGTGCATGAAACCTAAGGAGGAGCGACCATCAGATGAGCCGGTGGTGTCGGTGGTGATGCTGGTGGACACGAGTCGGGAGAATGCGCAGGTGGTGCTGGATGCGCTGGAGAGGCAGACATGTGAGGCTGGGGTGATGGAGATAGTGGTGCTGGACATGGGGGAGGCTGGGGCGGAGCCGTTGCGGATGCCTGAGCGGTACCGGGTGAAGCTGCTGCGGCGGCCGGGGAAGGAGTACTGGCGGGTGGCGCGGGCGAGGGCGGCGCGGGAGGCGAAGGGGGAGATTGTGGCATTTCTTGAGGATCACTGCCGTCCCGAGCCGGAGTGGGCGGAGGAGTTAGTGGCGGCGTACGGGGACGGGCGGTGGGCGGCGGTGGGGTATGTGTTCAAGAATGGGAGCCGGGATTCGTGGTGGTCGCGGGCGTGTCTGGCGACGGACTACGGCGTGTTCATGCATCCACGGGAGGGAGGGGTGGCTCCGTTTCTTTCGGGGAACAACGTGTCGTATGCGAGGTGGTTTCTGGAGGAGTTAGGGGAGGCGTTCGAGAAGGAGGTGGTGGTGGATTACAACGTACAGCAGAGACTGCTGGCGAGCGGGCATGGGATGAAGGTGGCGTCGCGGGTGGTGGCGGCGCATTGCTGTTATGGATCGCTGGTGGCGCTGTGTGCTGCGAACTATGAATATGTGAGGATTCTTGGGGCGGCGCGGGCGGGGGCGGCGGGGTGGGGAGTGGCGATGCGGGTGTTGCGAGCGGTGGTGGCTCCGGTGCTGGTGCCGCCGCTGAGGGTGTGGAGACTGGGGCGTGAGATGGTGGGGAGGCCGGGAGGGTGGAGGAGGTATGTGTCGGCGCTGCCGGTGGTTTATCCGGTGTATGTGGCGGCGGCGATGGGAGAGGCGAGCGGGTATGTGTGGGGTGTGGGCGACGCGGAGGGGCGGTTTGCGCATTGGGAGCTGAACACGGCGAGGATTCCATGAGGGCTGAGGGTGGAGATCGGCCGAGGGTATCGGTGGTGGTGGCGGCGTATTATTCTGCGCGGATGCTGGGGGCGTGTCTGGAGTCATTGCGAGGGCAGACCTTTCGGGATTTCGAGGTGATTGTGGTGAACAGTTCAGCGGAGGAGGAGACGCGAGGGGTGGTGGAGCGGTTTGAGGGGGTGGTGTTTGTACAGAGTGCGGAGCGGTTGCTGCCGCATGCGGCGAGGAATGCGGGGGTGGGGTTGGCGCGCGGGGAGTATCTGGTGTTTACGGATGCGGATTGCTGTGCGGCTCCGGAGTGGCTGGTGGAATTGGTGGCGGCGCATGAGGCGGGGCATGAGGTGGTGTGCGGGGTGATTGATGTGAAGCGGCCGACATTGAGCGGGGCGGCGTGGCAGCTGGTGAAGTATGCGCCGTATCAGGAGGGATTGCCGTCAGGGGCGGTGGCGGTGGCGGCGACGGGGAATTGTTCGTACAGCAGGGTGGCGTGGGCGGCGGCGGGGCCGTTTGATGGGGGTTTGGTGTGTGGGGATGCGGTGATCTCGTGGCGGGCGCGGGATGCGGGGATGGCGCCGCGTTTTCATGGGGCGGCGGTGGTGTATGATCAGGATGACGGGTTTCGGTGGGGGATGCTGCGGCAGCGTTATGAGCGGGGTGATGAGTTTGCGCGGATGAGGGCGGGGTATGAGCGGTGGGGTCGGGGGCGGACGATGAGGGCGCTGCTGACGGTGCCCTTGGCGCCGGTGGCGGTGCTGGTGAGGACTGCGGTGTTGTGCTGGCGAGCTGGGCGGATGGGGCGGTATGCGGTGACGCTGCCGTTTCAGAGTGTGGCGGTGGCGTGCTGGTGTGCGGGGGAGGCGAGGGCGTACTGGCGGAGGTGGGAGGAAGTGAGAAGTGAGAAGTGAGAAGTGAGAAATATGAAGGATGAATGATGAGGGCTGGGAGAAGGAGGGAGGTGCTGCGGGTTTGGTGTTAGTGACGGGGTGTGTGGAAATACTTGGGTGTGGGCATGGTTTCCGCTTGTGGGAATGCCGGATTCTTAGGAACCACCTTGAATCATCGTGATAACGTCTTCAATTTCAGAGCTTCCCGAGTATGCGCCGAGCATTGTGATCGGGGCTGGGCCGGCTGGATTGACGGCGGCGTATGTGCTGGCGCGTGAGGGGGTGAAGCCGTTGGTGCTGGAGGCGTCGCCGTGGATTGGGGGGATTTCGAGGACACACGAGTGGGAGGGGAACCGGATTGACATTGGGGGGCATCGGTTTTTCACGAAGAGCGTGCTGGTGCAGGAGTTGTGGGGGGAGATGATGGATGAGCCGATGCTGAAGGTGCCGAGGTTGTCGCGGATCTTTTACCGTGGGAAGTTTTATCAGTATCCGCTGAAGATCCTGAATACGGTGGGGAATCTGGGTGTGGTGGAGAGTGTGAGGATGCTGATGAGTTATGTGAAGGCGAGGGTGTTTCCGGTGGTGCCGGAGGAATCGTTTGAGGACTGGGTGAGGAACCGGTTCGGGGACCGGCTGTACCGGACCTTTTTCAAGACGTATACGGAGAAGGTGTGGGGGATGCCGTGCACGGAGATTCGGGCGGACTGGGCGGCGCAGCGGATTCACGGGTTGAGTTTTGTGAGTGCGGTGATGAATGCACTGAGGAACAGCGGGAATGTGAAGTCGCTGATCACGACCTTTGATTATCCGAGGCTAGGGCCGGGGATGCTGTGGGAGAGTGCGGCTGGGAAAGTGGCGGCGATGGGAGGGGCGGTGGTGACGGGAGCGCGGGTGGTGCGGGTGGAGCATGAGGGCGGGCGGGTGAGTGCGGTGGAGGTGGAGAGTGGGGGTGAGGTGAAGCGGGTGAGGTGCGGGCAGGTGATATCGTCGATGCCGTTGTCGGTGCTGGTGAGGCAACTGGATCCGGCTCCGCCGGTGGAGGTGTGCGAGGCGGCGGCTGGGTTGCGGTACCGGGATTTTCTGATTGTGGCGTTGAGGTGCCGGCGGGCGGAGGTGTTTCCTGACAATTGGATTTACATTCATGCGGCGGAGGTGCGGGTGGGGCGGATTCAGAATTTCCGGAACTGGTCAGCGGAGATGATTGCGGAGGGTGGGGGGACGACGCTGGGGATGGAGTATTTCTGTTCGCGCGGGGATGATCTGTGGGAGATGAGGGATGAGGATCTGGTGGCGCAGGCGAGGCGGGAGATTGTGGGGCTGGGGCTGGTGGAGGAGGGGGATATCGGGGAGGAGGGGCATGTGATCCGGGAATTGAATGCTTACCCGGTGTATGATGCGGCGTACCGGGCGCACGTGGAGACGCTGAGCGGGTGGTTTGGCGGGTGTGCGACGCTGCAGACGGTGGGGCGGAACGGGATGCACCGGTACAACAACCAGGATCATTCGATGCTGGCGGGGTATTATGCGGCGATGCGGCAGCTGGGACGGCCTGGGGAGGATC
>JAIXPK010000468.1 GCA_027486335.1 Verrucomicrobiaceae bacterium | reverse complement strand
TGGGGATGGTGCCGCTGGCGGTGGGTGAGGCGTTGTGCACGCCGGTGCTGGTGGCGGCGACGCGGCGGTTTACGGACACGTCGCAGCGGTCGGTGGCGTTTTCGGTGTTTTATGCGATTCTGAATCTTGGGTTCATGGTGGGGTATTTTGTGAGGGATGGTGTGCAGCAGGGAGGGCCGGTGGCGGTGTGGGGGATGGAGTTTTCGGTGCAGCGGGTGCTGTTTGCGGTGAGTTTCGGGATTGAGTTGCTAGTGCTGCCGCTGGTGCTGCTGATGCGGGACCGGAGTGTGGAGGGACTGGCGATGGTGCCGGTGGCGGGTTTCCGGGCGGCGGTGGGGCAGACGGCGGGGATGTTCCGGACGCTGGTGGAGCATCCCGGGTTCCGGAGACTGCTGGTGTTTCTGCTGATGATCGGGATCCTGAAGATCGTGTTCAACATTATGGACGCGGTGCTGCCGACGTTTGCGGAGCGTGAGATTGGCGGGGAGGGAGCGGCGCGGGTGGGGCGGTTGAATGCGGTGAACAGCATTCTGATACTGGTGCTGGCACCGGCGGTGGGGATGATGACGCGGCGGTATTCGGCGTATGCGATGGTGATTTTCGGTGGGTTTATTACGGCGTTGTCGTTTGTGTTTCTGGCGTTGCCGCCGGCGTGGTTTGCTGGGGTGACGGCGGGGCCGGTGGGGGAGTGGATCGGGCGCGGGTATCTGGAGTTGAAGGGGACGGTGCATCCTTATCTGGTGATGATTCTGTTCTGGCAGGTGGTGTTTTCGGTGGGGGAGGCGTTCTATTCGCCGCGTGTGTATGAGTATGCGGTGGCGATTGCGCCGAAGGGTCAGGAGGCGTCGTATGCGTCGTTGTCGGCGGTGCCGCTGCTGATGGGGAAGATGATCAACAGTGCGTTGTTCGGGACGATGCTGTCGCGGTTCTGTCCTGCGGAGGGGCCGAGGAATTCGAGCCTGATGTGGCTGATTGGCGGGTTGCTGGTGCTGGCTGCGCCGCTGGGGTTGCTGGTGCTGCAGCCATACATCCGGGTGAAGGAGGAAGGGCGGTGAGCAAAGAAAAGGCGGCACCGTCCATGAGAGGGACGATGCCGCCGTGCGAATGGGAAGAGTCAGGATCGATCAGATGGCGAAGCGATTACTGGCGGAGCCGGTAGAACTTGCGTTGGGCGGAGGCTGGTTCGGAGAGCGGGCTGACGGCTCCGGGGAGGTCGGTCCATGTGGTGAGGTCGGAGGATTGCTGGAGCGTGCCGGAGTTGCTCCATGAGACGACGACATTAGGGCCGGAGCGTTCGATGGTGACTGGGGAGGAATAGATGCTGCCTGGGCCTGAGATGAGGGATGGATGGGTGGCGGCGCTGTAGACGATGCCGTCGGGCTGGCGGGAGCCGTCGATGTAGAAGGCGGGGATGTCGCGGGTGCCTGAGTAGGAGAGTTTGAGGGTGGCGGTGGAGGAGAGGTAGATGGCGCTGCGGGGGCTGGGAGCGCCATTGGCGGTGAACTCGAGCGTACCGGCTTCGATGCGGGTGGGGCCGGAGTAGTCGGATTGGGCGGTGGGGAGGCCGATGGTGCCTGTGCCGATTTTGGTGAGGCCGACCTTGCCGGTGCCGCCGTTGGTGTTGTCGGTGATTTTGCCATTCTGGCCGGAGCCGCCGGTGGGCCAGACGGAGTTGGAGATATTGGCGTTGCCGACGGTGAGGATGGAGAGGGTGGCGTCGGCGTTGTTGGCGAAGACCCCGCCGTTGCCGCTGAGGCCGCCGGTGGTCTGGCTGGTGCCGTTGAAATCGACGCGGAGGTCGGTGGTGGAGCCGTTGCAGATGATGGAGCCGTTAGGGGAGCTGGTGACGGGGTCGCCGGTGGTGACCTGCTGGCCCCAGCGGCCGCGGGAGGTGAAGGTGAGGGTGCCGGAGCCGATTCTGGTGAAGCCGGTGTAGGTATTGGCGTTGTCGAGGATGAAGACGGCACCGGAGTCGAGGTTGGCGAGGTCGATGTCGGTGCGGTAGCCTTGTTTCTGGGCGGTGGCGGAGGCGGGGACGACGGAGACCGTCATGTTGCCGCCGTTGCCGTTCTGGATGATGCCTGAGAACGTGGTGACGGAGCCTGCGGGGGCGGCGATTTTGAGGACGGCGCGGGCGAGCGGTGAGTTGTTCGTGATGGTGCCGAAGCCTGAGGGGGCGGGCATCTGGTTCTGGTTGTCGTCGCCGTTGAGGTCGAAGGTGCCGCCGGACATGACGAGACGGCCGTAGCGGTAGAGCTGGCCGTTGGCGGCGCGCAGGTTACTGTTAGTGGTGTAGGGCTGGGCCGGGTCGAGGGCGTTGAAGTATTTGAGCGTGGCACCGGGTTCGAGGGCGTCGATGGAGTCGAGGGCGGAGGGCGAGAGGTTGTTGCCGGAGACGGCGGCCTTCATGATGACCGTGCCGCTGAGGAGACGCGTGCCGCCGGAGAGAGAGTTGCGGCCTTCGAGGGTGAGGGTGGAAGTGCCTTTGATGGCGAGGCCGTCGACGCCGGAGAGATCGGCGGAGATGGTGGTCGGGCCGTGGACGGTGATGACCGGGTCCTTGGTGGGGTCGGATTCGGCCAGAGTCAGGGTACTGGCGTTAGGGGAAGAGATGGTGTAGGGGGCACCGAAGAAGAGGTCGTGGACGTTGACTGGGGAGTCGAGGATGACGTTACCGGCACCCTGGGAGGCGAAGAGCGCGTCCTGGCTGTCGGACCAGAAGGAAGGCGAGTCCCAGTTCTGGCTGGTGGAGTTCCAGCGGAAGTCGCCGGCGGGGCTGTTGGTCCAGCGGTTGGGGCCGACTGGGGGTTGGGCGACGGCGTAGTTTACGGCGTTGAGGAAGATCTGCTGACCGGCTGTTGAGAGATCGAGGGCACCGGCCTGGGGATTGGGAGCGCTGGTGGTGGAGCCGCTGGCGTCGCGGGTGCCGCAGGAGAAGAGGAGGCGATAGCCGGCGAGCGTGTCGGCGGCCTGGGTGGTGCGGACGACGGTGCCGGCAGGCCATTCAGCGATGCCGTAGCCTTTGACGTCGTAGATGTCGGTGGGATGGATGGCGGGGGTTTGGCCAGCGGGGATATTGACGCCTGGGTCGAGCGGGTTGAAGTCGAGGGTGGCGAGGAGACGGCCGCCTGGTTCGATGGTATTGGAGATGGGTTGGTCGGTCCCGTTGAGACGGACGGAGAAGAACTGGACGGAAGTGCCGCGGTTATTGGTTGGGGAGGGGACGCGGATGCCGGCGAAGTCGTTCATGACGGTATCTGCGCCGAGGAGGGTGGCGGGGATGCCGGCGAAGACCGGGTGGGTGGGGACGTTGAAGGTGAGTTTACCGGACGAGGTGCGGAGCGGGTCGTTGGCAGCGGAGTCGTATTCGGTGCTGGCGTTGGGTGCGTTGAGGTAGCCCATGCGGTTGGCGCGGATGAGCGTCGATTTGGTGACGATCATCGGGGTGCGGATATCGACATTCCATTTATTGCCCTGAGCGAGGAGGTTGAAGGGGCCGCTGTTGAGTGCGGAGCCGAGGATGACGAGGTCGAAGGCGTTGAGGAGCGGGACGTCGTCGGTGGAGAGACGGCCGGATTGGGGGTTGAAGCGGGAGACCGAGTGGCCGGCGGCGGTGAGGAGGTCGATGAAGCCCTGGTCGACGAAAGGAGTGCCGGTGGAGACGGCTGGGTGCCATGAGCCGCGGACGACGCCATCGGAGCCGGTGCCGGTGGTGGCGGCGGAGCCTTCGGGGCCGTTGTCGCTGACCCAGACGATGCGAGCGGCGTGGGCGACGGGGGCGGAGGCGAGAGTGAGGAGGAGCGAGGAGAGGAGGCGGAGGGAGGGGGTATTCATAGAGTTCCCCGGATTTTCGGGGGACTCGAGTGGCGGTGACGAGATGGAAATCAGTTGTATGGCGAAAATACAACTTAGCGTCGGCGGAGGCTTATTCCGGTTGGGTTGGCGGGGAACAGGGCGACAGGAGAGCAGGACGCGTACCGCGAACGTGGAAAAAGAGAGAGGCCACCGGGCCGGGACTGAAGAGTCGCCGGGCCTGGTGGCCTCTGGAGGGATGGGAGGGCGGGGATTATTCGCCGACCTGATGGACTTCGGTGACGCGGTAGGTGTAGAAGTCGTCGAGTTTTGGAGCGGTCAGGAGGTTGACGTTAGGCAGAGTGTAATCCTGCAGGCGGAGGATGGCTGGGTCACGCGGGTTGATGTTGCGTTCGATCATTGCGGAGCCGCGCCATTCTGCCATGACGACGTCCTTGCCGGGTGTGGAGTCGAAGATGATCGGGTCGGAGTTGAGGGCTTTTTTGACGGCCTGGGCGACAACGTGGACCTTGTAGGTGTCCGAGCGGGTGCAGAGGCGCGGGTAGAGTTCGGAGTAGGGCCGTTCGCGGGCATTGTCGCCGGTGAGGCGGTGGTTGTTCCAGAATTCGCGGATGACCTGATTGAGGGTGAGGCTGCTGGAGGCGTTGTTCATGTCCGGGACGAGCCAGAGTTCGCAGATTTCGGACGGGGTCCGGAAGGAGCTGAACGGGACAGGGAAGCCTTCGGCGTCGAGGCCGCGGAAGCGGAACTCGGTGATTTGGCGGACGGTTTCGCGGGCATTGATCCAGTAGCGGTAGGACTGGTTGTCATTGAGACGGTTGCCGTCCTTGTAGCGCTGCGAGGCGGTATTGGGGATGGCCATCATGCGGGTGCCGCGGAAGAGGGCGTGGAGTGCGGTGGTGCGTTCGATGTAGGTGAACGGGAAGATCTGCTGATTGAGGTTGATGGCTCCCTTGGTGGCGAAGCCTTCGCTGATGGACCATGGTTCGACGATCGGCATCCAGAACATGTCGAGGATGAGGTGATCTTTGGGACCGCAGTAGTTGGCGAAGGGGAAGAGATGGGAGAAGCCCTGAGGTTTCCTTGGGACGTCGTTGACGGCGCGGACGCGCATTTGCGGGTCGTTCATGCCTGGGTCCGGGCGGAAGCGGAGCGTCTGCCATGGGACGCGGGCGTTGACGCCTGAGGGGATGGAGCCGAAGTCGACTGGGGAGCGCATGAGGCGGTTCGGGGAGAACGAGCCTGGCGGGGTCGAGGTGGGGACGTCCTGGAGTCTGGCGTAGTAGTAGGGATTGCTGTTGGTTTCGGTGGCGCGGGAGTCGCCATCGTCCGGGTGGTTCATGTATGGGCCGTCCGGGGCGAGACCGACGCCGTTGTCGAAGTCACCGGTTTCGAGCGGGTCGGAGGAACCGCGGTTGGGGACGAGGCCTTGACCGTCGCGGCGGCCGTGAGCGAAGCGGAGGGCGCGGAGCTGGTTATTGCTGGAGCTGGCGACCTGGAGGACGCTGGAGGGAGGGTTGGTATTGAATTCTCTGTTGCAGAGGTCCGCGATCCTGACGGGAGCGAGGTGCGGGTTGAAGGCCGGGGGCATCAAGTTGATGCTGTAGGTGGGGTCAGCGAGGAGCTGGTCGGTGGCGAGTTGGGCACCGGCGGAGGGGGCCATCTGGGCGTTGGTGTTGCCGACGAGGTTAGGTTCCATGACCGAGTGGGCGTTGCGGGTGCCTGCGCCGTTCATGACGAAGATGCCGCGGTCGACGCGCATGGGGATGGTGGTGAGGCGGTAGTCGCCGTGGGGGACGACCATGCTGATGACGCCTGTTTTGAGAGGCGGGAAGTTCTGGGCGGTGGTGTTGGGTCCGATCATGAGGTTCTGGTCCTGCATGAGGCCGGCGACGCCGCCAGCGCCGAGGGAGCGGCCGGTGTAGTCGGCCTGGGTGTTGGGGATGGTGGCTGGGTTGAAGTCCAGTTCGAGGACCTGGACGGTGTTGACGTTGGCAGGTTCCGGGTCGTCGTAGGGGAAGACGCGGAGTTTACCGCGGTCGCTATTAGGGCCTATGGGCTGCCAGATGAACTGGATATTGGTGGGGTTGGGGCGACCTGCGCCCTGGCCGGTGTAGACGGCGTAGCCGATGATGGCGGTGCGGGCGGTGGAGAGGTAGCGAGCGCCGACCATGCCCCCCCATGGGATGAGACGGCCTGGCTGGAAGGCGCGGTTGCCGCCATTGGGGCCATTGGTGATGCCGTCGCGGAGGCCTGCGACGGCGCAGCCGAAGCGGAGGGGTTGAGCGCCGCCAACGGATTGGAGGGAGAATGGCATGGTGGGTGCGGCGGCGGTGTCGACCTGAGCGGAGCGTGGGTCGTCAGGGCCGACGCTGTTGGTGCCGCTGATGTTCATGCCGCCACCGCCGAAGAGGGGTGCCCAGCCGTGTTTGGGGGCGAAGCCGTTCATGACGACGCCGAGTTCGACGATGGAAGCGCCGCGGGTGGATTGGTCCCAGACGGTGCGGTTTTCCGGGGTGAGTCGAGCGATGACGGCGGTATCGCCGACGGGGGCGCCTGCGCCTTGTTTGAGGGTGGTGATGTTGGCGATGAGGATGATTTCAGCGGCACCGAAGACCCGACCGGTGCCCCGGGGGGTGCAGACGTTGGGGCTGTTCATGGCGAGCGTGTGGTCCGCCTGGACGTTGCGGCCGGTGTTGGTGCATCCGCAGATACCGGCGGTGGAGCCGAGGCCGCTGTCGTAGGCCTGGCCGTTGGGGACATAGCCCGGGCGCAGGTTGGACGAGCGGATGAAGTCCAGCATGTTCAGGAGGATCTGAGAGCGGTCGGAGGCATCGAAGTCCGGGCTGCTGGGGTTATTGTCGGCGGTTCTGGGGGAACCGTTGACGACGACCGTGGGGCGATTGTATTTCGTTTCGAGGGATCTGAAGCTGGTGGCTGCCAGTTCGGGATAGCCCTCGATCTGCATGGCAGTGATTTTCTTGAGGTAGCGGAAGAGGAGGGCGTTGCGGCCGCTGGCCAGGGAGAAGAAGGCGTTGTGACGACTGTTGGAGTTGTCGACGGTGCGTTGGAAGTAGTACGGGCGGATGGTGCCGCCGGTGGCACCGAGGGATGAGTTGGTGGCCATGGTGACCTCGAAGGCACCGATGTTGGGGGGGACGACGCCGGTTCTGCCGACTTGGGCGGCGACCTGGTCGTTCATGGGGAACATGCAGACGCGGGGGAGGCCTTCGACGGTGAGTTCCGGGGCTTTGCTTTTGTGGGTGAGGAAGAACTGGGAGCGCTGGAGGCGTCTGAAGAGTTCCTCGCCGGGGTCGCGGTCCTGAGCGTCGCCGCGGCGGCGGTTGAGGTTCTGGTCGGCCTGAAGGGCTTTGAAGTAGAGTTCTTCGAAGGAGGCGAAGAGGTGGTCGGCCTGGTCGAGGGGGACTGGGCGAGCGTTCTGCATGCGGACCGGGGTGGTGCCGCCGATGGAGCCGCCGAGTTCGGTGATGAATGGGGCGATGTTCCAGATGAGCTGGGCGCGGTTTTGGGGGAGCGGCTGCATGGAGCCGCCAGGGGGGATGATGGAGACGTCCGGGGTGTAGCGGAAGCCTGGGAAGAAGACGGCGCTAAGGTCGACCTGGGCTGGGTGGCCTGGGTAGCGCTGGACCTCGCCGCTGACTGGCTGGCGGGTGGCGTACATGACGTCTTCCGCGGAGTTGGTGCGCGGCGTGTCCCATGGGGAGGGGACGGAGGCGGTATTGACGTTGATTTTGCAGGTTTCGTCATCAGCCCACCATGCGATGCGGCCGACGATCTGGTTTTGTTCGGAGGGGGTGCCACCGTTGGAGATGGCGCGGAAGCGGTTGCCGTTGAGGACGCCCATGGTGCCGTCGGCGAGGAGGTAGATCCAGCGGACTGGCATGGCGAGTTCGCCGCGTTGCGGGTTGACGCCTGAGGGGGTGGGGCGGTTGCCGATGCCGTTACCGTAGCGGAAGCCCTCAGTGTTTTCTACGAGATCGGAGATCTGGCCGTTGAAGCGGTTGGGGTCGGCGATGGGGTAGAGGAGGCGGAGACGTTTGCGGGTCTGGCTGTTTTCGTCCTGATCGGTGCTGAGGTCCGAGGGGAGGGCTGGGCGGTTGAGGTCGACGAATTCGTCTGGGCGGTTGTCCCAGTTCTGGGGGACGTCGGCTTCGACTCGCCTGAGGAGGAAGTCGCCTTGATTGGGGGGGATATTGGTGACGACGAGGTCTTCTGCGGAGTAGAGTTTGTAGAGACGGTTGAAGTCCTGGTTGTCTGAGGAGTAGGTGCGGAGGCCGCCTGGTTGTGAGGACCAGATGGTTTTTCTTGCGCCGGTCTGGAGGGTGGTGGCTTCGCGGATTTGAGCGACGACGAAGTTGATGGCGGTGTCCTTGAGGGTGACGGCTTTTTCGATTTCGACGGTACCGACGGCGGAGACCTTCTGGGACTGGGCCATGTTGAAGAACGAGATCACCAGGACCGTCATGAGGGAGACGATGGCGAGGACGGTGATGATGGCGACGCCGCGCTTACCGCGACGGCCGCGGAAGTGGGAGGTGACGAACCGGAGCTTGATCAATTTCGGGAATTTCATAGGATGCGAAGGGTTTCCGTGGATCGAAACCGGGCGGCTGGGAGGAGCCGGCCTGCTACAGAGGTAGCGTTCGATGTTTTACATTGCAAATACATCGTCTGTCGAGAAAAATTTTCTCTTCGGGAGGAGGAAGGCGAAAAGTTCTTGCTGAAAAGCGGTGTACCTCCTATGTAAATACACAAATTCCGAATAACCGAGAGCCTGCCATGAAGATTCCAGCTGATATCCGCCGCCGCCGAGGGTTTACACTTGCCGAGGTGATGGTGGCATTGGCGATTGTGTCGACGGTGATGATTGGGTTGCTGGGGATGATTCCGATGGCGGTGCGGTCGATTCGGGAGTCTGCGAATCTGGCGATTCAGGGTCGGATTGCGCAGGAGTTGCTGAGCAACATTCAGATGGCGGACTGGGCGGACATTGACAATAATTTCCGGGGGCAGGTATTTAAATTTGACCAGGACGGGTTGCCGTTCATGGGGCGGCCTGAGCAGGGTGGGCAGCCGACGTATGAGGCGAGGATTGTGCTGCCGCAGGAGCAGATCAAGATTGGGGCGCTGACGTTTAACACGGCGAATTTGAGGCGGGTGCTGATTGACGTGGAGTTTACGCCTGGGGGGGTGAAGGTGCAGCGGAATGCGGACCGGAACACGCGTCGGTTCAACATGTATGTGGCGAACCAGAGCAAGCTGTGAATTGAGAGAGAGGCAGTATCTAACCGAATAATTTCATGAAGACGACCGCTTTTCTACCACTGCGCCGGATGCGGCGGGGTTTCAGCCTGATTGAACTGATGGTATCGACGGCGGTGCTGTCGCTGCTGCTGGTGATGATTTTTCAGATGCTGAATGGGATGCAGTTGTCGTGGAAGCGGACGCGGCAGGTGGTGGGTGAGTTCAAGGATGCGCGGCAGGCGTTTGAGGAAATCACGAGGCGAGTGGGGCAATCGACGTTGAATTCGTATCTGAGTTACCGGTATGACACGACGACGGTGCAGGGGGTGCAGTTGCGGGTGGGTCGGGAGATCATTCCGCAATCGGAGCTGCATTTTGTGTGCGGGCCGGTGTCGAATCTGGGGATTAACCAGAAGAATTCGCGGCAGGTGGGTCAGCGGTACACGCATGCGGTGTTTTTCCAGGCTCCGTTTGGGTTCTGCATTGATCCTGACGGGCAGCAGCGGACGACGCTGAGGTTTGGGCGGTTCAACAGTGCGATGAATGCGTGGGGGTATTATGTGGAGTTCAACACGGATGAATTGGACCGGCCGAGGATTCTGACGGATTTGCAGAATGCGCCGAGTCCGCGGCCGAGGTATCGGCTGATGGAGTTCCGGCAGCCGACGGAGTATTTTCAGGCGTACAAGCTAGGGTTGCGTGATTTGCCGAACAGCAGTTCGCGGACGCAGTTGTACCGGTGGTTTGCGGAGGGGTTGTATTCTGTGAATTCGGAGTGGAACACGCAGGTGCAGCCGTCTGGGACGGTGGGATTTTTCCGGACGACGCGGGTGGTGTCTGACAATATCATTGCGATGATTCTGCGGCCGCGTGCGGCGAATCAGATGCAGCAGGGTGGGGGTGGAGGGAATGCGGCTCCGATTGCGCCGGACTATCATTTTGATACGCGGCGGTTTCAGTGGGAAGGTGGCCCGGCTGGGCAGCTGTCGCGGCACATTCTGCCGCCGATTCTGGACATCACGTTTGTGGCGGTGGATGAGAATTCGTTCCTGCAGTTTGCGGCGCGTGAGAACATCCGGAGTGCGGAGGATGATCCGGTGCTGGTGAATGAGAGTTATTTCCGTCAGTTTTCGCAGTTCAACCAGGACCTGCAGAATCTGGAGCGCGACCTTCAGCGGAGGAAGCTTGATTACCGCATATTCACGACATCGATCCGACTGCGGGAGAGCCGCTGGCAGGAGAATTCGATCCGCTGAGCCATCCTTAACGCAACTGACGATATGAAACGGAATATGAATCGTGGCCGGGCAGGTGGGTTTACGCTGGTGGAAGTGCTGGTGGTGCTGGCGCTGATCAGCCTGCTGATGTTTTTCACGGTGCCCGGGTTGAAGGATGTTTTGAAGGGATCGAAGCTGACGCAGGCGTCGGACCAGATTTTCCAGGACATGGCGATCGCGCGGCAGACGGCGATCAAGGAGAACCTTGCGGTGGAGGTGAGGTTCTACAAGTATCCTGACCCTGATTCGATCTCGAGCACGCAGGGGGAGCCGATCACGTATTCTGCGTATCAGATTTTCCGGCTGAAGCAGGATGCGGAGCGGCCGACGCAGTATGCTGCGCCGCGGATTGCGATTCCTGTGCTGCCGCAGATCCGGAAGATACCGAGTGGGGTGGCGTTGGTGGACAGTGCGAAGTGGTCGCCGTTGTTGAAGAACACGTTCATGCAGCAGAAGCAGGAGAATGTGATGGGGTTGGTGGTTGGGCAGCGGGACACGCCTGCGGACTATGTGTCGTTCATTATCGGGCCGGATGGGGAGACGAGTTTGGACAAGAGTGGGGCGCAGCAGTGGTTTATCACGTTGGTGCAGGAGGAGGAGTTGCGGCGTGCGTCGTCGAATCCAGAGAATCTGCAGCCGAATGATTTCATCATGATGCAGATGGATCCGTTTACGGCGAACATGCGGCTGTATTCGCCGAACTGATGGAGGGTGGGGGGTGTTGGTGATGAATTAAGATTCGGAGGAGGTGAGGCGCGAGACGGTTGCGTCGCGGGGGAGGCTCGCTGACGTTGATGGATTGGACGAATGACAACATCTGCGCGAACAGTGATCCGGGCTGCGGCTGCCTCAGCGGGGCTGCATGGGATGATTGTGCTGTTGGCGGCTTGGTTTCTGGCGGTGTTGCCTGTGATTGAGCGGATGCTGCCGGAGGATGTGGAGCGTGAGGAGGTGAAGGAGGTGGTGGAGAAGGAGAATGTGGAGGAGGTGGCGATTGAGTTGGTGCCGGTGGAGGAGGAGGAGAAGCGTGAGGAGGAGAAGGTGGCGGAGGAGAAGCGAGGGGCGGTGGCGGCGAAGAAGCAGTTTGTGTTGCCGAATGGGGCGGTGGCGGAGCGGGATCCGTCGAGGAAGAATCCGGCGTTCATATCGAGTCAGAACATGAGGGCGGCGTCGACGGCGGAGGCGGATCCTGATGCGGATCCGAACCTGATCAGCCAGGAGGGGTATGATTTGCCGATGCTTTCGCTGAATGCTGTGGATTTCAAGGATGGGGTGGAGGACAGCACATCGGAGATGGAGGCGCGTGCGTCGGAGACGGCGGTGGAGGCTGTGCCGCCGGATCAGGTGGTGGAGAAGACGCCTCCGGATGTGATAGCGGACCGGCCGCCGGAGGTGCAGCGGCCTGTGGCGATGCCGCCTGTGGAGGCTGCGGGGGTGGCGCGGGCGGATGTGAGGGAAGAGGAGCGGACGAACAATCCTGCGGCTCCGTCACCGGAGCGGCGGGAGGAAGTTAAGGAGGTGAAGGTGAGGGAGCGGCCGCCGGAGGTGAAGGTGAAGGAATTGGAGCCTGGGGAGCGGCCGCCGGGGCCGAAGGTGAAGCCGAAGGCGGTGAAGCCTGCGGCGTTGCCGGTGCCGAAGGAGAGGGATCCGTTGAATTTGAGTGGGAAGCCGCGGGTGGAGGAAGTGCGGACGAAGTCGCGGGGGGGCGTGACGGAGCGAGGGGATCAGGGGTCAGTGGATGCGGAGGCGACGCCAGAGGGACGGTATGCGAAAGTGATTCATGAGCGGGTGGGGTTGGTGTGGAACCGGAAGATGAGT
>JAIXPK010000138.1 GCA_027486335.1 Verrucomicrobiaceae bacterium | reverse complement strand
GAGGCAAAGCAGCCGAAGCTCAAAGCGCGTCCGCGGGCGGCAGATCAAGCGCCTGCGAGCCATCATGCCACAGGGTGATTGCGGCCCCTGACTATAATTACTAGGTTAACGCATATGGGACGTTGCCCCAGGCTATCAGCTTTGGGCCCCGTTGGGGCATCTGGAAGAGCCTGCGGGAGCTGATGATTACAGCGGGTATCGCTTTGCGGCAGCCGGGGCTGGTTTCTGCGAGCTTTCGGCTTGGTGGGGGTTGCCGCCCCTGCCGGGGCGGTGGTCTATTATTGTGTTAGACCGGTGGCTGACGCCACCGGCTAATCTCCGTCAAGCCTCCGGCTTGCGAGGCGCGTCGGACGCGTAACGGGCTGAAGCCATAGAGTCTAATTTCCGGCAAGCCTCCGGCCTGGGGGCGCGATGGTCGTGCGGCGGGCCGCAGCCATAGAGTCTAATTTCCGGCAAGCCTCCGGCCTGGGGGCGCGATGGTCGTGCGGCGAGCCGCAGCCATACGGCCTAGTTTTCGTCAAGCCTCCGGCTTGCGTGGAGCGATGGACGCGGGATGGGCTGCAGCCAAATCGTCCAGGCGGTGGTTGGGTTCATTAGCAAGGTTGTGCCGGTCTTGAAAGGGGACTCCGGATGCAGGGCGGGTGCTGCTTCGCTGCGGCAGCGACAAGGCCGGGCGGGCCTCCTGAGCAACTGTTTTGCAAGTTACGCAGCGGTAACGATTTGCATTCCGGTGGCTACGGCCTCTAGGGTGATCCCAGGGCTTCCATATTGAGACTTTGGGCTTTGAGGTCACAGCAGGGTGCCTGTGCCACTTTGCTGGTTCGGAGACAAGGCCGGGACGGCCTTGCTACGGTGGGTGGGTGGGGGGATTATTTTTTGTTGCGTGGGGGGCGGAGGAATTGTGAGGGTGGGGTGTTTGGTTGGGGATTGGGTCTGCGATTGGGGTTGGGGAGTTGTTTGCCGCAGGGGGCGATGTGGGGAGGTGGTGTGACGTCGACGGTTTCGCGGTGGTCGTCGAGGAGTCTGGTGGCGAGGTGTTTGAGGCCGATGCGTGAGAGTGTCTGGCGGAGGGCGCTGCGCATTTCTGGTTTGTACCAGAAGAAGAAGCTGCGCTGGGTTTCCTTGTCTTCGGGGGAGCGGGCGACGTCGACTTTGGAGCCGTCGTAGGGGTGGGTACCGGTCGCGTAGATTTCTGTGGCGACGGTCATGGGTGTGGGGGTGAAGTCCTGGACCTGTTCGAGACGGAAGCCGAGGTCTTTGGTTTTGAGGGCGAGTTCGGCCATGTCCTCGGGCCGGGAGCCTGGGTGTGAGCTGATGAAGTAGGGGATGACTGGGGTGTTGCCTTTGCCGGCCTTGGCGGAAGCGGCGGCGAATTTCTCGCGGAATTTGTAGAAGAGGTTGAAGGAAGGTTTGCGCATGACGCGCAGGACGTGGTCGCTGGTGTGTTCGGGGGCGACTTTGAGGCGACCGGGGACGTGGTGAGCGGCGAGGGTTTCGATGTATTTCTCGTGGCTTTCTTTGACTTCGGGGGAGGCTCCTTTTTCGTGGAGGAAGAGGTCGTAGCGGATGCCGCTGGCAACGAAGGCGTGTTTGACGCCCTCGGTATTGCGGACGGCTTCGTAGATCTCGAGGAGCGGGGTGTGGTCGGTGTCGAGGTTGCGGCAGACATCGGGCCAGATGCAGGAGGGGCGGATGCATTCGTCGCAGATCCACTGCTGCTTGCCCTTCATCTGGTACATGTTAGCGGAGGGGCCGCCAAGGTCGCTGATGGTGCCGCGGAAGTCGGGCATCTGTTTGATGGATTCGACCTCTTTGAGGATGGAGGCCTTGGAGCGAGAGGCAACGAACTTGCCCTGATGGGCGGAGATGGTGCAGAAGCTGCAGCCGCCGAAGCAGCCGCGGTGCATGTTGACGGAGTGGCGGATCATTTCGTAGGCCGGGATGGGGCCGCGCTTCCGGTATTTGGGGTGAGGGAGCCGTGTGTAGGGCAGATCGAAGGAGGCGTCGATCTGGCTTTCGGTCATGACAGGGAAGGGCGGGTTGACGACGAGGAGACGGTCGCCGGACTGCTGGAGGATGCGGCGGGCTTTGACGCGATTCGATTCTGTCTCGATGTTTTTGAAGTTCCTGGAGTAGAGTTCGCGGTCGGTGAGGCATTCCTCGTGGGAGTGGAGGGCGCAGTCGTCCCAGTGTTTGTTTTTGGGGGGCGGGTTGCCAGCGGGGAGGAGGACGGCGGTCTGGGGGATGGAAGTGAGGGAGGAGAAGGGGACCCCGCGCTGGAGGAGCCGGACGCATTCCTTGAGAGGGAGTTCGCCCATGCCGTAGATGAGGAGGTCGGCGCGGCTATCGGCGAGGATGGAGGGTTTGAGTTCGTTAGACCAGTAGTCGAAGTGGGTGACGCGGCGGAGACTGGCTTCGATGCCGCCGATCATGACGGGGACGTCCGGGAAGAGGTCTTTGAGGATATTGGAGTAGACGGTGGTGGCGTAGTCTGGGCGGAAGCCGTGTTCGCCGCCGGGGGTGTAGGCGTCTTCGCTGCGGCGTTTTTTGGCAGCGGTGTAGTGATTGACCATGGAGTCCATGCAGCCGGAGGTGACGCCGAAGAAGAGCCGTGGGGTGCCGAGTTTTTTGAAGTCGCGGAGGTCGTCGCGCCAGTTGGGCTGGGCGATGATGGCGACTTTGAGGCCTTCGGCTTCGAGGAGACGGCCGATGACGGCGGTGCCGAAGGCTGGGTGGTCGACGTAGGCGTCGCCGGAGATGATGATGACATCGAGTTCGTCCCAGCCGCGTGCGAGGACCTCGTCGCGGGTGGTGGGGAGCCAGCGTGCTGGGTTCCAGAGGGGATCGCGGGCGCTGGCGGAGGCGGTGTCGGATGGAGCGGGCACGTGTGGAGAGTGAGGCGGGAGGTGTGATCTGTCCAGTGAGGGGGTGAGGGGAAAGAAGGTGGATGGTGAGGGGCGTGGGAAAGGATGGGGACGATGTAAAAGGCTTGAACAAGTGAGCGGGATTGAGCAGGTTTGGGTATGGCCAATGATTCCACCACGTTGTTTCGAGCGCGCGAGCCGTCGTGTGGTGATGGTGATTTGGGAAGCAGGGGTAGAGAAGTGGTGAATGCTGCCGGAGAGGGAGGAACTGCTGGGGACGGCAAATCGTGGTGCCTATGAGGAGGATGCTGGCTGCGGCGAAGGGATTTGTTGCGAGGCGGCGGCTGGCGGTGCTGTTGCTGCCGGTGGTTGTTGCTGCGGTGGGGGTGTTTCTGTGGCAACTGTCGGTGCGGACGGATGGGGCGATGCGTGAGGAGCTGCTGGCGCGGACGCGGTTGGCGGCGACGAAGGTGAGTGTGGCGCGGGTGCAGGCGCTGACGGGGACGGCGGCGGATGCGGGTGGGGCGGCGTATGTGAAGCTGAAGCAGCAGCTGGCGGCGATCCGCGGGGACAATCCGGAGTGTCGGTTTGTGTATCTGATGGGGCGTCGGGCGGACGGGGTGGCGATTATGTATGCGGACAGCGAGCCGGCGGGTTCTGCGGATGAGAGTCCGCCGGGGGAAGCGTACGAGGAGGTGACGCCGGGGGAATTGCGGGTTTTCGAGACGGCGATGCCGCAGGCGCTGGGGCCGTATGGGAACCGGTGGGGGACGTGGGTCTCGGCGCAGGTGCCGCTGGTGGATGCGGCGAGCGGGCGGTTGGTGGCGGTGTTCGGGATGGATGTGGATGCGGGGAAGTGGGAGCGGCATGTGGCGGTGCGGCTAGCGTTGCCGGCGGGAATCATGCTGGTGGTGCTGGTGGTGCTGGCGGTGGTGGGTTTTTCCGGTGCGCGGCGGCAACATGAACTGGCGCGGGCGTGGGGGGTTGGGCGGATGGGGATCCGCGGGAAGACGTCGCTGGCGGTGCTGGCGGTGCTGGTGGGGTTGATCTGGCTGCTGTATGTCGGGGCGCGGGGGATTATTGAGAGCAAGTTCGAGTATCTGGAGGAGCGGGATGGGAGGAAGGATGTGGATCGGGTGCTGCTGGCGCTGGGGGATCGGCGGATGAGCATGGAAGCGACGGCGCGGGACTGGGCGACATGGGATGACATGCACCGGTTTGTGAGGGACCGGAACGCGGCGTTCATTGAGGAGAATCTGACGCCGACGGCGCTGGCGCATATCCGGATGAAGATGATGGCGGTGCTGGATCGGGAGGGTCGGCTGGTGTGGGGTGGGGCATTGACGTCCGGGGATCCTGTGGGGTGGATGCCGGAGGAGGAGTTCGGGAGGCTGTATAGTGATTTCTCGTATGTTCCGGCTGTGGATGAGGTCCACGGGGCGCGGTCCGGGGTGGTGATGACGGGCGAGGGGCCGATGCAGGTGGCGTTTGCGCCGATTCTGACGAGTCGGGCGCAGGGGGAGCCTCAGGGAGTGCTGCTGGTGGGGCAGGCGCTGGACGAGGAGAAGGTGGAGGACCTTGCGACCAATCTGAGGCTGCATCTGAAGATGTACCACGGGGACCGGCTGCAGGGGATGGCGGAGCAGGCGTGGATGATGGAGTCGCTGGCGCACGGGCCTGAACAGGCGGTGAGGGTGCGCGACGGGCAGATTCTGGATGCTTACGGGTTGGTGAGGGACATGGCCGGGGATCCGGCGCTGCTGGTGCGGGTGAGTCTGACGCGGGACATCCAGAGGGAGGCTGGGCGGACGACGGTGCTGGTGGCGGCGCTGCTGACGGCGACGGGAACGCTGGTGCTGCTGAGCGTGCTGGGGTTGTTGAGGACGCTGGTGGTCGAGAAGCTGGAGATTCTGAGTGACAACATCAACAGGATTGCGCGGACGGGGGAGTTTACGCGGCGGCTGCCGGATGAGGGGAGTGATGAACTGGCTGGGGTGGCGCGGGATGTGAACGGGCTGCTGGAGGCGGTGACGCAGTCGAGGCAGAAGCTGGCGTCGAGTGAGAATCACCTTGCGGCGATGCTGCGTTCGATTGGGGATGGGGTGATCGCGTGTGACGGTGCGGGGAGGGTGGTGAGTCTGAATCACGCTGCGGAGCAGTTGACGGGCTGGAGTACGGAGGAGGGAGCTGGGCGGGAGATTGGGGAAGTGTTCCGGGTGGTGTGTGCGCGGACGGGGGAGGTGGTGGTGAATCCGATGAAGGGAGTGCTGGTGGATGGGTTGAGGGCGGAGCAGAGGGATGACAAGACGCTGATGGCGAGGGATGGGAGGGAGTATGGGATATCGGACAGTTGTACGCCGATCCGGGATGCGGAGGGAAGGGTAGCGGGAGCGGTGCTGGTGTTCCGGGATGTGACGGAGAAGCGGTGGGAGGAAGAGGAGGAGCGGCATGCGCTGGCGCGGCGGCAGAGGGAGTCGGAGGTGCTGGTGGCGCTGGCGCTGACATCGGAGATGGCGGACGGGGAGGTGCGGCTGGTGGCACGGCGGCTGACGGAGGCGGCGTCGCGGAGTCTGGATGTGGAGCGAGTGGGTGTGTGGTTATTTGAGGATGGAGGCGAGCGGCTGGTGAATCTGGATCTGTATTGTTCGTCGCGTGGGGAGCACACGTCCGGGGAGGTATTGAGCGAGGAGCATTACGCGCGGGAGTTCGAGGCGCTGAAGACAGCGAATTATGTGGATGCGGACGATGCGCTGACTGATCCGCGGACGGCTGGATATTTGGAGGGTTACATCAAGCCGAACGGGATCACGTCGATGCTAGATGCGGTGATCCGGAGCCGTGGGCGGACGCTGGGGCTGATCTGTTTCGAGCATGTGGGGCGGGCGCATCACTGGGAGGAGGATGAGATAGGGTTTGCGTGTCAGCTTGCGGACCAGGTGGCGCTGGCGATTGCGCACCGGGAGAGGCGGCGGACGGAGATGGAGCTGAAGACAGCGCGGGATCAGTATCAGTCGCTGGTGGAGCAGAGTCCTGGGATCACGTACCGGTGCCGGCAGGACCGGGACTGGACGATGCTGTACATGAGCAATGCGGTGGAGCTGCTGCTGGGTTATCCGGCGAGTGAATTTGTGGGGAATGCGGTGCGGACGTATGAGAGTGTGATTCATCCTGAGGACCGTGAGGGGGTGGCGCGGGATGTGACCCGGGCGTGCGAGGAGGGGAGGGCATGGGATGTGGAGTACCGGGTGCTGCATCGTGATGGGGGGGTACGGTGGGTGAGCGAGAAGGGGCGTGCGGTCCGTGGGCTGGACGGAACGGTGGAGCATCTGGACGGATTCATTCATGACATCAGCGAGAGGAAGGAATCGGAGCGGGCGCTGCTGGAGCAGACTGAGCTGCAGAGGATGCTGATGGAGATCTCGAATGATTTCATCAATGTGGCTCCGGACCAGACGGATGAAGCGATCAACGCGGATCTGAAGAGGCTAGGGGAGTTTACGAGGACGGACCGTGCGTATGTGTTCCGGTATGATCATGAGAACCGGGAGTGTCACAACACGCATGAGTGGTGTGCGGAGGGGGTGAGTGCGCAGATTGAGGAGCTGCAGGGGGTGCCGCTGGACATGCTAACAGATTGGGTGGAGGCGCATTTTGCGGGCAGGCCGATTCACATACCTGACGTGCAGGCGCTGCCTGAGGATAGCGGGATTCGGCAGATTCTTGAGCCGCAGGGGATTCAGAGCATTCTAACGCTGCCGATGATGGATGGGGCGGCGTGTGTGGGGTTTGTGGGGTTTGACGCGGTGAAGACGATGCATTATTTTTCGGAGAAGGAGCAGAAGCTGCTGAGTCTGTTTGCGCTGATGCTGGTGAACACGGTGAACCGGAACAAGGCGCAGTGGGAGTTGAAGCAGGCGAAGGAGAGGGCGGAAGCGGCGAGCCGGGCGAAGTCGGAGTTTCTGGCGAACATGAGTCATGAGATCCGGACGCCGCTGAATGGGGTGATCGGGTTTACGGATCTGTTGAGGAACACGCCGCTGACGGCGGTGCAGCAGCAGTATGTGGACAATGCGAATGTGTCCGGGCACACGCTGCTGGACGTGATCAATCAGATTCTTGATCTGTCGAAGATCGAGGCGGGGATGATGGAGCTGGAGGTGATCCGGACGGACATGATGGAGCTGCTGGAGAACAGTGTGGACATTGTGAAGTTTGCGGCTGGGCGGAAGGGGCTGGAGATTCTGCTGGATGTTGACGGGGAGATGCCGCGGTATGCGATGATTGATCCGATCCGGCTGAAGCAGGTGCTGGCGAATCTTCTGAGCAATGCGGTGAAGTTCACTGAGGAAGGTGAAGTGGAGCTGAAGGTGAGGTATGCGGGTGAGGAGGAGGGGTACGGGAGGTTTGCGATTTCGGTGAGGGACACGGGGATCGGGATCACGGCGCTGCAGCGGGAGAAGCTGTTCAAGGCGTTTTCGCAGGCGGACAGTTCGACGACGCGGAAGTATGGCGGGACTGGGCTTGGGCTGCTGATTTCCGACAGTATTGCGAGGAAGATGGGGAGCCGGATCGAGGTGGAGAGTGTGGCTGGGGAGGGGAGCACCTTTTTCTTCGAATTGAGAGCCGGGGTGGAGCGCGGGGAGAAGCGTGAGGGTGGCGGGGTGAGCTGTGTGAAGCGGTGTCTGATCATTGACGACAACGCGAACAACCGGCTGATTCTGGAGCACATGCTGGCTGGCTGGGGGATTGAGAGCGAGAGCTGCGGGGATGGGCTGGCGGCGTTGAAGGTGGTGG
>JAIXPK010000193.1 GCA_027486335.1 Verrucomicrobiaceae bacterium | reverse complement strand
GGGGCGTTGTTCATGTGCTGTCCGGCGCATGCGCAGGGGGCGATTGATCCGCACTGGTGGAACAGCATTGACAACATGCAGCGGGCGGCGCGGGTGGTGGCGGATGCGTTTGGGGATGTGGATCCGGAGGGGAAGAGTGTGTACAAGGCGAATGCGGCGGCGTTCAGTGCGCGGCTGCTTGAGTTGAAGAAGTGGGCGAAGAACGAGTTCAGTGTGATTCCGGCGAAGCAACGGAAGCTGGCGACGGCGCATCTGGCGCTGAGTTATTTTGCGAAGGAGTACGGGTTCCGGATGGTGCCGGTGCAGGGGTTGAATCACAACGTGGCTCCGACGTCGCCGGAGTTGCTGAAGGCGGTGGAGGTGATTCGGTCGCAGGGGGTGGGCGCGGTGTTTCCGGAGCAGGGAGTGAACAGCAAGTATCTGGCGCAACTGGCGAAGGAGACGGGGGTCAAGATTGGGGGCGAACTGGTGGCGGACGGGAATGGGACGGGGCCGCTGGCGACGTTCGAGGCGGCGTTTGCGCACAACGTACGGACGATCACGGCGGCATTGAAACCCTGAGTGGAGTGGAATTGGGGCGATGCGCGGCTTTCCGCTTTTGAATTTTCTGCTCTGCCTTGGGTTGGGTCTGGGAGTGGTGGCTCCGCTGGTGTGGCGGGCGACGGGGACGGGTGTGCCGGTGGTGGCTGCGGTGCACGAGGAAGTGGCGGCGGGTCGGGTGGAGGCGTCGGTTAGGGTGAGGTGTGTGCACGGCCCGCGGGTGGTGTCGCTTCGGGATGGCGGGGTGGTGTTGCGGGAGTGGTCGGGTGGGGGAGACGAGCGGGAGTTTGAGGAACGGTTGGCGGTGCCGATGGAGGGTGGCCGGGTGGAATTTCAGGTGGTGGTGGAGTGGCCGGAGGGGACGCCGGACACGGTGGCGGAGGTGACGATTGAGCCGGACGGCCTTGCGGCGCAGACGGTGAATGTGTGGGGAACGGGTGGGCGTGCGGAGGAGATTGTGAGTGTGTCGTGGGGGAAAGGGGTGGTGGAATGAGTGGTGAGGCGCATTGCGGGCATTGTGCGCACCACCATGAGCTGGAGGTGAGCGGCGTGACGGTGCGTTATCGCGGGCATGTGGCGCTGGAGGATGCGGGGTTTGCGACCTCGTGCGGGAATTGCGTGGCGCTGGTGGGGCCTAACGGAGCTGGGAAGAGTACGCTGCTGAAGGCGATTGCCGGGCTGGTGCCGCGGAGTGCGGGGACGATTCGGTGGCGGGGGACGGGAGTGCGGCGGTGGCACCGGGAGTTTTCGTATCTGCCGCAGCGGGAGGAAGTGGACTGGAGTTTTCCGGTGACGGTGCGGGGGCTGGTGGAGATGGGTCGTTACAGCCAGCTGGGTTGGTGGCGGCGGTGGCGTGCGGTGGATGACGAGCAGGTGGAGAGGGCGATGGAGGTGATGAATCTGGGGGGCCTTGAGAAGCGGCAGATCAGTGAATTGTCAGGCGGGCAGCAGCAGCGGGCGTTCATTGCGCGGGCGATTGCGTCGGAGGCGCATGTGCTGCTGCTGGACGAGCCGTTCACGGGGCTGGATCGACCGGCGCAGGATAATTTGTCAGGATTGCTGCGGCGACTGGCGGGCGAGGGGCGGCTGGTGATTGCGTCGCATCATGATCTGAACACGGTGCCGGCGTTGTTTGACGAAGTGCTGATCTTGAACCGGCGGACGGTGGCGTTCGGGACGGTGGCGGAAGCGTTTAAACCGGCTGCATTGGAAGCGGCTTACCGGGCGAGGCCCGCCTAAAAGAAATGCCTGCGTGGATTCATGATTTGCTGAGTGTGCCATCGCTGGCGAGGTCGCTGCTGGCGGCGCTGATCATCGGTTTTACGAACGGGTGTTTCAGTGCGTATGTGGTGCTGAGGCGGGGAGCGCTGGTGGCGGGATCGCTGTCGCACGCGCTGCTGCCGGGGATTGTGCTAGGGGTGATGGTGGCGGGGAAGCTGACGGGATGGAGTTCGTTTCTGGGGGCGTTGTTTGCAGCGCTGATTGTGGTGCTGGCGTCGCTGGCGGTGTCGCGGGTGTCGCGATTGGATCAGGGGACGTCGCTGGGGGTGATTTTCACGGTGGCGTTTGCGGCCGGGCTGATTCTTTTCAATTACATACCCGGGGAGGTGAAGAGTCAGGTGAAGCTGGAGGACTATCTGTTTGGCGATCTGCTGATGCTGGATGCGTCGGATGTGTGGGTGGCGTTTGGGGTGGGGATGGTGACGCTGGGTTTGTGTACGGCGCTGCAGCGGACGTTTCTGGTGACGTTGTTTGAGCCGTCGGTGGCGGCGGCGCAGGGCGTGCCGGTGAGGGCGGTGCAGTATCTGATCATGACGCTGCTGGTGCTGGTGATGGTGTCGGCGTTGCGGGCGGTGGGATGCATGCTGTCGCTGGGGTTGGTGGTCGCGCCTGGGGCGACGGTGTTTCTGCTGACGAACAGCACGCGGGCGATGTTCTGGTGGGGAGGCGTGCTGGGGGCGGTGTGTGCGGCTGGGGGGATGGTGATTGCGCACGTGACGAATCTGACGGCTGGGGCGGCGATTACGGCATTGCTGGGCGCGGTGTTTCTGCTGGCGTTGGTGTTCAGTCCGAAGAGCGGGTTGCTGTTCCGGCGGGGGCGGGAGCGGGCGGCGGCGCGGTGAGAGGGCGCTGAGCAGATTTTGTGGTGGGGTGAAGAGAATGGGGTGGTGGCGTGCGTATGGAGAGGGTGGAATCCATGAGCAGAGCAACGTTGATTTTTCTGATCCCGGCGGTGACGGCGGGGGCGGCGGTTGAGTTCAACCGGGACATCCGGCCGGTGCTGACGACGCATTGCACGGCGTGTCATGGCGGAGTGAAGGCGGCTGGCGGCGTGTCGTTTGTGTATCGTGAGAAGGCTCTGGCGGCTGGGAAGTCGGGGAAGCGGACGATTGTGCCGGGGCGGCCGGAGGAATCGGAGATGATGAGGCGGGTGACGACGGATGATGAGGATGAGTTGATGCCGAAGCCTGAGCACGGGCCGCGATTGGGGGCGGCGGAGGTGGCGTTGTTGCGGCAGTGGATTGCGGAGGGAGCGCCGTGGAGTGAGCATTGGTCGGTGGTGCGGCCGGTGGATCCGGAGGTTCCGGTGGTGAAGCGTGGGGATTGGGTGCGGGAGCCGATGGATGCCTTTGTGCTGGCGAGGCAGGAGGCGGCGGGGATGGGGCCGGCGGGTGCGGCTGGGGATGCGGAGTGGCTGAGGCGGGTGAGTCTGGATTTGACAGGGTTGCCGCCGTCGCTGGAGGAATGGGCGGCGTTTTCGGGGGATAGTGGGAGTGAGGTTGAGCGGCGCGGGCGGGTGGTGGACCGGTTGCTGGCGTCGCCGTCGTATGGTGAGCGTTGGGCGAGTCTGTGGCTGGATCTGGCGCGCTATGCGGATACGTACGGGTTTGAGAAGGATCCGTACCGGGAGATCTGGCCGTGGCGCGACTGGGTGATCCGGGCGTTCAATGCGGACATGCCGTTCAGT
>JAIXPK010000424.1 GCA_027486335.1 Verrucomicrobiaceae bacterium | reverse complement strand
TCGCCGCAAATGGCTGCAGAATCGGAATCAGAATGCCAAACCCGATCAGGTCGATCAGAACCGTCAGAAAGATCAGCAGGTGCGCAGTGTGTTTGGACCGGTCGGAACTCATGGGAAAAACTGGCGCTCAACTCAGCGCCCCCGACCATGGAAGCTCACAACCGCCGCACAAGAAGAGTTTACACCGCACCCCACCCGCTCCCCTCCCGCCCGCTTCGGCTTTGACAACCCTCCCCCGGAGCCGGATGAACCCACAAGGCATGCGCATCCTCGACCGCTATCTCAGCCGCCAGGTCATCTTCTCCACTCTCTTCGCCGTGGCTGTCCTCAGCGTCATCCTCGTCCTCGGCCAGATCTTCAAGAAACTCCTCGACCTCCTCGTAAGCGGGGTCCTCACCCCTTCCGCCGTCCTCAAATTCATCGGCTACGCCTTCCCATGGTCCCTCAGCTACACGGTCCCATGGGGCGTCCTCACCGCCGTCCTCCTCACCTTCGGCCGTCTCTCCGCTGACAACGAACTCATCTCCATGCGCATGGCCGGCCTCAGCCTCCGCCGCATCTGCCTCCCCGTCTTCGCCGCCGCCACCGCCCTCTCCGCCTTCTGCCTCTGGATCAATACCACCGTCGCCCCTCACGCCTACACCGAAAGCCGTAAACTCACCCAGCAGGCCGCCCTCGAAGACCCCTCCAGTCTCTTCACCCCAGACACCCCAGTCACCGCCATCCCCGGCTACCTCGTCTTCGCCCAGAAACGCAACGGCCACTCCCTCGAAAATGTCCAGCTCTTCTCCCTCGCCGGCGAAAAAGCAGACATCGCTCGCTCCCGCCCCGGCAGCGTCACCATCGCACGCCGCGCCGAAATCGACGACCGCGGCCTCCGCTCCAAACGCGCCCTCGAAATGTCCATGGAAAACGCCTTCGTCGTCAACCGCCGCTGGCCAGCCCCCATCACCGACGAAGACCGCGCCCGTCTCTCCCCCGCCGAAATCGAAGCCCGCGAAGCCCGCATCGAAGAAGCCTCCCGTCTCGTTCCCGATGTCGCCGAATTCGAATCCCGCAGCTCCCCAGTCTCCGTCCCCCTCAGCCGTCTCCTCGAACGCTCGGAACGCATCCGCGTCGACGGCCTCAAAATGTCCGAACTCTGGTCCGGCATCCGCAACCGCCCCGCCCTCGAAGCCGCCTTCAACGGCCACGCCCTCCCTTCCTCCACGGAAATCCTCACCGAATTCCACAAACGCCTCAGCTTCTCCCTCGCCTGCTTCGTCCTCGCCCTCGTCGGCATCCCCTTCGGCATCACCGCCCAGCGCCGCGAAACTTCCTCAGGCTTCGTCCTCAGTCTCGTCGTCGGCATCTCCTACTTCACCCTCATCATGCTCGGCGAACTCTGGAAAGACAACGCCGCCCGTCTCCCCTACCTCTGGGTCTGGCTCCCCAACGTCGCCTTCGGCGGCCTCGGCCTCTTCATGTTCCTCAGACTCCAGCGCCGCTGACCCACCCTCATCTCATCTTTCCTCTGGAATTCTGAAAAACGGTCCCCACTGTGCCCGTCTGCCTTTTTCCCTGACCGCATCCAAACCCGATTTCCCCGCCCGTCATGGCTCAGCCTTCCTCTCCAGCTAATCCGCCCTCCTCGCCCGCCCCAGCCGTCACCGGCTCCTGCTGCTCCGGCGGTGCGTTCGCCTACCTCCTCATCCGGGTCACCCTCGGTCTCATGCTCGTCCTCGCA
Source organism: Verrucomicrobiaceae bacterium (assembly GCA_027486335.1). GTDB lineage: Bacteria > Verrucomicrobiota > Verrucomicrobiia > Verrucomicrobiales > V1-33 > V1-33. The sequence goes on along the minus strand of JAIXPK010000424.1, from coordinate 13,398 downwards.
GGCGCTGAAAAATTCAAGAGCCCAGCCCCGCCCTACACCTACTCCACCGCTTACTGGCACGACGAAGTAGACCAACAAACTAAGGAAGTTACCAAGCCCGGCCGCTGGATGTCCGTCGCCAAACCCGTCTACGAATTCGGCGGCTTCAACAACCCAGCCGTCTTCTCCAAGGAAGGCTCCAACGCCCTCTCGTGGATGTTCTTCCTCTTCGCCGAAGGCCTCCCCTACGCCATGATCGGCGTCGGCTTCTGCATCATCATCGGCTTCCTCAACCGCCTCGCCCTCTTCGCAGGCGGCTTCATCTGGCTCTCCCTCGCCCTCGGCCAGATGACTCTCCCAGACAACCCAACCGTCAGCATGCTCGTTCAGTACACCATGTACTACGCCATCGCTCTCGCCCTCGTGAAGTACAACCGCTTCGCCCTCACCCGTTTCTGATCCCATCCTCTCCGTCCGCGGCTCCGCGCGCCGCGTCGGGTCATTGCCACACCCGTCAATCCACCCAGCGCCCGCACCTGTGCCCATGAACACCAACGCCACGCCAGCGACCAGCCGTCTCCAAAGCGACCTCACACGCCGCAAGTTCCTCCGGAATTCCACCATCACCGCTTCCGCCCTCAGCTACAGCCGCATCGCCGCTCGCGCCGCAGGCAAGGAAGACTCCGCCGCCATCAATATCGCCCTCGTCGGTTGCGGCCAGCAGGGCATGGCCGCCCTCACCGCCTCCACCGTCCGCATCCCCGGCATCCGCTTCGCCGCCGTCTGCGACCTCTGGGACCAGAAACGCATCTCCGCCAGGCGCTCCATCGACCCCGCAGGCAAGGTCGGCACTCAGGACTTCGCAGAAATGTCCGAAATGCTCGCCAAGGTCAAGGAAGTTGACGCCGTCCTCATCGCCACACCAGACTGGCTCCACGCCCCCTACTCGCGTCAGGCCCTCGAAGCAGGCAAACACGTCTACTGCGAGAAAATGATGTCCAATTCCATCGAGGCAGCCGCCGACATGGTCAAAGCTCAACGCCAGACCGGCAAGCTCCTCCAGATCGGCCACCAGCGCCGCAGCAACCCGCGCTACCGCTTCATGCGCGACGAACTGCTCCGCAAAAAACGCCTCCTCGGCCAGGTCACCCACCTCTACGGTCAGTGGAACCGCTCGGTCAAAAACCCGCTCCTCCCCAAGGTCGGTGCCGCCGAAGTCGAAAAATTCAAAAAGGCCGGCTACGCCAATCTCTTCGAATTCGCCAACTGGCGCTGGTTCAAAAAATACGGCGGCGGTCCCATCTCCGACCTCGGCGCCCACCAGATCGATATCTTCAACTGGATCCTCGGCACCACCCCGAAATCCCTCACCGCAGCCGGCGGCCTCGACTACTACAAAAACCGCGACCTCCCGGACGGCACCAAGTTCAGCTACGAACACCTCGATAACGCCATCCTCATCTACGACTACGACACCCCGGAATTCGGCCTCGTCCGCGTCGTCTACCAGGTCCTCACCACCAACGGCTCCCAGAATTACTACGAGAAGATCATGGGCGTTGAAGGCACCATCGTCATCTCGGAACAGCCCGTCTACAATCAGGTCTACCGCGAAAAAGACACCACCGAAGAAAAGGTCGGTGCATGGGAAACTCTCGCCAAACAGGGCTACCTCCGCAAACCGCCAGCCACCGTCTACAACAAGTTCTGGGAACGCCCCAAACTCTGGAACCGCCCGGACCCGTGGCTGGAAAAAGAAGGCGTTCAGGACGTCCGTGTCTCCATCCCCGCCGACCCCTACGAACTCCCGGCTCTCCCCAAGGAACTCGACGAGAAACCGCCGCACCAGCACCACCTCGAGAACTTCTTCAACGTGGTCCGCGCCGCCGGCCCACAAACCGACCTCGCTTGCCCCGTCGAAGAAGCCTACAAATGCTGCCGCGCCGTCCTCGCCATCAATGACGCCGTCTCCCAGGCCAAACGCATCGACTTCAAACCCGAGGACTTCACGGTCGCCTGACCCAAGGCCGCTTCACCACGCTTCCCACCCATGAAAAAATCGACGCTTTCCCGCGCTTCCACCGCCCTCTCCGCGGTCGCCCTCGCCGCCCTCACGGCCTGCGACAAATCCGCCCCAGGCCTCGCCCCGCTCTCCTCCGCCTCCTCCGGCGGCGCAGCCGCTTCTTCCTCAATCTACGGCGCTACCCCGGCACCAGCCACACCTGCAGTTGCCCCGGCCCCAACCCCCAAGGCTCCGGACCCAACCCCGGCACCCACGCCAACTCCGGAACCCACCCCGGCCCCCGCGCCGACACCCACGCCAACCCCGGAACCAACCCCGGCCCCCGCGCCAGCGCCAACGCCTGCCCCGGAAGCCACCCCGGCTCCAGCGCCCGCACCAGCCCCAACCGGCCCAGCCATCACCATCAAACCGGTGATGCCTAAACCGCTCTTCGCCGGCACCCCACTCCCGGACAGCAACCCGCCCCCAAACCTCGACAAGAGCGGTAAACCAACCCTCGAAGTCCAGACCCCGGAAGGCGTCGTCCTCCTCTCCAAGGGCAAACCAGTCACATCCAGCGACCCAGCCCCGCTCCCCTCCGGAGACGCCGAATCCCTCAAGCTCATCACCGATGGCGACAAGGAAGGCGACGACGGCTTCTTCGCCGACCTCATGCCCGGCAAACACTGGGTCCAGATCGACCTCGGCGAATCCAAGGAAATCTGGCTCATCTGGCTCTGGCACTTCCACAAACAGGCCGTCATCTACAAGGACGTCATCGTCCAGGTCTCCGACGACCCGGAAATGAAAAACGCCACCATCGTCTACAACAACGACTTCGACAACTCCGCCGAATTCGGCGTCGGCCAGGACCAGTCATGGGTCGAAACCAACAACGGCCGCGCCATGCCAGTCAAAGGCGTCAAAGCCCGCTACGTCCGCTTCTGGTCCAATGGCCGCAACATCGATGACATGAACCAGTACATCGAAGCTGAAGTCTACGGCAAGTAACCGCACACCTGCCAATCCCCTCTCAGCCGCCGCCGGGTGCTCCCGGCGGCGGCTTTCCTTTTTCACAAGGCTCCTCCCGCCTCTAATGCTCCTTTACCGGATCCCCCGGCAGCATATATTCACCCTCCCTCTCCAAGCCAGCCCGACTGCATGACCCCAAAGCCATCCGCACCCCGTTACCGCCGCGCCCTCACTCTCATTGAGATCATGCTGGTAATGGTTCTGGTGATGATCCTCACCCTCGTCGCATGGGCCAGCTACTCCAAATGGATCACCCGCGCCGATTCCCTCGCCTGCATGCAGCGGCTCAGAAACCTCGGCACCGCCCTCAATAACTACATCGCCGACAAACACGAGTGGCCTCAGGAGCCCGGCACCGACGACGATAATGTCGAGGTCTCCGAAGACCAGCTCTGGGACTGGTGGATGGACACCATGAAACCCTACGGCATGGACGTCAATTCATGGTTCTGCCCCGCAGAACTCCGCATGAAGAAAAAAGAGAAAAAAGGCGAGGCCCAGGAACAAATGGGCGTCACCGCTGGCCTCAAAGACCCCAGCTACATCCCCGATCAGATCCCCGCCGGCGAATACGAACCCTATCGCTACCCAGGCCAGCCATGGGCCGTCGAACGCTCGGACTTCCACGGCGACGGTCAGGCCAAACTCATGCCAGGCGGCGAACGCATCGAAAAAGAGGTCATCTTCAGCAACATGAAGCGCCAATAACCCACGCCCGCGCCGCCATGCAGGACCCAGCCTCCATCGCCGCCTCCCTCGGCCTCCCGTCCTGCCGCCGACACATCTTCCTCTGCGCCGACCAGTCGGAAGCCAAATGCTGCTCCCGCGACGACAGTCTCGCCTCATGGGACTTCCTCAAACGCCGCCTCACTGAACTCGGCCTCTCCGGCGGCCCCGCTCCCGCCGTCTTCCGCACCAAGGCCAACTGTCTCCGCATCTGCGCCCGCGGACCCGTCGCCGTCGTTTACCCTGACGGCACGTGGTACCATAGCTGCTCCCCGGCTGTCCTCGAACGCATCCTCACAGAACATCTCATCGGAGGCACCCCCGTCGCAGAGTACATCTTCGCTAACCACCCACTCCCGCCTCCCACCCCTCCCTGACATGTCCTCCCGCCTTCTGTCAGCGCCCGGCCTCTGGTCCCCATGGCACAAGGCCGCCCTCAATCTCCTCTGGCCCGCCCACTGCGCCGCCTGCGACGCCCCGCTCGCCGCAGACCACGCAATCTCACGCTTCTGCCACGACTGCGCCGCTTCCCTCTCACCAGTCACCAGCCCGTTCTGCGCCATCTGCTGCGAACCGTTCCAGGGCGCCATCGCCGACGACTTCACCTGCCCCAACTGCATGGGCCAACCCCAGCACTACGCCTTCGCCGTCGCCGCCTTCATGAGCCGCGGCCCCATCCGCGCCGCCATCCACCACTTCAAGTACGGCCGCCGCATCGCCCTCCGCCTCCCCCTCGCCTCTCTCCTCCTCAACGCCCTCAACGACCCACGCATCGCCGCCCGTAAGGACTGGATCCTCGTCCCCGTCCCACTCCACCCTCGCCGCCTCCGCGAACGCGAATTCAACCAGTCCGCAGAACTCGCCAATTCCCTCAGCGCCCTCTCCGGCCTCCCCGTCGTCAACGCCCTCCGCCGTCTCCGCTACACCTCCACCCAGGCCGCCCTCCGCCGCGAAGACCGCCTCCTCAATCTCAAATCCGCCTTCGACCTCCGCTGGCGCGCCGCCCGCCACACCACCGGCAGACCCATCCTCCTCGTCGATGATGTCCTCACCACAGGCTCCACCGCCAACGCCTGCGCCGCCATCCTCAAACACAAAGGCGCCGCCCAAACCGTCGCCGTCCTCACCGTCGCCAGAGGTTAACCTCCTACGCGCTCGCGGCTGAATGTCTTCCGCACTCCTTGCTCCACTCGCGCTTTGTCCCCCCCACCTCTCACCGGAATGACCAACCCGCCATGAATCTCAGCCTTCTGACCCGTCTGGCACCCGCCCTCGCTGCCCTCCTCAGCTCCGCCTCCGCGGCCAACCCTCCCGCCGACGCCCCAGCTCCCCCTCCCGCTGCCGCGCCCTCAACGGCACCCGCACCCGCTCCCCCAGACGCCCCCAAGCCCTCCAGCTCCATGCCCGCAGAAACCGCAGGCTTCGCAGGCGCCGTCTCCGGGATCGTCGAAACCATCAACGACCGCACCTCCGCCTTCAAAATCAAAATCACCAAGGCCGTCCCCGCTCCCTCCAGCACCGCTCCCCAACCCCAAGCCCTCGTCGCCCTCGTCGTCGAGGTCGGTGCCCGCGGCAACCGCGACGCCTCCGGTAAATGGACGCCAGACCCCGCCCACATCGCATGGATCGCTAGCCTCAAACCAGGCAAGGGCGTCACCCTCGATGTCAGCTTCTCCAGCAAAATGAACCGGCTCCGCATCGAAAAACTCCCCGCCGCGCCCTGACTCCCCCGCCATGCCGCCCTCCGCTCGCCCGTGGATCTCCGCCGCAGCGATCCTCGCCGCCGCCGCCGCCGGCTACTCATGGCGCGGCCGCTCGCTACCCGCTAACTCTCCCCCAGACGCCGCCTCACCCCCGCCGCGCATCGACCTCAACCGCATCCCCGTCGCCTCCGCCCTCAACGACGAACTCGCCTCCGTCGTCCAGGCCGTCCTCCCAGGCGTCGTCAGCATCCACGTCGAGCGCTCCATCCCCGTCACCGAACGCACGCTCCGCCCAGGCCAACCCCCAGTCTCCGAATCCGCCGAATCCCGCGAACCTGGCGTCGGCTCAGGCGCCATCGTCACCCCGGAAGGCCACATCATCACCAACTGGCACGTCATCGAAGGCGGCCTCGATTCCCTCAAGGTCACCCTCCACGGCGAGGAATCCCCTCGCTCCGCTACCCTCATCGACAAGGACGACCAGCTCGACTTCGCCCTCCTCAAAGTCACCCCTGCCACCCCTAACGAGGTCTTTACTCCCCTCCGCATCGCCGACTCAGACAAGGTCCGCGCCGGCCACATGGTCCTCGCTCTCGGCAGTCCCTTCAATCTCAGCGAAACCGTCACCCACGGCATCATCAGTAAACGCGACCGCCGCCTCAGCGACACCTACACCACCTACCTCCAGACCACCTGCACCATCAACCCTGGCAACTCCGGCGGCCCGCTCGTCAGTCTCTCCGGCGACATCATCGGCATGGTCACCCGCAAACTCATGGGACCAGACGACGACGCCTCCGCTGAAGGCTATGGCCTCGCCATCCCCTCCAACGACCTAGCAGACGCCCTCGACCGGCTCCTCCACAAATCCCGCCCCCGCACCTACCTCGGCCTCACCGTCGACGACTGGCCGGAAAACTACTACCAGCACGGCGCAGAACCAGAAGCCGTCATCGTCCGCGGCGTCGCCCGTCTCTCACCAGCAGAATCCGCAGGCCTTCGCAAAGACGACATCATCGAAGCCCTCGACAATCTCCGCGTCACCTCCACCGGCGAATACCGCCGCGCCGTCCGCAATCACCCAGTCGGCAGCACCATCACCATGACCGTCAGACGCGGCTCCGAAATCATCAAATCATCCCTCCCCGTCGCCGACTTCGATAAAGCCCTCCCCAAAGACTCCCCCGGCGAACCCCTCTCCGTCCTCGGCCTCTCCGTCCGCCCCCTCCGCCGCTACGAACGCAATCTCCTCGGCCTCGAAGAACTCATCGGCGTCCACGTCGACTCCGTCGACCCAGCCTCCCCGCTCGCCTCCTCCATCCACAAGGGCGACGCCATCCTCCACGTCAGCGACAGCTCCCATCGCAACGTCCAACCCGTCACCTCCCCGGATTCATTCCGCAATCTCATGGCCCAGCTCGCACCCTCCGGCGGCTTCCTCGTCGTCGGCCGCCCCCGCGAACGCGACGCATGGCTCCCCTTCCTTCCCACCGCCACCACCGATTCCCCCTGACCCTTCCCCATGCCGCGTTTGCGGCCCCCCGCCCCCACGCGCACGCCGCCTATCCTCAAGGCATGCTGCGCCTCCTCTCCCTCGTCCTATTCCTCGCCGCCCCGGCCTCCCTCACCGCAGCCACCCCGCTCGCCGGCCGCCGCCCCAACATCATCCTCATCATCACCGACGATCAGGGCTGGGCCGACCTCTCCTGCCACGGCAATCCCATCCTCAAAACACCTAACCTCGACCGTCTCCACCGCGAAGGTGCCCGCTTCACCGACTTCCAGGTCAGCCCCACCTGCGCCCCCACCCGCTCCGCCCTCCTCACCGGCCGCCACGAATTCCGCAACGGGGTCACCCACACCATCGAGGAACGCGAACGCCTCGCCCCATCCGCCGTCACCCTCGCCGACACCCTCAAAGCCGCAGGCTACGCCACCGGCATCTTCGGAAAATGGCACCTCGGCGACCAACCCGACTACTGGCCAGTCAAACGCGGCTACTCCGAATCCTTCATCCACGGCGCAGGCGGCATCGGCCAATCCTACCCCGGCTCCTGCGGCGACGCCCCCGGCAATTCCTACTTCAACCCCTTCATCCTCCACAACGGCACGTTCGAAAAGACCTCCGGCTACTGCACCGATGTCTTCTTCTCCACCGCCATGAAGTGGATGGAATCCATCCCGCCCTCCCAGCCCTTCTTCACCCACATCGCCACCAACGCCCCACACGCCCCACTCAACGTCCGCCCCGAAGACGAGGCCCGCTACAAGGACAAGGTCCCCCCGCAAGCCGCCAAATTCTTCGGCATGATCGCCAACATCGACGACCAGGTCGGCCGTCTCCTCAAGTGGCTTGCCGACCGCAGTCTCGAACGCAATACCCTCGTCCTCTTCATGAACGACAACGGCGGCACCGCCGGCATCCCCACCCACTCCGGCGGTCTCCGCGGCACCAAGGGCTCCCCATGGCAGGGCGGCATCCGCGCCGCCTCCTTCTGGCGCTGGCCCGGCACCATCTCTCCAGCCGACATCTCCGCCCCCGCCGCCCACCTCGACGTCTTCCCCACCCTCGCCGCCATCGCCGCCGCCCCACTCTCCCCAGCCGCCCAAAAACAAATCGAAGGCCGCTCGCTCGTCCCGCTCCTCGAAAACCCCGCCGCCCCATGGCCCGACCGCACCCTCGTCACCCACGTCGGCCGCTGGCCCCGCGGTAAAGCCGCCGACGCCAAATTCCACAACTGCGCCATCCGCAACTCCCGCTGGAAAATCGTCAGCACCGCCCCCAAATCCCCCGGCTGGCAACTCTTCGACCTCTCCTCCGACCCCGGCGAACAATCCAACGTCGCCTCCTCTCACCCCGATGTCGTCCAGCAGCTCGCCGCCGCCTACGACTCATGGTGGTCCAGCATCCTCCCCCAGCTCGTCAACGAAGACGCTCCCGTCACCGGCGAAAATACCTTCAAAACCCTCTTCCATCAGCAGTTCGCTAACCCTCCCCAGCCCCGCTGATTCCCCGCTGACTCACCCCCGCCAACGCCCCGTAAATTCCCTTTGACCCGCCGCGCGGTCGGATGGAGACTCCGCGCTCTTTTTCCGGTCTGCCAGGCAGCCCCCGGTCCCGCCCTCCCTATGACTCTCCACACTATTTCCGTTCTCGTCGAAAACAAATTCGGCGTCCTCGCCCGCGTGGCAGGCATGTTCAGTGGACGCGGCTACAACATCCACACCCTCAACGTCGGCCCAAGCCACGACGCCAAGGTCAGCCGTATGACCATCGTCGTCCGCGAAAAGGAAAACGTCCTCAACCAGATCATCAAACAACTCGATAAACTCATCGACGTCATCCAGGTCATCGACTTCCGCGAAGGCGACTACGTCGACCGCGAACTCGTCCTCCTCCAGGTCAGGGTCGATCGCGAATCCCGCGCCGAAGTCATCGAACTCTGCCAGATCTTCCGCGCCAAAATCATCGACGTCGGCCGCAGCGTCGTCACCATCGAACTCACCGGCGACAACGCCAAAATCACCAAGTTCATCGCCCTCATGGACAACTTCGGCATCCTCGACCTCACACGCACCGGCCGCATCGCCCTCCCGCGCGTCGACGACGCCCCCGAAGAACTCGTTTCCTGACAACACACTCCCAACTACCCAACGACCCCACCCCCATCATGCCAGCTAAAGTTTACACGGACAAAGACGCCGACCTCGGCGTGTTCAAAGGCAAAACCTGCGCCGTCATCGGCTTCGGTTCCCAAGGCCACGCCCACGCCCTCAACCTCAAGGAAAGCGGCGTCCACGTCATCATCGGTCTCTACAAGGGCAGCAAATCCATCCCCGTCGCCAAGGAATACGGCTTCGAAGTCGTCGACACCGCTGAAGCCGTCAAAAGAGCCGACGTCATCTTCGTCGGCGTCCCCGACACCAAAATCCCCGCCGTCTACGAAAAAGACATCGAGCCTAACCTCACCAAAGGCAAGACGCTCCTCTTCAGCCACGGCTTCGCCATCCACTTCAAGACCATCGTCCCACCAGCGAACGTCAACGTGATCATGTGCGCCCCCAAAGGCCCAGGCCACATCGTCCGCCGCCAGTTCACCGAAGGCAAAGGCGTCCCCGCCCTCATCGCCGTCCACCAGGGCGGTAAAGAAGCCAAGAAAATCGCCCTCGCATGGGCCAAGGGCGTCGGCGGCACCCGCGCCGGTGTCATCGAAACCGACTTCAAGGAAGAAACCGAGACCGACCTCTTCGGCGAACAAGCCGTTCTCTGCGGCGGCGCTTCCGCTCTCGTCCAGGCAGGCTTCGAAGTCCTCGTCGAAGCAGGCTACAGCCCCGAAATGGCCTACTTCGAGTGCCTCCACGAACTCAAACTCATCGTCGACCTCATGAACGAGGCCGGCATCGCTGGCATGCGCTTCTCCATCTCGGAAACCGCTAAATGGGGCGATGTCACCGTCGGCCCCAAAATCATCGACGCTTCCGTCAAGAAGCGCATGAAGGCAGCCCTCAAGGACATCCAGACCGGCAAATTCGCCAAGGGCTGGATCAAGGAATACGAAGGCGGCTACAAAACCTACAACAAGCTCCTCAAGGACGGCGAAAAACACCCGATCGAAAAAACCGGCGAAAAACTCCGCTCCCTCATGCCTTGGGTCAAAAAGCGCGACGTCAAAGGCGCCCAGGCCAGCTACAAGTGAGCCCCAAGGGCCACCCCAGCCCTCCAACTCACTACCTCACTCCCGGAAGGGCGGCCCCGCAAGGTGCCGCCCTTCCCTTTGCCCCCCCCTCCGAACAAGCAGCCGAAGGCTCTGGTCTGCTGTCAGAATCACAGCTCTCTCCGCGCACGGAGTGCGCCTGCCAGCCCCACCTCCGACCACGCCCCCTCTCCCAACCTCTCCCAACAAGCCATTCACACTTCTCACTTCTCACTTCTCACTTCCTCCCCCCCCCTCACACTCACTGCTCCCTTTCATCTCGACACGCCCGCCAAATCCCATTACGGAAAGTTCATATTCAACAACCCGCACCCGCTCCACCCATGGCCACCAAACAGATCCTCCTCCGCGCCGCCATCGCGACGCTCCTCGCCAATCCCTTCACCCTGTTCGCCGAGGAACGCTACTCGATCCCCGCTGATCCGAATCTCAAGTACTCCACTCCCATCGCCCCCGGCGTCGCCGTCCCCGACAAAATCGAAAGCTCCCTCGGCACCCTCGATCTCACCTACGGCTATCCATCCGCTGACACCGTCGAAAAAATCTACGACAACCTCGACCGCTCCCGCGCCCTCCAGGCCTACCTCATGGCCATCCCTGCCGTCAATCAGGCCGGCATGCGCGACTCCCTCCGCAGCTTCGGCCCGGATAACCAGACCGACGTCCTCTGGGAAGGCCTCGTCGATCCCCGCTCCGTCGAACTCACCGCCAACGACAACACGATCTACAACTTCATCTGGATCGACACCAAGAAAGGCCCCCTCGTCGTCGAAGTACCGCCCAAGGTCCTCGGCGGCGTCAACGATTTCTGGTATCGCTGGGTCGCCGATGTCGGCATCACCGGCGAAGATCAGGGCAAAGGCGGCAAGTACCTCGTCCTGCCTCCCGAATACAAAGGCGACATCCCTTCTGGCTACACCGTCCTTCGCCCCAACACCTTCGGCAACTGGCTCTTCTTCCGCGCCTTCGTCGTCGATGGCTCCACCAAGCCAGGCGTCGAGATGGTCAAGAAACACCTCAAAATCTATCAACTCTCCGACGCAGGCAATCCGCCGCCCATGAAGTTCGCCGACGCCTCCGGTGTCCCCGCCACCTTCGTCGCCCCCGGAGACTACGCCTTCTGGGAACTCCTCAACCAGGTCGTCCAGGAAGAACCCCCCATCGGAAGCGATCCCACCATGCTCGGCCTCTTCGCCTCCATCGGCATCGAAAAGGGCAAACCCTTCGCCCCCGACGAACGGATGAAGAAAATCCTCACCGACGCCGCTAACATCGGCGCCGTCACCGCACGCAGCATCGCCTTCAAAGTCCGCTCCCCGGAAGCCTACTTCTATCCAAAAAGCACATGGAGACTGCCCTTCTTCGGCGGCTACAAGTTCGAAACGTCCCCCGGCGTGACGAACATGGATGGCTACATCTTCTACTACTACTTCGCCACCGGCGTCACCCCAGCCATGGAAATGAAAATGGTAGGCAAGGGCTCCCAATACCCATGGTCCGTCCAGGACTCGAACGGCAACCCATTCGACGGCGGCAAAACCTACAAAATGCACCTGCCGCCAAATGTCCCCGTCAAAGACTTCTGGTCCGTCATCGTCTATGACAACCAGACGCGCTCAATGATCCAAACCAACCAGAAGGCCCCGAGCGTCACCAGCCAGGAAAAAGACCTCAAGAAAAATGCCGACGGCTCCGTCGACGTCTTCTTCGGCCCAACCGCTCCCGCCGGCTACGAAAAGAATTGGGTCCAGACCCTCCCAGGCAAAGGCTGGTTCATGATCCTCCGTCTCTACGGCCCACTCGAACCATGGTTCGACAAAACATGGCGCCCCGGCGAAATCGAAATGGTCAAGTAATTCCCCCCGCCACCCCTCTCCCCACAAACCCCAAAGTGGTAGCGGCGTCCCGCCGCTCATCTCCCCACAAGCCCCCGGGCGCGCGAGACCCCGTACTCGCGCGCCCTCTCCGTTCCCACCCCCTCCGTTCAAGCAGCCGAAGGCTCTGGACTGCTGGGAGAATCACAGCTCTCTCTGCGCACGGAGTGCGCCTACAAGCCCCCTCCCCACAAGCCCTCCCCACAAGCCATTCTCACTTCTCACTTCTCACTTCTCACTTCCCTCCCGCCCCCGTCTTCGCGCCCCCCGACCTCCCCAGTCGGCCCTTGCACCCCGCCCGATGATAGCTTTCCCACCAGGACTGAGTATTCTCGGGCACGCCCCGACATTCCCGGATTCACCCTTTCCCAATCCCATTTCATCAACATGCGCCACGCCATCATCCTCACCCTGACCGCCCTCACCGGCCTCGTCTCCGCCGCCGACCGGCTCCACCTCCCGCCCAAAGGCACCCCGAACGGCAAGAAAATCGTCCTCGTCGCCGGCGATGAAGAATACCGCAGCGAGGAATCCTGCCCGATGCTCGCCAAAATCCTCAGCCAGAAACACGGCTTCGACTGCACCGTCATCTTCTCAACCAACCCGGACGGCGGCTTCATCGACCCCAACTGCCAGACCAATATCCCCGGCACCGATGCCCTCGACAGCGCCGATCTCATGATCATCGGCACCCGCTTCCGCCAGCTCCCCCCAGACCAGATCGCCAACTTCGCCGAATTCCTCAACGCCGGCAAACCCGTCATCGGCTTCCGCACCGCCACCCACGCCTTCCTCGGGAACGCCCAGACCGGCGACTTCAAGTGGAGCGACTTCGGCCTCAAAATCCTCGGCGAACGCTGGGTCAATCACCACGGCGGCCACGGCAGCCAGGGCACCCTCGGCGTCGTCGAATCCCCCAACGCCTCCCACGCCGTCCTCAAAGGCGTCGGCGAAATCTTCGGCCCCACCGACGTCTACGGCATCGCCAACCTCGATCAGAAAGCCGCCACCATCCTCCTCCGCGGAGCCGTCACCGCTTCCCTCGACCCTGCCTCGAAACCCATCGACGGCCCCAAAAATAACCCCATGATGCCCCTCGCGTGGCTCCGCGAGTACACCGCTCCAAACGGCACCGCCAAAGGCAACGCCTTCTGCACCACCCTCGGAGCCTCCCAGGACTTCGCCGACGAAGACCTCCGCCGTCTCTTCGTCAACGTCTCCCTCCACCTCACCGGCCTCCCCGTCCCTGACAAAGCAGACGCCGCCGTCGTCGATCCCTTCGAACCCACTCCCTTCGCAGGCATCGGCCAGAAGGACTTCTACAAAAACCGGAACCTCAAACCCGACGACTACGTCCTCGGCAAAAG
>JAIXPK010000282.1 GCA_027486335.1 Verrucomicrobiaceae bacterium | reverse complement strand
CGCCTCTTCATCCCATGGGCCGCCCTCTCCGCCGCCCTCTGGTTCCCTGCCCTCTCCACTCGCGCCAGAACCGCAGGCATCGCCCTCCTCGCCGCTTCCTCCGCCTTCGCCGTCTGGGGCGGCCGCTTCCTACCCGAATCCCTCACAGGCAGCCCGGGCCTCGACTGGATGGCCCCGGGCTTCGCCACTCCAGGCAATCTCCCCGTCGCCTTCTCCAACAGCGCCTTCTCTCCTTCCTCCGTCGCCCGCACTCTCACCAAACAAGCCGCCGCCAACTCCCTCCCGCTCCTCGCCACACGCCACTCCGACGCTCGCGGAAAAATCATCGCATGGCTCGAATCCCACCGCGACTTCATCCGCTCTAACACTTCCCAGGACGATGTCATCCTCGGCTGGCACCACATGGGCATCGTCGCCCCATGGGCCCTCGACCGCACCGTCCTCGGCGGCCCCGACAACGCCGCCGTCAGCCGTCTCGCCGCCGCCTGCCTCAAACACCTCCCGCCCCAGCAGCTCGTCATCCCCGTCCCCGCAGGCACCGAACCGGAAGCCATCGCCGCAGCCCTCAACCTCCCGGACATCCGCTGGTCCCTCTCCGCTTCCTCCTCAGACCTCTCCCTCTTCCGCGGCGCCAAACCCTGACTCCCCCCACACCATGGCCTTCTTCGCCCACCCCACCGCCATCATCGATTCCCCCGTCTCCATCGGCGACGGCACCAAAGTCTGGCACTTCGCTCACATCTGCCCAGGCGCTTCCATCGGCACCAACTGCATCTTCGGCCAGAATACCATGGTCGCTAACGACGTCGTCATCGGCAGCAACGTCAAAGTCCAGAACAACGTCGCCATCTACACCGGCACCACCATCGAAGACGATGTCTTCCTCGGCCCCTCCTGCGTCCTCACTAACGTCACCAACCCGCGCAGTCAGGTCAAACGCCACAGTCTCTACGAACACACGCTCATCCGCCGCGGCACCACCATCGGCGCCAACGCCACCATCGTTTGCGGCATCACCCTCGGCCGCTACTCCTTCATCGCCGCCGGAGCCGTCGTCGCCCGCGATGTCCCCGACTACGGCTTCATCATCGGCGTCCCCGGTCGCCTCAAAGGCTGGATGAGCCGCCACGGCCATCTCCTCCAGTTCAATGCCGACGGGCTCGCCACCTGCCCCGAATCCAACTTCTCCTACCGTCTCGAAAACAATACCGTCCGCTGTCTCTCGCTCGACGAAGACCTCCCTCTCCCGGACCATCTCGCCACCGGCACCACCTCCTACGATTCCTTCAAATCCCTCTCCTGATCTCTCCCCCCACCCCATCACCGCCATGAATGTCCCCCTCCTCGACGTCAACGCCCAGAATCTCCCCCTCGAAGCCGAACTCACCGCCGCCTTCACCAAGGTCCTCCGCAGCGGCCAGTTCATCATGGGCCCCGAAGTCGATGCCCTCGAAAAAGAGTGCGCCGCCATGGTCCACGCCTCCCACGGCATCGGCTGCTCCTCCGGCACCGACGCCATCCTCCTCGCCCTCATGGCCCTCGGCATCGGCCCCGGCGACGAGGTCCTCGTCCCCACCTTCACCTTCTTCGCCACCGCCGGCTGCGTCTCCCGCACCGGAGCCACCCCCGTCTTCGTCGACGCCTGCCCGGTCTGCTTCAACATCGACGTCTCCAAGGCCGCCGCCAAAATCACCCCGAAAACCAAAGCCATCATCCCCGTCCACCTCTTCGGCCAGAGCGCCGACATGGACGCCGTCATGGCCCTGGCCAACGCCCATAACCTCTTCGTCATCGAAGACGGCGCCCAGGCCATCGGAGCCCTCTACAAGGGCCGCCCCGTCGGCTCCATCGGACACTTCGGCACCTACAGCTTCTTCCCCTCCAAAAACCTCGGCGGCTTCGGCGACGGCGGTCTCCTCGTCACCAGCGACGACGCCCTCGCCGAACGCGCCCGTCTCCTCCGCACCCACGGCTCGAAACCCAAGTACTATCACAAAGCCGTCGGCGGCAACTTCCGCCTCGACCCGCTCCAGGCCGCTCTCCTCCGCGTCAAACTCGCCCACTACAGCGAATACACCACCCGCCGCCAGGCCAACGCCGCACACTACTCCGCCGCACTAGCCCAGCTCCCCGGCGTCGTCCCCGCTGACCCCGCCCACTGCAAATGCGCCGCCTCTCAGGACGCATGGCTCGCCGACTCCGGCGCACGCATCGTCCTCCCCGTCCCCTACGCCCACAATTCCCACATCTGGAACCAGTTCACCCTCCGCATCATCGGCCAAGGCCAGCGCGACGCCTTCAAAAACCACCTCTCTTCCCTCGGCATCGGCTGCGAAATCTACTACCCAGTCACCATGGACCAGCAGGAATGCTTTGCCTACACCCCCGACGCCGCCCGCGCCGACTGCGCCACCGCCCACCGTCTCGCCTCGGAAGTCATCAGCATCCCCATCTTCCCGGAACTCTCCGCCGCACAGCGCGACGCCGTCATCGCCGCCGTCGCTTCTTTCCTCGCCGCCTGAAACCCTAACTTCTCATCACCTCCATGAAAGTCGTCATCCTCTGCGGCGGTAAAGGCACTCGCCTCCGCGAAGAAACTGAGTTCCGCCCCAAACCCATGGTCCCCATCGGTGGTAAACCCATCCTCTGGCACATCATGAAAACCTACGCCCATCACGGCCATCGCGAGTTCATCCTCTGCCTCGGCTACAAGGGCGACATGATCAAAGAATACTTCCGCAACTACCTCTGGAATACCTGCGACGTCACCCTCAAACTCGGCCACGACGCCGAAGCCGTCTTCCATAACCACCACGACGAGGAAGACTGGAGCGTCACCCTGGCAGACACCGGCGAAGACTCCATGACCGCCTACCGCGTCAAGCAGATCCAGCGCTACATCCCCGCAGGCGAACCCTTCCTCCTCACCTACGGCGACGGGGTCTCCTCCCTCGACATCAATAAAGCCATCGCCTCCCACAAGGCCGCCGGCAAGGTCTGCACCATCACCGCAGTCCACCCCGCAGGCCGCTTCGGCTCCATGCGCGTCGAAGAAGACGGCACCATCTCCTCCTTCGAAGAAAAACCCCAGTTCGAAAAAACCCTCATCAACGGCGGCTACATGGTCTGCGACCACTCCATGTTCGACTACCTCCCCGACGACCCGGACGTCATGCTCGAACGCGCCCCCATGGACAAGCTCGTCGCCGACGGCCAGCTCAACGCCTACCGCCACACCGCCTTCTGGCAACCCATGGACACCTATCAGGAAGCCCAGCACCTCAACCGTCTCTGGGCCGACGGCGACGCCCCATGGAAGGTCTGGTAACCAACCCACCCTAACCTCCAGCAGCCATGCCCGGCCCCTTCCACGACCTCTTCTGCAACCGCCGAGTCCTCGTCACCGGCCACACCGGATTCAAAGGCGCATGGCTCTCGGAATGGCTCCTCGCCCTCGGCGCAGAAGTCCACGGCTACGCCCTCGACCCGCTCCCCCACGCCCTCCTCTTCGACCAACTCAACCTCCACCAGCGTATCGCCGCAGACCACCGCGCCGATATCATGGACCGCGCCCACCTCGCCGCCGTCACCCGCGACACCGCCCCGGACTTCGTCTTCCACCTAGCCGCCCAACCGCTCGTCCGCCTCTCCTACGACCAGCCCGTCGAAACCTTCGCCGTCAATGTCATGGGCTCCGTCCACATGCTCGACGCCCTCCGCCTCGCCGCCCATCCCTGCACAGTCATCATGGTCACCACTGACAAGTGCTACGAAAACCGCGAGTGGCTCCACCCCTACCGCGAATCCGACCCCATGGGCGGTCACGACCCCTACAGCGCTAGCAAAGGAGCCGCGGAAATCGCCATCGCCGCCTACCGCCGCTCGTTCTTCGATTCCCCGGACTCCCCAGTCCGCGTCGCCAGCGCCCGCGCCGGCAATGTCATCGGCGGCGGCGACTGGGCACCCGACCGCATCGTCCCGGACGCCATCCGCGCCGTTCTCGCAGGCCAGCCCGTCCCCGTCCGCAACCCCCACGCCACCCGCCCGTGGCAGCACGTCCTCGAACCCCTCAGCGGCTACCTCCAGCTCGCCGCAGCCATCCACGCCGCCTCCCACCGCCTCCCCTGCGCCTCCTCCGCACCCCTCGACGCCCTAACCTCCGGCTTCAACTTCGGCCCCGCCGTCTCCGCGAACCAATCCGTCGGCTCACTCGTCGCCGCTCTCCTCTCCCACACCGGCGGCTCATGGACCACCGCCGCAGACCCCTCCGCCCCTCACGAAGCCTCCAAACTCCACCTCGCCACCGAAAAAGCCTATCACCTCCTCGGCTGGGAACCCGCATGGCAATTCCCCGATACCGTCCGCATGACCGCCTCATGGTACCTCCAATCAGCCAATGGCGCAGACCCAGCCAACCTCACCCGCTCTCAGATCTCCGAATTCTCTCAATCCTCTAACTCCCATCTCCTCCCATGAACCAACCCAAGGTCCACTTCCGCAACGCCTGCCGCCTCTGCGGCTCGACGTCCCTCCAGCGCTTCCTCCATCTCCCGGAGATGCCCTTCACCGACGACTTCATCACCCCGGAAGCCCTCGGCTCGGAATTCCGCGCCGACATCGATGTCTTCATCTGCACATCCTGCCTCAGCGCCCAGACCCAGCACGATGTCGACGTCGGCGACTACTACGAGGACTATCAGTACTCCGTCGGCGGTTCCTCCACCGCCAGCCGCTTCATGCGCATCCTCGCTGAAAACACCGTCGCCCGCTTCCCAGCCTCCTCGCCCTCACGCAAGGTCCTCGAAGTCGGCTCCGGCGACGGCGAACAACTCGTCGCCTTCAAAAACACCGGCTGCCGCGTCCTCGGCTACGAACCTTCCTCCGTCCTCTGCAAGGTCGCAGAAGCCAAAGGCATCCCCACCATCCAGGGTCTCTTCACCGCAGACTCCATCCACCAGCTCCCTGACGAATTCAAGGAGGTCGATGTCGTCATGCTCTCCTACACGTTCGACCACCTCCCAGACCCCCTCGCCTTCACCGCCGCCGCCCGCGACATCCTCAACAAGGACCACGGTCTCCTCATCGTCGAAATCCATAACCTCGAAAAGATCATCGAACGCCAGGAATACTGTCTCTTCGAACACGAACACTCCATCTACCTCACAGAAGCCTCCGTCGCCCAACTCTGCGCTCTCGAAGGCCTCACCGTCATCGACTTCGACCTCGTCCCCGAAGCCGACCGCCGCGCCAATTCCCTCATCTTCGTCGCCACTCCGAACGAATCCCAGCTCGCCGCAAGGGCCGTCAAGCCTTCCACCCCGGACGCCTTCAACCATCTCGACCACTACTCCCTGATCGGTGCCAATATCACCAGCGCCATCCAGAACCTCGACCGCTTCGTCGACCAGATGACCGCTGACGGCAAAACGCTCGCCGGCTACGGCGCAGGCGGCCGCGGGGTCATGACGCTCGCAGCCATGCGCAGCGCCCCCAAACTCAAATACCTCGTCGACAAAAAACCCAAACGCCCAGGCCTCGTCGCCCCCAAATCCGGCGTCCCCCTCGTCAGCCTCGACGAACTCGCCTCCAACCCGGTCGACGCCATCCTCGTCTTCAGCTTCGGCTACATCGACGAAATCCGCCGCGAGGTCTCCGCCCTCGGCTACCAACCCGACCAGTTCTACTCGCTCCTCGACGTCCTCGCCGGTCGGTTCTGAAATCCTAACGCCTCACCATGCCCCTCCACGCCGTCATCACCGGTGCCTCCGGCTTCATTGGAGCCGCCGCCGCCGCCGACCTCCTCGCCTCCGGCCACAAGGTGACGGCTCTCCTGCGCCCCGACTCCAACCCCGCCCGCCTCCAGCACCTCCCTAACCTCCACATCCTCCACCACTCCCACCTCGCCGACCCCGAAACCATCGCCGCACTCAAGGCCTCCAGCCCGGATGTCTTCATCCACTGCGCATGGCGCGGGGTCGGCGGCCAGGACCGCAACGAGGCCTTCCAGATCACCGACAACATCCGCATGTCCATGGACTCGGTCGATCTCGCCGCCGCCGCAGGCTGCCAGCGCTGGATCGGCCTCGGCTCTCAGGCCGAGTACGGCAACCAGAACCGCCGTCTCAACGAGGACGCCCCCACCCGCCCCACCACGCTCTACGGCAAAGCCAAACTCGCCACCGGCATCGCCTGCCTCGCCCTCGCAGAAGCCCGCGGGCTCTCCGCCGCATGGCTCCGCGTCTTCTCCACCTACGGCCCCGGCGACTCCCCTCACTGGTTCCTCCAGTACGTCCTCCGCGAATTCCGCGCCGGCCGATCCCCCGACCTCACGCTCTGCACCCAGCTCTGGGACTTCCTCCACGTCGACGACGCCGCTCGCGCCATCACCGCCACCGCCGCCACTCCCACCGCCTCCGGCAACTTCAACCTCGGCAGCGGCACCGCCCTCCCGCTCCGCTTCTGGCTCGACCTCCTCCGCTCCGCTACCAATTCCTCCTCGGAACCTAACTACGGAGCCGTCCCCTTCCGCCCCGACCAGGTCATGCACCTAGAAGCCGATATCTCCAAACTCTCCTCCGCCACCGGCTGGCATCCCTCCATCTCCCCAGCCGACGGCATCGCCACCCTGGCCAATTCCCCCTGACTCTCTCTCACTCCATAACCAACTCACCCCACACCCCACCCATCATGTCTGAAGCCCTCGACCACCTCGGCCACCACGTCTCCAAATACGCCGGCCACGAACTCCCACTCCTCGACAAGCTCTGCAACGCCTTCACCGACTCGGCCCTCCCAGTCGCTCAGCGTCTCCAGACGTTCCCACGCCACGTCCGCCGCCAGGACATCGCCCGCTTCCTCGCCAAACACGAGCTCTTCCGCCACTCCCTCCCAGTCAACGGCAGCATCGTCGAATGCGGGGTCTTCGCCGGCGGCGGTCTCTTCGGCTGGCACCACTTCTCCGCCATCTACGAACCCTACAACCACACCCGCCGCATCATCGGCTTCGATACCTTCGATGGCTTCCCCTCCGTCGACCCCAAAGACCTCACCGAAGGCGGCTCCCAGCACAGCCGCACCGGAGCCTTCCGCACGTCCCTCTCCATTCAGGAGGAACTCGCCCACCTCGCCTCCATCCACGACGCCAACCGCCCCCTCGGCCACATCCCTAAAATCGAACTCGTCCAGGGCGACGCCTGCGAAACCATCCCGCGCTACGTCAAGGATCACCCGTCTCTGCTCGTCAGTCTCCTCTACATCGACTTCGACCTCTACGCCCCTACCAAATCCGCCCTCGAATCCCTCCTCCCTCGCGTCCCCCGCGGCGGTGTCGTCGCCTTCGACGAGCTCAACTGCCCCGAATTCGCCGGCGAAACCAGCGCGCTCCTCGAGTCCCTCGACCTCAGCAAACTCGACCTGCGCCGTCTCCCGTTCGACCCCTACATCTCATGGTTCGTCCGCTCATGATCCCTTCCACTGATCTCGCCGCAGGCATCCGCCACCATGCCCTCCGTATGGTCTCCGCCGCCAACGCCAGTCACATCGGCGGCGTCCTCTCCATGGCCGACACCCTAGCCGTCCTGTACTCCGGTATTCTCAAGGTCTTCCCGGACCAGCCAGATCACCCGGACCGCGACCGCTTCATCCTCAGCAAAGGCCACTGCTGCGCCGGCGTCTACGCCGCCCTCGCCCTCCGCGGCTTCTTCCCGCTCTCGGAACTCGACTCCTACGGCATGGACGGCTCACGCCTCATGACCCACATCAGCCACAAGGTCCCCGGCGTCGAATTCTCCACCGGCTCCCTCGGCCACGGCCTGCCCTTCGCTCTCGGCAAGGCCCTCGCCGCTCGCCGCAAGGGCCTCCCATGGCGCTCCTTCGCCCTCCTCTCCGACGGCGAACTCGACGAGGGCTCCAACTGGGAAGCCATCCTCCTCGCTCCCCAGCACCAGCTCGACAACCTCGTCCTCATCATCGACTATAACAAAATCCAGAGTCTCGGTGCCGTCTCCGAGGTCATCGAACTCGAACCGCTTCGCGCCAAACTCGAAGCCTTCCGCTGGGCCGTCCGCGAGGTCGATGGCCACAACCACGCCGAACTCCACGCCGCCCTCTCCTCACTCCCCTTCTCCAAGGGCCAGCCCTCCTGTCTCATCACCCACACCACCAAAGGCAAAGGCGTCGACTACATGGAGAATCAGATCGCATGGCACTACCGCGCCCCTAACGCCGATCTCCTCGCCAAGGCCCTCGCCCAACTGGAACAGAACCCGTCATGAGAACCGCCTTCATCGAAGAACTCACCGCCCAGGCCCGCATCAACCCGGCCATCTTCCTCGTCGTCGGCGACCTCGGCTACTCGGTCATCGAACCCTTCGCCGCTGAATTCCCCGACCGCTTCCTCAACGCAGGCGTCGCCGAACAGAACATGGCCGGTCTCGCCGCAGGCCTCGCCTCCGAAGGCTTCCACGTCTTCACCTACTCCATCGCCAACTTCCCCACCCTCCGCTGTCTCGAACAGATCCGCAACGACATCTGCTATCACAATCTCCCCGTCACCTCCGTCGCCGTCGGCGCAGGCCTCGCCTACGGCAATCTCGGCTACTCCCACCACGCCGTTCAGGACATCGCCATCTTCAGAACGCTCCCTAACCTCCGCCTCCTCAGCCCGGCCGATCCAGGCGAGGCCCGCGGTGCCGTCCAGTGGCTCTCCGCCAACCCCTGCCCTTCCTACCTCCGTCTCGGCAAGGCCGGCGAAAAACACCTCTACTCCTCCCCGCCTCTCTCCCCTAACCCGGTCGTCGTCCAGCAAGGCAACCCCGACGTCGCCCTCGTCGCCACAGGCTCGGTCCTCTCCATCGCCCTCGATGCCGCCGCCCTCGAATCAGCCGCCGGCCGCCCCGCCCCCACGGTCTTCTCCATGCCCTGGCTGAACCCCGCCAGCACTGCCACTACCGCCGCCCTCCGTTCCTTCAAGCACGTCATCTGTCTTGAAGAACACATCCGCGAAGGCGGGCTCCGCGAAATGCTAGCCTCGCTCCTCCCGCGCTCCATCCGGGTCTCCGGTCTCGCCCTCCCCTCCGACGCCACCGTCGCCGTCGGCTCCCAGAACTTCCTCCGCGCCGCCGCCGGCCTCACCGCCACGCACGCCCAGCAGCTCATCCTCAGCCGCGACGACGACGCCTGAACCTCTCTCAGGCCCCATGTCCCCATCCCGTTCCCTCTCATCTCTCTTCAAACTGCCTAGCGGCACCGGCTTCTACGCCAGTGTCACCAGACTCGCTACAGGCGCAGCCCTCGCCCAGATCATCACCGTCGCCGCAGGCCCCTTCCTCTCCAGAATCTACGGCCCCGCCAACCTCGGCCTCTACGCCGCCTACCTCAGCGTCGTCACCACCGCCGCTGGCATGTCCTGTCTCCGCTACGAACAGGCCCTCATGCTCCCGGACGACCGCTCGGAAGCCAACCACCTCTGGACGCTCGTCCTCGCCCTCGCCGCTCTCTCCTCCTCCCTCGCCGTCCCCGCCCTCCTCACCGCCCGCGCCATGGGCTGGACCGGCAAACTCGCCACCCTCGGCCCCGCCATCTGGCTCCTCCCCGTCGCTCTAGCCGTAATCTCCCTCGGCCTCGCCGCCGGCGTCTGGGCCAACCGCAACCGCGCCTACTCGCTCCTCTCCGTCTCCCGCACCGCCGCCGCCGCCACCGCCGCCCTCACCGCCATCGGCATCGGCCTCCTCGTCCCGTCAGGCCCCTGGCTCATCTTCTCCCACGTCCTCGGCCAGGCCGTCCTCTCCGCTCTCCTCTTCCTCGGCATCCGCAAATCCGAACTCCCTCCCGTCACCGGTGCCTCCTCCTCGGAACTCAAACGCGTCGCCTCACACTACCGCCAGTTCCCCGCCTACAACTTCCCCATGACCGCCGTCGACCAGATCACCGGCGCGCTCCCCGTCATCGTCTTCACCGAATCCTTCGGCCTCGCGACCGCTGGCCTCCTCAGCATCGCCTTCCAGGCCCTCCGCCTCCCCGGTGCCTTCATCGGCAACTCCGTCGCCCAGGTCTTCTACGAACGCGCCTCCCGCATCCGCAAGGACCTCCCCGCCCTCCGCTCCCTCACACTCAAAACCTGCGGGCTCCTCTCCCTCGCCATCATCCTCCCCGCCCTCGTCATCACGCTCTGGGGCCCACCTCTCTTCTCCTTCGTCTTCGGCCCGCGCTTCGCCCCCGCCGGCGACCTCGCCCGTCTCCTCATCATCAGCACCAGCGCCGGCTTCATCTGCTCCCCCATCAGCATGCTCCCCACCGTCATCGGTCGCCAGGGAGGCCACTTCCTCATCGCCCTCGTCGCCGCCTCCCTCCGCGCCCTCGCTCTCTGGCTAGGCGCTCGCTCCGGCTCACCCTCCACCACCCTGGCATGGTTCGTCGCCGCGGAAACCATCGGGCTCCTCATCTTCGCCGCTTGGGTCCTCCACCTCATCCGCCCCCCACACTCCTCTTTCCCATGACCGCCGTCCTCTCCATCACCATCCCCACATGGAACCGCGACTCCGAACTCGACGGCCTCCTCGCCTGCATCCACGACCAGACCAGCTCCGACCCTGACCTCGCCGCCGCCATCGATGTCCTCGTCTCCGACAACGGCTCCGATGACTCCACCCCAGACGTCGTCGCACGCTGGCAGGCCAAAGGCCCCTTCACGCTCCACTCGGTCCGCCACCCCGCCAACCGCGGCCCCATCCCTAACATCAATCACTGTCTCCAGCACGCCCCCGGCCGCCACTACATCCTCCTCGGCGACGACGACCGCTTCGCCCCAGGCTCCCTCCGCGCCATCGTCGACTACCTCCGCGCCCACCCCGACGCCCCCGTCGTCCTCGTCCAGCACGACCTCTCACGCCACATCTACAACTTCGCACAAGGCACCTCCGCCACCATCTCCCTCGAGGAAATGGCCCGCCGCTACTACTGGTACGTCGGCAACGCCGGCAACTTCGTCGTCCGCTCCGACCTCTCCGCCCGCGCCATCACGTCCGTCCCCCCTAACCACCCGTGGACCTGCTGGCCCCAGACCGAGGTCATCTGCCTCGCCGCCATCTTCTCCTCCCAGCCACTCCCCATCCACTGCACCGGCATCATCGCCCAGGACGGCTCCCGCCACGGCCTCAATACCCGCGGCACCGCCTACTACATCTGGGAAACCGGCTACCTAGCCCTCCTCCGCACCGCCCTCAACGCTGAACCCGTCACCGGCCCAGCCATCCGCCGTGACGCCGTCCGCTTCCTCAACCGCCCCGGCATCCTCATCCGCCACTGGTTCCGCATGCTCCTCTGTCTCGGCTCCACCGACACCGATCGCGAAGTCGCCGACCTCCGCAGCGCCACTTCCCGCTCCCGTCGCTACGCCGACAGTTCCACGTGGCTCCCCATCCACATCGCCTTCCTCATCGCTCATCTCCCCCGCTTCCTAACTCGTCTCCTCCACCCGGTCCTCTCCCTCTTCGGCAACCGCAAGGGCCGCGCCGCCTCCGCCACCACCACAGGCACCGGCCGCACGCTCACCGCCGAAGACTGCGAACCCTGACATCTTTCCCGTCTCCGCCCCCAGCCATGAAATCGCGCATCGCCATCCTCGCCTCAGCCTTCGACCCGCGGCTCAACTACCAGGAAAGCGTCACCGCGCGCACCCTCCACCGCTCAGGCTACGACGTCCGCGTCTTTACGACCACCGCCCCCATCGTCCGCCAGGATATCTCCTACCCGGAAGTCGACGCCGCCAGCGGCATCGCCATCACCCGTACTAGCCGATTCCTCCGCATCAAAAACACGTTCATCCCCCGCGACCCCGACACCGTCGCCGCCATCCGCGCCTTCAACCCCGATCGCGCCATCCTCTTCGCCCCAGCCAGCGGCATCGGCTACCACTGGATGTCCGCCCTCCCGCCCGCCTGCAAGGTCATGGCCTTCATCAGCGACCTCCCATGGCACCGCACCTCCAGTCT
>JAIXPK010000190.1 GCA_027486335.1 Verrucomicrobiaceae bacterium | reverse complement strand
CTGAAAACGACCCTCGGGCAGGGACCCGGGAACCCTCGGGCCCCCTTCGAGTCAGGGCTCAGAGCGCCGGCGTCACCCGCCCAAGCAGGTCAAATCCAGACCAAACACGGACACCGTTGCAGTGTGTGCAAGTAGACAGGCCTCTTCGTGGGGGGGCGAGATTGAGTCCCGCGAAGAAGAACGTGATGGGGACGGCATGTGTTGGGGCGTGGATGGACAGGAACCATCTGCGGCCGGGCAGGTCGTAGAATCGGGGAGTTCCAGCGCAATGCCTTCACTGCGCTGGCCACGAGCCAACGCGATCAAGGAGAAAGAAGACGTACGAGGAGGCAGACCTCTTTTTTGGGTGGATTCGCGGCTTGGATGTCTTTCCCCCAATCGCTGAAATGCCTGGAGGGATTACAATGAGACAGACCTCTTCGCTGCCGATGACCGCCGTGGCGGGAGTGCGCACAAAAAGACAGACCTCTTCGTGGGGGGCGCTGGGGACGCGATATGGCGGACAAGTAGACAGACCTCTTCGTGGGGGGGGGGGCGGGGCGGGCTGGGGGAAACGGGGTGCTGGGGAGCCGGGGTCAGTCTTTGGATTTGAGCTGGGGGAAGAGGACGACGTCGCGGATGGAGTCGCAGCCTGTGAGCATCATGATGAGGCGGTCGATGCCGATGCCGATGCCGCCTGCTGGGGGCATGCCGTGTTCGAGGGCGAGGAGGAATTCTTCGTCGACCTTCTGGGTTTCTTCGCCGGCCTGGTGTTCGAGGCGCTGGCGCTGGACGATGGGGTCGTTGAGTTCGGAGTAGCCTGGGGAGATTTCGACGCCGTTGATAATGAGTTCGTAGACGTCGACGATGGAGGGGTCGTCGGGGTTCTGGCGGGCGAGGGGGACGAGTTCTGCGGGGACGTGGGTGACGAAGCAGGGGTTGAAGGTTTTTTCTTCGATGAGTTTTTCGAAGACCTGCTGGGTGACCTCGTAGTCTTCCATGGCTGGGGAGATTTCGACGCCGAGTTCTGCGCAGCGGGAGCGGCGTTGGTCCGGGGAGTAATCGAACCAGAGAGGGTCGATGGAGCGGAGGAGGTCGCGGTAGGGGGTGCGCTGCCATGGACGGGAGAGGTCGATGGTGCGGGTGACGTTGCCGTCTGGGTCTTTGTGCTCGATGAGGAGGGAGCCGATGAATTTTTCGGCGAGGTGGCAGACGAGGTCCTCGACGAGATCGGCCATCTGGCGGAAGTCGGCGAAGGCCCAGTAGGCCTCGAGCATGGTGAATTCGGGGTTATGGCGGCGGGAGATGCCCTCGTTGCGGAAGTTGCGGTTGAGTTCGAAGACCTTGGTGAAGCCGCCGACGAGGAGTCGTTTGAGGTAGAGTTCGGGGGCGATGCGGAGGAAGAACGGCTGGCCGAGGGCGTTGTGGAAGGTTTCGAAGGGGCGAGCGGCGGCGCCGCCGGGGACGGCTTGGAGCATGGGGGTTTCGACTTCGAGGAAGTCGCGGTCCTGGAGCCATGTGCGGATTTCAGCGACCATGCGGCTGCGGAGGATGAAGACCTCGCGGCTGCGTTGGTTGGCCATGAGGTCGAGGTAGCGCTGGCGGTATTTGATTTCGCGGTCGGCGACGCCGTGCCATTTGTCTGGCATGGGTCGGAGGGATTTGGAGAGGACGGTGAGATTGGTTACCTTGATGGAAGGTTCTCCGGTTTTGGTGATGAAGGTTTCGCCTTCGACGCCGACCCAGTCGCCGATGTCGACGAGGTTTTTGAAGGTGGAGAACGTGTCTTCGGGGACGTTTTTGGCGTTGAAGAAGCACTGGAAGCGGGCTTCGAGGTCGGAGAGGTCGAAGAAGAGGGTTTTGCCCATGTCGCGGCAGGCGGTGACGCGGCCGGCGGCGCGGACTTGGAGGCCTTCGGCGAAGGAGTCGCGGATTTCGGCGATGGAGTGGGAGGTATCGAAGCGACCGCCCCATGGGTTGATGCCTGCGGCCTCGAGTTTTGCGAGTTTTTCGCGGCGGACGGCGAGGAGAGCGCTTTCCGATTCGGGGGAGGCTGGTGGGGTGGATGGCTGGCTTTCCATAAGGCGGGGGGATTCGTGCCACGGTCGCGGGTAAAAGCAAGGAGCGGGCGGCAATTTGCGATTGGCGGCGGCGGAGTGCTGGTGGAGTGGGGGTGATGATTCATCCTGAAGCGCCAGGTTCTGATCCGGTGATAGACATTGCGAGTGACCAGTATTTCATGGGGGAGGCGTTGCGGATGGCGCAGCGAGCGGCGGCGAAGGATGAGGTGCCGATTGGGGCGGTGATTGTGCGAGGGGGGAGTATTATTGCGCGGGCGTGGAATCAGGTGGAGACATTGAGGGATGCGACGGCGCATGCGGAGATGCTGGCGCTGACGCAGGCGGAGAGTGTGGTGGACGACTGGCGGCTGACGGATTGTGATTTGTATGTGACGAAGGAGCCGTGTCCGATGTGTGCGGGGGCGATTGTGCATTGCCGGATCCGGCGGGTGATTTTCGGGTGTCCTGATGCGCGTGGTGGAGCCGCTGGCGGGTTCATTAATTTACTGCAGCAGCCGAATCTGAATCACCGGAGCGAGGTGACGGCTGGGGTGATGGAGAATGAGACGCGGTTTCTGCTGGTGGATTTTTTCGGGCGGCGGCGGCGTGAGAATGAGGAGCGGCGGGCGAGGGGGGAGTGAGGGAGAATAGTGGAAGTTCGGGGTTTTGCGTGGAGTGGAGACCCGGTAGGGACGTGGGATGACGGTGGAGCAACGGGAAGCGCTGACATTTCGGCTGGAGCGATTCCGGGCGTTGGGGATGGGTGTGCTGGAGACGGCGAATGCAACATTTCTGCTGCTGATTGCGCACCGGGTGTTTGCGGCTGGGCCGGCGGTGAAGGGGTTGATTCAGTCGAGCGGGAGTTTTGGGTTGCTGTTGAGTCCGCTGATAGTGATCTGGGCGGCGACGCGTGGGTTGGATGCGGGGCGGGCTGCGTCGCGGTTGTTTGCGGTGGGGGCGGTGGCG
>JAIXPK010000373.1 GCA_027486335.1 Verrucomicrobiaceae bacterium | reverse complement strand
GCGGCGGGTTCGCGGTCGACGACGGAGATCTGGATGGAGGAGAAGCCGGCGTCTTCGATGAACCCGAAGAGTTCGACTTCTGAGAAGCCGAGCCAGACGTCGGCGTAGAGGTCGCGGGCTTGTTCGAAGTCGTGTTTGAGGAGATCGAGGATGACGATGCGGCCGCCGGGGCGGGTGATGCGGAAGGCTTCGCGGACAGCGGCTTCCGGGCGGGTGGCGTGGTGGAGGGACTGGCTGAAGAAGGCGAGGTCGACGGAGGCGTTGTCGAGGGAGGTGGCTTCGATGTCGCCGAGGCGGTATTCGAGATTGGAGACCCCGTTTTCTGCGGCGATGCGGGTACCGTATTCGACCATTTTTTCGGAGCTATCGATGGCGATGACGCGTTCGGCGCGGCGAGCGAGGAGTTGGGAGAACGTGCCTTCGCCAGCGCCGAGGTCGGCGACGGTGAGGCGTGGCATGAGGAGGAGGAGGGCTTCGGTGAGGCCTTTCCAGCTGCGGCCCGGGCAGTAGCTGCGGCCGAATTTTCCGGCGAGCTGGTCGAAATAGGCGCGGGTGTGGTCGGCGCGTTTACGGAGGGCGAGTTCGAGGCCGCGGCGGTCTTCGGTGGCTTCGGGGATTTCTGGGGCGCTGCGGCGGATGAGTTCTGAGAAGCCGGCGGCGGCCGGGTGCATGCTGTAGAGACTGTTTTTACCGGAACGCCGGGCGCGGACGAGGCCGGCGTTTTTGAGGAGGCCGAGTTGGGTGGAGATGCGGCTCTGTTTCATGCAGAGGATCTCCTGGATTTCGGCGACGGTGAGTTCGGCGCGATCCATGAGCAGGAGCAGCCTGAGCCTTGTGGGCTCGCTGATCAGGCGGAGGGATTCGACGACGGACGACACGGGCAGAGTAAAGGGCCCGGCCGGCGTTCCGGTAAAGAGCAATCGTCAGGGGTGCATTACTGTCTGACGCGGAGGAACATGGAAGGGCCTGGGGGCAGGGAGACGTCTGCGGAGGCGGAGGAAGTGCCTGCGAGGATGGTGCCGCTGACGGCGGTCCATGTTGGAGAGAGAGGGTTGGGGGAGGCTTCGACGACGTAGGAGAGGCCTGGGGTGGTATTCCATTCGAGGTGGAACGTGCCGTCCGGGTTGAGGCGATAGGCGGTGATGCGGAAGTCGGCGGATGGCTGGAGGATGGAGGCTGGGGAAGCGCCGGCGGCGAGTCGCGTGATGAGTGCGGGGTCGAGGGCACCGGCGTAGAGGGCGAAGTCATCGAGACAGCCGCTCATGTAGCCGGCGGGGCCGCCGCCGAGTGTCAGGATGGTGTGATCGGAGCGGAGTTTTTCGGTGCCTGCGCCGGTGAGGGCCGGGGAGCCGTCGAGGTAGACGATTTTGGAGGGGCCGTCTTTGACGAAGGCGAAGTGGTGCCATGCGGTGACGTCGATGGCTGGGAGCGGGCCAGAGATGCGGGTGGTGCCGGTGGCGCAGCAGCCGCTGTGGTCGAAGTAGATATTGCTATCGCCCCATGGGACGTGGGCCTGCATGCCGCGGCCGCCGTCGCTGGATGGGGAGGTGAGCCAGAAGGCGGAGGAACCGGTGATGAAGTCGAGTTTCTGCCAGAAGGAGATGGTGATTTTGTCAGCGGAGGTGGCGAGGTTGGTGAAGTCTGCGTTGGCGGTGACGGATTGGCCGCCGGTGAGGCAGATGGCGGAGTCCGAGGGGAGACCGGAGCGGCCGCCGCCTGGAGCGGAGAACGTGCCGGTGACGGCGCCGCGGAAGCCGCGGACGGCGTCGAGGGATTGGTCAGGAACGGAGGCGTCGTCGAAGGCCCAGTGGGCGAGGAGGAATGGTTTGGAGCGGTCGAACGGGACGCTGGAGGCGAGGTTAGGATTGGCGAGGTAGAGGCCTTCCTGGGAATCGAGGAACGAGTCGCCATCGGAGTCCGGCTTATTGGGGTCGGTGCCGGGATTTTCCTGAGAGACGTAGGTGCCGGAGGCGGATTCGACGTTGTCGGTGAATCCGTCGCCGTCGGAGTCGGCTTTTTTCGGGTCGGTGCCGGTGTTGGTCGGGCTGATCCAGCTGCCGGTGTTGGATTCACTGCCGTCCGTTAGGGAATCGCCGTCGGAGTCCGGGTTGGTGGGGTCAGTGGAGCGGGTGAGTTCCTGGGAGTCGGTGGACGAGTCGCGGTCGAAGTCGCCGGTGGCGGAGAGTTTTGTGAGGTCGCCAGGGAAGTAGAGGAATTCCCATGCATCGACGAGACCGTCGGCGTCGGCGTCGGAGGAAGTGCTGATTTCTGCGGGGGATTTGGTGCGGGTGGCGAGACTGGTGATGTCCTGGTCGTTGAGGGCGGCGGCGAAGATGGAGAAGTCGTCGATCCAGCCGTTGATGGAGCCTGCGCCGTTGTCAGCGCCGATGTTGAGGGCGCTGAAGTCGGTGGGGAGAGGGAGGGATCCGGTGCCGGAGAGGGAGATGGCGCCGTCGATGTAGACGCGTTTGGAGGGACCGTCTTTGAGGAAGACGAAGTGGTGCCACTGGGTCCAGTCGACGGTGGTGATGGCGGCGTTGATGCGCTGATTGGCGGCGCAGCAGCCTGCGGAGTCGAAGTAGATGATGTTATTGGAGTATGGGCAGTGGGACTGGAAGCCGCGGAAGCCGCTGCCGGCGCCGGCGGCGGTGGAGTAGAGCCAGAAGCTGGAGGAGTTGGCGATGTTGACGCGTTTCTGCCAGAAGGAGACGGTGAGTTTGTCGATGCGGGTGGCCATGTTGAGCCACGGGGCGTTGTCGAGGCGGAGTTTGCCGCCGGCGGCGGAGATGCGGAGGGCTCGATCGCCCGGGGTGGAGGAAGCGCCTTCCGCGTCTGGTGAGTAGGCGGCGTTGGTGGTCAGGGTTCCGGCGTGGCCGGCGCGGGAGTCGCGGGCGATGGTTGGGGAGGAATTGTCATTGAACTGCCACCATGCGAGGAGCGTGGGGACGCCGGGCTGGACTGGGGTGCTGGCGGCGTTGACGGGATTTGAGCCGTAGGCGACTTCATCGCCGTCGCGGACGAGGTCGGTATCAGAGTCCGTGAGGAGCGGGTTGGAGCCGGTGTTGGTCGGGCTGACGAAGGTGCCGGTGTTGGATTCCGCGCCGTCCCTGAGGCCATCGGCGTCGGTGTCGGGGTTGATGGGGCTGGTGCCGCGGTTGGCGGTGCTGACCCAGATGCCGGTGTTGGTTTCCGAGCCGTCGGTGGCGCCGTCGGAGTCGGAGTCGGAGTTGGCGGGATTGGTGCCGAGGGCGAGTTCGGATCCGTTGTCGAGACCGTCGCTGTCGCGGTCGGTGGTTAGGCTGGTGAGTTCGGTGAGGGTTGGGTAGAAGCGGAGTTCCCAGCGGTCGGGGAGACCGTCGCTGTCGGTGTCGTTAGGGTTGACGTTTGGGAGGGAGTCCGGGGGTGCGCCGGTGGAGAGTTGGGCGACGTCGGTATCGGAGAGGGCGTGGGAGAAGACGGCGAAGTCGTCGATGTCGCCGTTGACGGCTTCGGTGGTGGTGGGGC
>JAIXPK010000477.1 GCA_027486335.1 Verrucomicrobiaceae bacterium | reverse complement strand
GCGTTCGATGTCGCCGGTGCGGCTGGGGCCTGTGATGAAGGAGGTCATGCTGGGCCATGAGTGGCCGTAGCGGGACTGGAGGAGGTCGAAGGCGGCGGGGAGGTCGGGGACGAGTTGGGAGCGTTTTGCGATGACGATGTGGTGAGGTGGGAGGACGGAGAGGGCGCGGCCGCCGGCGGAGCGGGAGGTGAGGACGAGGGAGCCGGTCTGGGCGACGAGGGCGTCGCACTCGGAGAGGGCGGCGTCGCAGGGTTCGAGGGCGGCACCGGCGGAGGATTCGGTGAGGGAGACCTTGATAGGGCAGGAGGCGAGGAGGGCGTCGGTGATAGAGCCGCGGTGGGAGGCGAGGTGCTGCCAGTTTTCTGAGCGGACGAGATTGGCGAAGAAACGGGAGGCGGCGTCGAGGTCATCGAGGACGCGGGTTTCGGTGCGGAGATCTTCCGAGTTTTTGGAGAAGAGGGCGAGCCAGTCGTCCGGGGACGGACCGACGGGAGGGAGGGCGAGGCGGGCGGCGGAGGTGGCGGAGCGTTGTGGGGTGGAGGGCGCGGGGTGGCCGGGGCGCGGGGCTGGGGTGGCAAGGGCCTTGCGGATGCGGGAGAGGATGTCTGTGCGTGCGGAGCTCATGGTGTGTGGCCTTCTTCAGCGTCCATGAGGTCGAAGTACGACTGGATGTCGTCGCGGTTGGCGAAGCCGGAGTCGGCTTTGTTTTTGGCGAAGCCCGGGGAGGCGGAGTCGCGCCAGCCGCGTTTTTCCATGAAGGTATTCCAGACCTCGATTTGTTCGGCGTCGGGCTGACGGCCGTGGGCGAAGGCCCATGCGAGGATTTCGTCGTCTGAGCCGCCGAGGAGGACGCGGGATTTGAAGGCGTCCCAGTCGAGGTTGAGGAAGCGGCAGAGACGGTCGTCGAACGTGCGGTTTCCGGGGACGAAGCCGACGTGGTAGCCGAGGGGGAGCTGGTTGGCGGCGTCGAGCCTGATTTTGTCGATGATGCGGGCGAGGAGGACGATGCCGCCGGTGCGGGTGCGAGGGCTGCGGATGGGGAAAGGCATGGGGATCGGGGGAGAGTTAGGGTGAGTCAGGGGGTTTTGGTGATTTTGGCGGCGGTGGCGGCGCGGATTTTGGGGTCGGGGATGCGTTGAGTCCATTCAGCGGCGGCGACTGGGTCGTTGCGGCCGACGGTTTCGGCGTAGCGGGCGATGGCGGCGCTGCGGACGGGGGCGGGGGGATTGGAGTCGAGCCAGAGGTTCATGGCGTCCGGGTTGTTGGCGCGGGCGGCTTCCGAGGCGATGCCTGCGGCGGACTGGGCCTGGAGGTCGCGGTCTTTGATGTTAGAGAGGTGGGAGAAGCCGGCTTCCGGATTGCTGGAGGCCTGGCCATTGATCCATGCGGCGTGGAGTTGATCGCGCTGGGCGGGGTCGGTGACCTTGAGGGCGGCGGACTTGACGTCATCGGAGGAAGCGCCGGAGAAGCCGCGTTTGAGGCCATTGTCCTTGGAGAGGAGTTCGGCCTGAATTTCCGGGGGTTGGGAGCTGATCCATTTGAGGGCGGCGGGGCCGTCCTGATCGGACCATTGGCGGACGAAGTCGACGGCGCTGGAGCGGGAGGGATCGCCGTCTGGTTTGGCGAAGGCGAGGGAGACGGCGCGTTCGGGTTCGCGCATGGCGAGGCCGCGGAGGACATCGCGTTCGGCTTCGGCGCGGTCGTCGGGGTCTTCGATTTCCTTGAGACGTGCCATGGCGGCTTCCGGGTTGGACCATGCAATGGAGCGGATGGAGTCGGCGACGGCTTCGGCGCGTTTTTCGGGGTCGGCGATGGCTTCGGTGAGTTCTGCGGAGAGGGTTGGGTCCGAGGCACCGGCGAAGTTGAGCATGGTGAGGAACTTGGCCTTGTCGTCGGTGTCCGGGAGATTCTGGAACCATGAGACGGCGGCGGGGCGGTCCTTGGAGAGCCATTCGGACATGACGGCGAAGGAGGCGATGTCGCGGACCTCGCGTTTGTTAGATGCGGCGCGTTCCATGGCGGCGGCGGGGTCGAATTCCGCTAGTCTCGCGTAGGCGGCCATGAGTGTGGTGGCGTCGAGTGGGGAGCGGATGCGTCCGGATTTGGAGAGGTCGTCGAGGAGGGTTTCGACCTTATCGCGCGGGAGTTCCATGATGGCCTTGGATCGGGCGAAGAGCGAGCGGATGCCGTTGCGGGTGGGCGGGGAGGCGGCGTCGAGGGCGGCGTCGGTTGGGGATTTGGCGGAGGACTTGGGATTGCGGCCGCCGGGAGGGAGGGCGCGGGAGGATTGAGGGGCGACGACGGCGGGTTTGGAGGAAGTGAGGGCGCGGATTTCGCGGCGCTGGTAGGAGTACCATGCGGCGGCGGCGGCGGAGCCGAGGAGGAAAGAGAGGAGGAGAGGGCGCCAGCGTTTCATGGGAGGGCGGAGTGAGAGGGGTCAGTTGCTGGAAGGCTGGAGGAGACGGAGTTTCTGTTCCGGGGCGAGGGCGGGAGCCTGCTGGATCCACTGGGCGGCGGCGGCGGGGTCGCGTTTGAGCCAATCGGTGGCGTATTTCTCGGTGGTGACGGCGCGGACTTCGGGGTCGCTGATGGTGGAGGCCCACATGGCGGCGCTGTCGGGTTCTTTGGAGCCGACGGAGGAAGTGAGACCGACGATGGCCCGGTCTTTTTCGTTGCCCTGGGGGAGTTGGTCGACCCAGCCGGAGGCGGCTTCCGGGTCTTTTTTGGTCCATGATTCCGCGACTGTCTGATAGGATTGAGGGCGGTCTTCCGGTTTGACGTTAGGGAGGAAGTTGACGGCATCGGCGGGGTCGCGATCGGCTGCGCCGCGGACGGCCATGGACCAGAGCTGGGGCTGGACGGACGAGTCGACGTTTTTGGCGAAGGAGGAGAGTTCGGAGGAGGACATGCCATTGACGCTGCCGCGGAGACCGCCGGCGGCTTCTTTCTGAATGTCGACGGGCTGGGATTTGATCCATGCGGTGGCGGCGTCCTTGTCATCCTTCATCCAGAGGTTGAGGGAGGAATCGTAGCTGGCCTTGCGCTCTATGGATTCGGAGAGGGAGGAGGCGTAGGAGATGGCGTTGGCTGGGTCGCCGCGTTCGGCCATGATGCGGGCGATGCGGCTGTGGACGCCGGCGCGATCTTCGGCGTTGCGGGTTTCGGCGAGGGCGCGTTCGCCGGCGGCGGAGAGATCGATGTCCGGGTTGTTCTGGGCGACCTGGAGGATGAGTTCGGCGCGTTTGTCAGGCGGGGAGGCTGCAATGAGACGGTCGGCGGTGGCTGGGTCGAGGACATTCATGCCGCTGAAGAGCGAGCCGGCCATGAGCTTGCGCATTTCGTCGAGTTTGGGGTCCGGCTTGCCGGATTTGTCGGTTAGGAAAGTGATGAAGGCGTCGGGGTCTTTTTCGAGCCAGCCTGAGGCGAGGGAGGCGGTGCCTGCGTAGCGGGCGAAGGGATTGGAGCCGACGTCGGCGAGTCTGGCGCGGGCGCCGTCGGGGTCGAGTTCGCCCCAGCGGGAGAAGAGGGCGGAGAAGAGGAAGCCGCTGAGGGCGGGGGCTTTGATGTCTTTGAGGACGGCGAGGGCATCGTCCATGTGGGAGGCTGGGAGGTTCATGACGCGTTCGAGGGCGTCGATGATGTCGCGGGTGGAGAGGAGCTTGCCGTCGAGGGAGCCGAGGAGCGTGATGGTGGCGCTGGCTTCGGCTGGGGAAGCGCCTGGGGGGATGCGTGAGGGTGCGGATTTGGTGGGAGCGATCGGTTTGCCGGTGGCTGGGTCGATGGCGGGGAGTTGGGAGTCCGGGATGGCGGCGAGTTTGGCGGCGCGGCTGCGGGTGAGGTTGAGGTCGTCGCGGGCTGAGGAGAGAGGGACGAAGGCGGCCGCGGCGGCGGCGGCTAGGCCGATGGGGATTTGGAGGGCGGCGCGCATGGGGTTTGGGAAGGTGAAAGCCGTGGGTAGTATGGCGGGCGGGAGGGGGGAGGAAAGTGAGAAGTGAGAAGTGAGAAGTGGGAAAGGCTTGTGGGGAGGGGGGAGGGAAGTGAGAAGTGTGAAGTGAGAAGTGAGAAAGGCTTGTGGGGAGGGGGGAGGGAAGTGGGAAGTGGGACGTGGGAAGTGGGATATGAGATTCGGGGGAGGTGGGGATTTTGGAGGCGCGAGTACGGAGCCTCGCGTGCCCGGGGCTTGGACGCAGATGGGCAGATTGGATGCGTGTGGTGAAGGAGGTTGACGGTGAGGGGCTTAATGCCTAGAAGCGAGGGCCGCGTGGAAATTCTGCGTTTGGGCGAACCATTTCAGCCTGAAGAAACCGATGAAGTATCATGTATCACGCAATGGCGCGAGCCTTGGGGAATTGTCGGTTGAGGAGATTACGGCGATGGTTGGGGCGGGGCAGTTGACGGCTGCGGATGCTGGGTGGGCGGAGGGGATGGCGGAGTGGCAGCCGTTGGGGGTGCTGATTCCGGGGTTGGGTTCGGTGAGGGTGAGTGGGGCGGTGAATCCTTATGCGGCTCCGGCGTCGAGGCAGGTGGCGGTGGCGGGTGGGGAAGTGGATGTGAGGACGGTGGGGTTGCTGCGGGGGACGAGGGGTTGGGTGATGCTGATGGCGGTGGTTGGGGCGATTGGATCGGCGATGATGGTGCTGGGGGCGCTGGCGATGCTGCTGATGGGGGAAGTGATGGCGAGCAGCATGGGGGGTGCGATGGGTGGTGGCTCGGGGATGCCGGGGGTGCCGCCGCGAACGTTCATGATGGGGATGGCGGTTTTGTATCTGTTGTTCGCGGCGGTGTATGTGTATCCGATTGTGAAGTTGTTTCAGTTCTGCGGGGCGGTGACGGCGTTGTCGCGGACGCGGCAGGTGAGTGACCTTGACCGGGCGCTGGATGCTCAGCGGGTGTTCTGGAAGTTCATTGGGATCATGATGCTGGCGGGGATCGTGATTTATGTGATTGCGATTGCGGCACTGGTGGGGACTGGGGTGATGGCTGGGGCGGCGAAGGCGCGGTCCGGGCCGGTGGTGCCTCCGTCGACGTATACGCCGCCGTAAGGGGGTGGGTTTTCTCTAACAAACGATTTCTCGATTCTTATGAAATACCACATAACACAAAATGGCCGCCAGCTTGGCGAATTGGATGAAACGCAGATCCAGGAGATGCTGGGGAGCGGGCAGTTGTCGCCGCAGGATCTGGGGTGGCGTGACGGGATGGGAGGGTGGGAGCCGCTGAGCCGGATCTTTCCCTATCATGTGGGGCCTGCGGGGATGGCGGTGCCGGGTGGGTATGGGACGGGAGGCGGGCAGGAGCTTGCGGATCGCGGGGTGCGGCTGCTGGCGGTGCTGGCGGATTCCGGGATGGCGCTGGTGGCGATGCTGCCGGCGTTCACGCTGGTGATGCAGATGATCAAGGTGGAGGCGGCGTTGAAGCAGAGTGGGGATGAGGGGAATGCTGAGTTGACGGAGATGATGGAATCGATGAATTACACTGGGCCGATCATTGCGGGGGTGCTGCTGCTGGCGCTGATGATCGCGAATCTGTATTTTCTGGCGACGCGGGGGCAGACGCTAGGGAAGATGGTGTGCAAGATCAAGATTGTGGACATGGCTGGGCAGAATCCCGGGTTTGTGAAGGCGTTTCTGCTGCGGAGCGTTGTGCCTGGGATTATCGGGGCGGTGCCATTTCTGGGGCCGTTTTTCTCGTTGGCGGATCCGCTGTTCATTTTCCGTGAGGATCGGCGGTGCCTGCACGACCTGATTGCGGGGACGAAAGTGGTGACAGCGCCGAAGCAGGGTTGAGTGGAAGGGGTGGTGCTGGGGAAGCAAGTAGAATTTGCGTCACGGTTTTCATTGCGCGGCGCAGGTTCCGGAGTCTGTTTCTGGTGATGACGATCCCCCCCGGCGCTGCACTGCCTGAGATCCCGATTGGTTCCCTTGTGATGGACGGGCGGAAGCCTGTGTTCATCCTGGGGCCGTGTGTGATGGAGTCGGAGGAATTTCTCTGGTCCATTGGGGCGGCGATCGGGAAAGTGGCGGCGGCGGCCGGGGTGGGGTTTATGTTCAAGGCGTCGTATGACAAGGCGAACCGGACGTCCGGGTCGTCGTATCGGGGGATGGGGTGTGTGGAGGGATGCAGGTTGCTGGCGGAGGTTGGGAAGAGCCTTGGGGTTCCGGTGACGACGGATGTGCATACGGTGGAGGAGGCGAGGCTGGCGGCGGAGCATGTGGATGTGCTGCAGATTCCGGCGTTTCTGTGTCGGCAGACTGATCTGGTGGTGGCGGCGGCGGAGACTGGGCGGGTGGTGAATGTGAAGAAGGGGCAGTTTCTGGCACCGTGGGATGTGGCGCACATTGCGGCGAAGGTGCGGGCGGCGGGGTGCGAGCGGTTTTTCTTTACGGAGCGCGGGACGAGTTTCGGGTACAACAATCTGGTGGCGGACATGAGGTCGCTGTACTGGATCCGGGAGCAAGGATTCCGGGTGGTGTTTGATGCGACGCATTCGGTGCAGCGGCCGGGCGGGTTGGGAGGGACGAGTGGTGGGGATGGCGTGCTGGCACCGGTGCTGGCGCGGGCGGCGGTGGCTGCGGGGTGTGACGGCGTGTTTATCGAGACGCATTTCAACCCAGCGGAATCGTTGTCGGACGGGCCGAACATGGTGCCGCTGGATCGATTGGAGGGTGTGCTGAGACAACTGGCGGCGGTTCATGAGTTAGTGAGCCACTGATTTCCGAGATTTTCCGAGATGAGATTCCCAATA
This sequence comes from Verrucomicrobiaceae bacterium, assembly GCA_027486335.1. Classification (GTDB taxonomy): domain Bacteria; phylum Verrucomicrobiota; class Verrucomicrobiia; order Verrucomicrobiales; family V1-33; genus V1-33. Next base: position 952 of record JAIXPK010000477.1, on the reverse strand, counting down.
CTAGCTGCGGTGGTGACTGGCTTCCTTGCGGGGCCGGCTGGGACGCAGGAGGTGGTTGAGGGGGGATCGGGCGATGGGTTTGAGGTGAGGCGTGCGAGCCGGGTGGTGAGCGGGATGCGGGCGCGGTTGGTGGGTGTGGATGCGTTGCTGCCGGCGGGGAGCAGCCATCGGGAAGTGCGGTATCCGTTTTACCGGGTGTTTGTGCCGCGGGAGCTGACGGGGATTGGGGAGCTGGACACGGAGGGAGTGCCTGCGGAGATGCAGACCTTATTTGAGAGCCGGACGGTGAGGAGAGCGGATGCGGACCATGTGGAGTTCGAGGGGGCGGTGCTGGTGGAGTACGGTGAGGGGCGTGAGGCTGGGGAGACGGTGCGGCGGATGGAATTGGAGCGCGGGGTGTATGATGTGGCGATGGATCTGGTGACGAGCGATCGGCCGGTGACGATTGAGGAACCGGATCGTCGGATTCGAGGCGGGGGGATGCTGCATGATCATGCGACTGGGCTGACGCATTTTACGGGTGGGGTGACGATGGTGATGTATGAGGAGGCGGAGGAGGGGGAGATTGTGGAGGCGGAGAAGGAGAAGCCGGTGGAGCAGTCGGCGGTGAAGAAAGACGAGAAGCCGGTGGTGAAGCCTGCGGCTAAGCCGGTGGTGAAGCCCGCGGCTAAGCCTGTTGCGAAGCCGGTGGTTAACCCGGTGGCGAAGCCTGTTGTGAAGCCGAAAGTGAAGCCCAGAACCAAGGAGCGAGTGCGATGAAGACCCGACCGATGTATTTGATGATAGCGGTGCTGGCGGCTGGGGCGCCGGTGGTGATGGCGCAGAAGAAGGCGTCGGTGGATCCGGTGGTGCCGACGCACAAGAGTGAGTTGAGTGCGTTGAAGACGGTGAAGCAGGATGCGCGGAGCAAGGAGGGCCTGAAGAAGGCGATGAAGATCGTGGAGGAGACGGC
>JAIXPK010000437.1 GCA_027486335.1 Verrucomicrobiaceae bacterium | reverse complement strand
TCCATCGCAGAAAATGCCAGCGTCTGGTACAACGCCGTCCTCCGCGGCGACATCAACGCCATCACCATCGGCCGCGGCTCCAATGTCCAGGACGGCTCCGTCCTCCACCTCTCCGCAGACCACGGCTGCCACATCGGCAACTACGTCACCGTCGGCCACATGGCCATGCTCCACGCCTGCTCCATCGGCGACGAATGCCTCATCGGCATGGGAGCCATCATCCTCGACGGCGCTCAAATCGGCGCTCGCTCCATCATCGGAGCAGGCGCTGTCGTCACTCAGAACAAAATCATCCCTCCAGGCTCCATGGTCATGGGCACCCCTGCCAAGGTCGTCCGCGATCTCTCACCCGACGAACAAGCCAATCTCCGCTCGTGGGCCGATCGCTACATCCGCCTCATCCCCCACTACCACCACCTCGGCCTCGCCGACCCCGCCTTCTCCACCCAAACCGACGGCCTCCACTCATGACTCCGGACGCCCAACTCTCCATCTCCCCGCTCCCCGTCTCCCTCCCCGACGGCTGGAACGACGGCACCACCGGCGCTGAACTCATCTTCCTCGGCCGGGTCCGCCACTCCGAAAACAACCAGCCCATCTCCGGCATCTCCTACTCCTGCTACGACGCCATGGCCCTCCCGGAACTCCATCGCATCCACCTCGCCGTCACTTCCTCCCTCGGCCCACACCACGTCGTCATCCACCACCGCACCGGCTTCGTCCCTAACGGCGAACCTTCCCTCCTCATCGCCTGCGCCTCCCGCCACAGCCCAGGCGCATTCTCCCTCGTCTCCGAATACCTCCGCCTCATCAAATCCTCCCTCCCCATCTGGAAATCCCCGGTCTTCACTAACGCCTGACACCCACGCCCCAACCATGCATCCTTCCGCCCTCGACACGCTCCAGCGCTACTACGCCGCCTTCAACGCCGGCGATCGCGAATCCATGCTCGCCCTCCTCACCGACGACGTCATCCACGACATCAATCAGGGCCACTCCGAATCCGGCCGCGACGCCTTCCGCTCGTTCATGACCCGCATGGACCACTGCTACGCAGAACAACTCCACGACCTCGTTCTCATGACCGACACCTCCGGCACCCGCGCCGCCGCAGAATTCACCGTCCACGGCACCTACCTCGTCGCCGACACCGGCCTCCCCCCGGCCCGCGGCCAATCCTATCGTCTCCCCGCCGGCGCTTTCTTCCAGCTCCGCGACGGGCTCATCTCCCGCGTCACCATGTACTACAATCTCAACGACTGGCTCGCTCAGGTCTCCCCCTGACTAACCTGTCTCCCGCCGTGTCCCTCCGCGCCTCCCCCTCCACTCTCGCCGCTCTCGCGGCCTCTCTCCTCTCCGCCACCACCGCCCACGCCGCCGACTCCCCCGCATGGCAAACCCTCCCGCCCATCCCTAACCCTCTCGGCGTCGCCGCCCCCTTCGCCGCCGTCTCCAACGGCACGCTCATCGTCGCCGGAGGCGCTAACTTCCCCGACGCCCCGCCATGGCTCGGCGGTCAGAAGGTCTGGCACTCCACCATCTGGTCCCTCGCCTCCCCCACCGCCACATGGCAACCCGCAGGCAACCTGCCCGCCCCGCTCGCCTACGGCGTTAGTCTCTCCATCAACGGCATCTTCCTGGCCATCGGCGGCAGCGATTCCTCCCGCCACCACGCCTCCGTCCTCGCCTTCTCATGGCGCGACGGAAAACTCGTCCGCTCCGACGTCAACCCTGGCCCGCTCCCCATCCCGCTCGCCCTCGCCGCAGGAGCCGTCGACCCGGACCAGAATGCCTTCGTCGCCTGCGGCTCGGAATCCCCTGGCGAACAATCCGCCTCCAACCGCGTCTTCTCCGCACGCTTCCACGGCGAATCCCCCCACTGGCGCGAACTCCCCCCTCTCCCCGCCGCCCCGCGTATCCTCCCCATCGCCGCCGCAGACCACAAGGCGTTCTACCTCTTCGGCGGTGCCGCCCTCGAAACAAAAAACGGCAAAATTTCCCGGCGCTACCTCCGCGACGCATGGCGCTACTCGCCTTCCTCCGGCTGGCAGCAACTCGCCGTCCTCCCTTTCCCCTCGGCCGCCGCTCCCTCACCCGCCCCAGTCCAACACGGCATCATCCACATCCTCGGCGGCGACGACGGCTCTCTAGCAGGCTTCTCCCCTCCTGACAAACACCCGGGCTTCCCCGGCCGTCTCCTCCAGTACCACATCGCCACCAACACATGGTCCGTCTCCGGCACCATGCCCTCCCCGCGCGTCACCGCCCCCTGCACGCCCTTCGCCTCCGGCTTCGCCATCCCCAGCGGCGAATCCCGCCCCGGCGTCCGCTCCCCCAAGGTCGATCTCTTCTCCCCAGCCCCACCACCATGACCACCCCACGCCCGCAGGCGCTCCCCGCCCTCGCATGGCTCACCGTCATGCTCCTCGCCCCCGTCGCCCTCCTCAACTACCTCGACCGCCAGATGCTCGCCGCCATGAAGTCGTCCGTCATGAGCGACCTCCCTGACATCGGCTCCGACGCCAACTGGGGCCGCATGCTCGGCCAGTTCAAATGGGTCTACGCCTTCCTCAGCCCAGTCGGCGGCTGGATCGCCGACCGCTTCGGCCGCCGCTTCACCATCTGCGCCAGTCTCTTCTCATGGTCCGCCGTCACATGGTGGACCGGCCACGTCCGATCCTATCCAGAACTCCTCGCCGCCCGCTCCCTCATGGGTATCAGCGAAGCCTTCTACATCCCCGCTGCCCTCGCCCTCATCGCCGACTACCACTCCGGCCCCACCCGCTCCCGCGCCATCAGTCTCCACCAGATGGGCATCTACTCAGGCGTCATCATCGGCGGCTTCGCCGGCTACGCCGCCGACCACCCAGCCATCGGCTGGCGCTCCACCTTCACATGGTGCGGCATCACCGGCATGGCCCTCGCCCTCCCGCTCCTCCTCCTCCTCCGCGATATCCCCCGCGCCGCTCCTGACTCCTCAAAACCTCGCTCCAGCGCCCTCCCCGCCCTCCTCTCCAACCCCTCCTTCATCCTCCTCGTCTTCTACTTCACGCTCCCTGCCCTCGCCGGATGGGTCGTCCGCGACTGGATGCCCGCCATCCTCAAATCCGAATTCGGCATCGGTCAGGGTAAAGCCGGGGTCTCCGCCACGCTCTACTGGCAACTCGCCGCCATCGTCGGCGCCCTCACCGGCGGCTGGCTCGCCGACCGCCGCATGCGCCAATCCCCGCGCGGCCGCATCCACGTCAGCGCCCTCGGCATGATCCTCATCATCCCTGCCCTCTTCGGCGTCGGCTTCTCCCCCCAATCCGGCCACCTCTGGGTCGCCATCGCCTTCCTCATCCTCTTCGGCCTCGGCTGGGGCTTCTTCGACGCCAATAACATGCCCATCCTCTGCCAGATCGCCCTCCCGGAACACCGCGCCACTGGCTACGGCATCATGAACCTCGTCAGCATCAGCGCCGGCGGTCTCGCCGACTGGGGCTTCGGCAGAATGCGCGACCTCCACCTCCCGCTCTCCGCCATCTTCTCGGTCTTCGCCGCCGCCGCCCTCCTCTCCGTCTTCCTCGTCCTCCTCATCAAACCTTCTCAGCCCGACCACGACTGATCCATTCCCCCGACTATCATCCCCCCAACCCCCATGATCCCCCACGCCCCCCTCCACGGTCTCGTCTGCGCCACCCACACGCCCTTCCACGACGACGGCTCGCTCAACCTCGACCCCGTCGAATCCCAGGCCGCCCACCTCCTCAAAAACGGAGTCACCACCGCCTTCATCGGCGGCAGCACCGGCGAAAGCGCCTCGCTCGCCCTAACCGAACGTCTCGCCCTCGCCGATCGCTGGTTCTCCGTCACGAGAGGAACCCCGCTCCGCATCGTCGTCCACGTCGGTGCCAATTGTCTCCACGACGCCCGCACCCTCGCCGCTCAGGCAGAAAAACTCGGCGCCGCCGCCATCTCCGCTCTCGCCCCTTCCTACTTCAAACCCCGCTCCACCGCCGTCCTCATCGACACCTGCGCCACCATCGCCTCCGCCGCACCCAATACCCCATTCTACTACTACGACATCCCCGCCCTCACCGGCATCAGTCTCTCCCCGGAGGAATTCCTCGCCGAAGCCCCCGCCCGCATCCCCAACCTCGCCGGCATCAAATACACCAATGCCGACCTCATGACCTATCAATACTGTCTCCGCTCGGGATTCGATGTCCCCTACGGTCTCGACGAACACTTCCTCGGTGCCCTCGCCATGGGCGCAACAGGAGCCGTCGGTAGCGGCTTCAACTTCGCCGCCCCCATCTACCTCCGTCTCCTCGACGCCTTCGCCCGCGGCGACCTCGAATCCGCTCGCACCGAACAATTCCGCGGGGTCCAGATCATCCGTCTCCTCGCCTCCCACGGCTACATGGCCGCCGCCAAAGCCACCATGTCCTTCCTCGGCGTCCTCGTCGGCCCCCCACGGCTCCCCAACCCCCCACTCTCCCCGGAAGCATCCGCCTCCCTCCGCTCCAGTCTCGAATCCCTCGGCTTCTTCGACTGGATCCGCTGACCCCGCACCCCCTCCTCGGATGCGGTGAACATTCCCACGCATCCTCCCGTTACCTCTTCTCCGGGATCAGCCTCACCAGCCGCTCCCGGTCCATTTTCCCATGCCATGAATCCCGCTCCCATCCTCCTCCTCTCACTCGCCGCCTCCACCGCCCTCGCCGCCGACCCCCAGTTCTCCGAGGTCTTCACCTCCGGCACCGAAGGCTTCGCCTCCATCCGCATCCCCTCGGTCCTCACCACCCGCTCCGGCACCATCCTCGCAGTCGCCGAAGGCCGCCGCCGCCCCAACGATCAGGCCGAAAACGACATCGTCGCCAAACGCAGCACCGACGGCGGCCTCACATGGTCCCCGCTCCGCATCCTCCACGACGACGGCCCCCATTCCCTCAATAACCCAACCCTCGTCCAGGAATCCCAATCCGGCCGCATCTTCCTCTGGTACCAGCGCATCCCTTCCCATCTCCGCGAGCACGACAACCGCATCGCCCAGGGCCTCGAAGGCCCGGACATCTACCGCAACTTCCTCCTCACCTCCGACGACGACGGCACCACATGGTCCCAACCCACCGACGTCACCGCCACCACCAAACGCCCCACCCGCGCCACCACCATCGCCAGCGGCCCAGGCATCGGCATCCAGCTCTCCCGAGGCCCCCACAAGGGCCGTCTCCTCATCCCATTCAACGAGGGCCCCTTCGGCATCTGGCAGAACTACGCCGTCTTCAGCGACGACGCCGGAAAATCATGGTCCGTCGGCGCCGATGTCCCCAACGCCCTCCTCCCTAACGGCAAAAGCTGGATCAATGAGGTCCAGTTCGCCGAACTGTCTGACGGCTCAGTCTTTCTCGACTCCCGCCAGTTCGGCGGTGCCAAACTCCGCAAATCCTCCATCAGCCGCGACGGCGGCTCCTCATGGTCCCCCGTCTCCGAAATCCCCGGCCTCACCGACCCCAGCTGCATGGCCGGCATCCTCCGCTTCTCCTTCGACGACGCCGCAGGCAAGGGCCGTCTCCTCCACACCGGCCCAGACAGCCCACGTCGCGATCACGGCACGGTCTGGATGAGCACCGACGACGGCGCCTCATGGCCCGTGAAACGCGAACTCTGGCCCGGCCCCTTCGCCTACAGTGTCCCCACCAAACTCCCAGACGGCTCCGTCGGCGTCCTCTTCGAAGCCGATAACTACCGCTCTATCAAATTCGCCCGCCTCCCCATCTCATGGCTCACGGACAAACCATGAAGGCCCTCGGCGCCTTCTACCGCCGCACCCTCCTCGACGACGTCGTCCCGTTCTGGCTCCAGCATGGACTCGACAGGCAGCACGGCGGCTTCCTAACCTGTCTCGACCGCGACGGCTCGCTCCTCGACTCCGACAAAAGTGTCTGGTTCCAGGGCCGCGCCGGATGGCTCTTCTCCTCTCTCTTCAACTCCGTCGCCAGACGCCCCGAATGGCTCGAAGCCGCCCACTCCTGCACTAGCTTCTCCCGCGCCCACTGCCACAGCCCCTCAGGCAAAATGTGGTTCACCGTCACCCGCGAAGGCGCTCCCCTCCGCATGCGACGCTACGTCTTCAGCGAAGCCTTCGGCGCCATCAGCTACGCCGCCTTCAGCAAGGCCTCCGGCGACCCATCCTTCCACGACGCCGCCCTCGCCGCATGGGACACCTACCTCCGCTTCTCGTTCGAACCCGGCGTCATGCCGCCCAAATCAGAACCCACCCGCCCCTCCGTCTCCCTCGCACCCCTCATGATCGGCATCGCCACCGCTCATGAACTCCGCGACTCCCTCGGCGACCCCCACTCCCGCGGCGCTTCCTGCACCGATTGGATCTCCCGCTTCATCGCCGACATCGAACGGCTCTTCGTCAAACCCGACCACGAGGCCCTCATGGAATCGGTCGCCCCGGACGGCACCATCCTCGACCACCTCGACGGCCGCACGCTCAACCCAGGCCACGCCATCGAATGCGCATGGTTCATCATGCGCGAAGGCCAGCACCGCCACGACCCAGCCCTCATCTCCCTCGGCGCAAAAATCCTCGACTGGATGTGGACCCGCGGCTGGGATCGCGAACACGGGGGCCTCCTCTACTTCACAGACCTCCACAACAAACCCGTCCAGGAATACTGGCACGACATGAAATTCTGGTGGCCCCACTGCGAAGCCATCATCGCCACGCTCCTCGCATGGAAACTCACCGGCGAACCCAAATACGCCGAATGGCACCGCATGGTCCACGACTGGAGCTTCGCCCACTTCCCTGACAAATCCCACGGCGAATGGTTCGGCTACCTCCACCGCGACGGCTCAGTCTCCCAGCACGCCAAAGGCAATCTCTTCAAAGGCCCCTTCCATCTCCCCCGCATGCTCGCCATCTGCGCCTCTCTCCTCGACGAACCAGACCTCCCCTGACCCGCCCCTCTCACTTCGAAAAGATAAAGAACTTCCGACACGCAAAGTTGATCAGCACGTTCGGCACCAGAAACCCCCCGAACGCCGCCCACGTCGGCCACCCCAGCCCCCGGATCAGCCAGTCCTGCACGAGACTCCCGCCGATCACCCCAGGCGCATTCACCAGCGTGAACAGCAGAAACTCCTTCACACGGTCATGCCGCCCGGTCGTAAACACCCACTTCGTGTTCAGCCAGTACACCAGCGTATTCGAAAACAGAAACGCCACCGCATTGTTCCCCAGCACGTGATTCGCCCGCACCGCGTCATCCGCCACATTCGTCTTCAACGCCGGATTCACCGTCGCCGACAACACGAAAAACACCGTCATGTGCAGCGCCAGCGATATCACCCCGCACAACCCGTACTTCAGAAACTGAATCGCAGGATGCACCTCGCGGCTGTTGAACGCCGCAAGTATAGTCTTCAGGTCATTGCTTCGCAGAAATCGGATCAGTTCTTTCATGTGGCTCCTTTAAAATCCAGTTAGCAAACCTCACGCCCACGCCCCGTACTTCTCCAGCCACACTTCCCGCGCCATCCGGATATCCTCCTTCTTCCGCCGCGGCCCCAGCTCCCACACAATCGGCAGATCCTTCCTCACCAGCGGCAGCAGCCGGTCATACTCCACCGTCCCCTGAAACGGCACGCGGTGATCCTGGTCCGGCCAGATCACATCGTGAAAATGACACCCTAGCATCCTCGGAGCCACCTGGTGCAGCCACTCCTCATGGTCCAGCAATCCCAGATTCGCCTTCAGCTGCACATGCCCGAAATCATGCCAGTATCCCACCCACGGCGAATCAAACTCGGTTAGCAACCCCACCATCTCCCG
>JAIXPK010000526.1 GCA_027486335.1 Verrucomicrobiaceae bacterium | reverse complement strand
TTCCGGCCGGACTATCAGCGGTTAGGGGAGGCCCTTGAGATGCTGGGGCGGCCGCAGGTGGTGGCATTGACGGCGACGGCGACGCCGGAGGTGAGGGCGGACATTGTGAGGCAGCTGGGTTTCACGGATCACGAAGAGTGCATCAGCGGGTTTGCGCGGCCGAATCTGAGTCTGAATGTGACGGCGTGTGCGCGGGTGAGGGACAAGTACGAGCGGTTGAGGGCAGTGGTGGAGCAGCACGGGACCGGGGTGGTATATTGTGCGACGCGGGGGAAGGTGGAGGAGGTGGCGGAGGCGATGGAGGGCTGGGGGGTGCAGGTGATTGCGTATCACGGGGGATTGAAGGAGGACGAGCGGGCGCGGCTGCAGGATGAGTTCATCTCGCGGCGGGCGGCGGTGGCGGTGGCGACGAATGCGTTCGGGATGGGGATTGACCGGTCGGACGTGCGGTTTGTGGTGCACTTTGAGATCCCGGGGAGCCTGGAGGCGTATTATCAGGAGGCCGGGCGGGCGGGTCGGGACGGGGAGCCTGGGTGGTGTGAGCTACTGTATAATTATGCGGACACGAGGACGCAGGAGTTTTTCATTGATGGGAACAATCCCGGTGCGGACACGATCTGTGCGCTGTATCAGATGTTATTGAACCGGGCGGATGCGCGGAATGAAGTGATCGCGAGCATCGAGCAGCTGTCGGAGTGGTTAGGGAGCGGCAACGGGATGGCGGTGGGGAGTGCGATCTCGGTGCTGGCGAGGCACGGGATGATTGAGCGGTTTGACGTGCCTGGGAAGCGGATCCGTGGGACGCGGCTGAAGCGGCCGGGGGTGAAGGCTGGGGAGCTGGAGCTGGACCGGGCGGCGCTGGCGGAGAAGGAGCGGCGGGACCGGGACAAGCTGAGGCGGATGATTTCCTGGGCGGATGCGAGGGTGTGCCGGCAGCGGATGATTCTTGAGTATTTCGGGGAGCGTGGGGCGGCGGACTGCGGGAACTGCGACGTGTGCCGGGCGACGAGTGATCGGTTGGGGGCGCGGGAGGCGACGGCTGAGGAAGTGACGGTGGTGAGGAAGCTGCTGAGCGGGGTGGCGCGGTGCAGTGTGCGGGGGGCAGGCGGCTGGGAGGGGCGGTTTGGCCGGGCGCGGATTGCGGGGATGCTGACGGGGAGCAGGTCGCGGGATGTGCTAGGGGCGAGGCTTGATGAATTGTCGACGTATGGAGCGTTGCGGGAGTGGGGGCAGGCGTTTGTGCTGACGCTGTTCCGGGAGCTGGAGTCGGCTGGGTATTTGAGGACATCGGGAGGGGAGTATCCGATGGTGACGCTGACGGAGGCTGGGGCGCAGATGATGAAGAGCGGGGGCTCGCTGCGATTGAACTGGCCGTCGAGCGTGGTGTCGCCGGTGCGGGATAGTGGCGGAGGCGGTGGTGGGGAGGTGCGGCTGGCGGAGGTGGGATTTGACGAAGGGTTGTACCGGAAGCTACGGGAGTGCCGGACGGCGATGGCGGCGCGCGAGGGCGTGCCGGCGTATGTGATTTTCAACAATCAGACGCTGGAGTTTCTGACGCGGCTGAGGCCGCAGACGATGGCTGAGGGGTTGAGGGTTAGGGGGATTGGAGAGGGCAAGGCGAAGCGTTATCTCGAGCCATTTCTCGAGATTCTGAGGCAGCACCGGTGAGGTGCGGGGAGGGATCAGAGCCCGACGGTGACGGTTTTGCGGCCGGTGTAGTAGCTGGAGGAGCCTGGGTGTTCGAGGCGGTCGATGATTTCGTGATCGTGTTCGACCTCGTGTTCGAGTCTGGTGAGTTTTTCGTGGTCTTCGCGGATGAGGCCTTCGAGCGACTCGATGCGCCGACGGAGTTGCTCGAGCTGACTGGTGAGTGAGAGGATCACGGGATGGTCATTGAGAGTGGAGTCCATGGCAGTGTGGACCTGCGGGGGTTGGTCCTCTGAAATGGGGGGAGGGATCCGCAGGCGAGGTGAGGCTGACGGAAACGGATGGTGCGGGCAAGAAAGATCGCGCAGGGTGAAGGATTAATTAGGACTGAGGGATTGCCTGACTGGGGAGGGTGAGGCGTCCGCGAATCAATTCCGGCATCCTGTTGCATTTCTCCGCTAAATCGGAAACATTAACGCACGCATGAAAGCAATCGTGAAGAAGGAAGCGGCCCCAGGGCTCTGGCTGTGTGATGTTCCGGAGCCGGAGATGGGGATCAACGACGTGCTGGTGAAGATCCGGAAGACCTCGTTATGCGGGACGGACCTGCATATTTTCAAATGGGATGCGTGGGCGCAGCGGACGATACCTGTGCCGATGACGGTGGGGCATGAATTCTGCGGGGAGATTGTGGCGATGGGGAGCAACGTGCATGATTTCCGGGTGGGCGATCTGGTTAGTGGGGAGGGGCATCTGGTGTGCGGGCGGTGCCGGAACTGCATGGCTGGGCGGCGGCATCTGTGTGCGCATACGCGAGGGATCGGGGTGAACACGACGGGGGCGTTTGCGGAGTATCTGGCGTTGCCGATGACGAATGTGTGGCTGGCGGACCGGAGGATCCCGGAGGAAGTGATTTCGTGTTTTGATCCCCTGGGGAATGCGACGCACACGGCGCTGTCGTTTGATGTGCTAGGGGAGGACGTGCTGATTACGGGGGCTGGGCCGATCGGGTGCATGGCGGCGGCGATTGTCAGGCATGCGGGGGCGCGGCATGTGGTGGTGACGGATGTGAATCCGCGGCGGCTGGAGCTGGCGAAGCGGATGGGGGCGACGCGGACAGTGGATGTGAGTGTGGAGAGCCTTGGGGAGGTGCAGCGGGAGATCGGGATGGTGGAGGGGTTTGATGTGAGTCTGGAGATGTCAGGAGCGCCGCGGGCGATGGAGACGATCATTGAGAATGCGTGTCACGGCGGGAAGGTGGCGATTCTCGGGATTTTTCCGGAGCGGTTTTCGATCGACTGGGACAAGGTGATTTTCAGCATGCTGACGATCAAGGGGATCTATGGGCGGGAGATGTATGAGACGTGGTACAAGATGACGACGATGATTCAGTCGGGGCTTGATATCACGCCGGTGATTACGCATCGGCTGGGGTATACCGAGTTTGCGGAGGGGTTTGCGGCGATGGCGTCCGGGGAGGCAGGGAAAGTGGTGCTGGACTGGACGTGATGGGGAGGTTCAGCGGGAATTGCTAGAAACTGGGACGCTGACTGTGCGAGGGAGGAAGCGGCGGCGGAGCTTTTCGAAGAGCGAGCGGCTGCGTTCGCGCTGAGGAGTGGAGAGGATGGGGTCGAGGTCCTTGCCGACGGAGGTGATGACTGAGGAGATGGATTCGCGTCGGGAGTTTTCTGCGGTTTCGAGGGCAGGTTTGGCGGCGTCGAGGAGGGAGTTGAGTTTATCCTGCTGGGCGCGGTCGAGGTTGATTTCCTTGGTGATGGCCTTGGCTGTGGAGCGGGCGATGAGTTCGGCTGGTTGGGAGGCGAGGGCGTAGAGGCGGTCGCGTTCGATTTTCATGCCGATGAGGGCACCGGCGAGGGTGCCCATGAGGAAGACGGAGGCGATGGCGAGGGCGGTGAGCCATTTCATGGCATTGGC
>JAIXPK010000011.1 GCA_027486335.1 Verrucomicrobiaceae bacterium | reverse complement strand
GGCTCGTGCCTTCGACAGGACCGGCCCGCGCCCATCTGGCACACCATCAATGCCGCCCGTTGCAATGCGTTTGTTCTGCTCGGCGACAACATCTACGCCGACTCTTCCGACCCAGCCGTCTTTCGCGCGAAATACGCCAGGCTCGCGGCCATGCCGGGCTTCGCGAAGCTCCGCGAGACCACTCCGCTGTTCGCAACATGGGACGATCACGACTATGGCCTCAATGACGGTGGCGCTGGATTCACCGGCGCAGCGGTGGCGCAGAAAGAGTTCTGCGAATTCTTTCAAGTGCCCGCCAACTCCCCTCTGCGCACAGCCCACGGCGTTCACGATTGCGTCACGCTGGGTCCTCATGGCAAACGCGTGCAACTCATTCTGCTCGATACCCGCACGTTCCGCTCGCCGCTCAAAAAGAGTCCCGTCATCCCCAAAGTCACCGTCCCCAACACCGACGCAGACGCGACCGTGCTCGGCGAAGCGCAATGGGCGTGGCTTGATCGCCGTCTCCGCGAACCAGCCGAAATCCGTGTCGTGGTTTCCAGCATCCAATTGGTCGCAACAGAGCATGGCTCCGAGAAGTGGGGGAATTTCCCAAATGAGCGTGCCCGTTTCCTCAAACTCCTCCGAAGCACCAAGGCCAACGGTGTAGTGATAGTCAGCGGCGACCGTCACCTCGGCGAACTCTCCGCGCTGACACCCGCCGACGGTGCACCCTATCCACTCTACGACCTCACCACGAGTGGTCTCAACCTCCCAGCGAAAGAACCTGAACCAACGGATGGCGCAGCGAAAGAACCCCAGACCAAACCCGCTGCTCCAAGGAAACCGCAGGTCAATCGCTACCGTCTCCACGAGCGCATCTACACAAGTTCCAACTTCGGCCTCATGCGGGTCAAATGGAACGGCCCGAATCCCTCACTGCGCCTTGAGGTCTGCGGGCTCGACGACAAACCCGTCATCTCGCGGGACATCCCTCTCTCCGAACTCCAAGCCGTGTCTGCTCCTGAATGAAAACCTTCACAGCCATCCCGCCCTGCATTATCGCGGACACTCAAACCATTCCAGAAACATCAGACGTCTCGCGCAGGATTCGGAAGCAGAAAGTCGACCGCACCAACTATTTCATCAATCCCGCCCTCACCCGCATTCTCACTGGAGTCTCCCTCCAGATTAACCGCTGATCCCGGCAGCCACACCCCCTGCCCCGCCCAGTGTAGTCCGTCTTACAGATGGTGTCTTATGGGCGAGGGATTTTTTCCGAGTCCTAGGCGGCCAAAGTGTTCCGGGTTCGACGGTCAGTTGCGTCGATTGTAGCGTTTGTAGCGAATATTCGGTTGAAACCTTGACCTCCGGATGAACGCTTCCGCAAGCAGCACCGTTCACCCGGAGGCAAGCCCACCGTCCAGCCCAGGACGTAAAAGTCGGATTCCTGCCATGCTTACCACCCGCACCAACCGTCTCGATCCTTCACTCATTCCTGCCGATGAACTGGAGCGGCTAGCCCGTGCCTTTGCCCGTCCCGGGCACGTGCTGCTCACCGACAGTGAGGGCAACCAAACAGAGATCCCGGAACTGCTCTTCCAGCACTTCGCCCGCATCGTGCGCCTGATGTCCGAGCACAAAGCAATCGTGATGCTGCCGGAGGATGAGGCCTTCACCACCCAGGCAGCGGCGAACTACCTCGGCATGTCTCGACAGTTCTTCGTGGGGCTGCTGGAGAAGGGGGAGATTCCCTTTCACCGGGTGGGCACGCACCGTCGGGTTACCTTCAAGGATCTGCTGGAATATGAGAAACAGCGGGACAAAAAGCGCCGCGAAGCCATGGACCGGCTAACGGATGAGGTGCACAAGGCAGGACTGTACTTCTCTGACTACAAAGGCGACGAATGAGGGCGGACTTCCATGTGCTTCTCGTCGCCTGCGTCATGGCCAATCAGGGTGTGTGTGATCTACTCCTGAGTCTGGCCGAGCGGCCACGACTGTTCGTGCCGCACTGGTCCGCCCGAATCATGGCGGAGGTGGAGCGAACCCACCGGGAAAAACTTGCCTGTCCGGCTCATCTGGTGGAGCTGTTCCAACAGGAAACCGCGCGGAGCTTTCCGGAGGCGGAAATCACAGGATTCGAAAACCTCATTCCAGCCCTGAACAACGATGAGAAGGATCGCCATGTTCTCGCCGCAGCGATCAACGCCGGTTGCACCGTGATCCTGACGTTTAATCTGAAGCATTTCAGGCCGGAGCATCTTGTGCCTTTTGGCATCGTGGCGGTGCACCCCGAGGACTATCTGGTGACCCTTTACGAATTGGAGCCAAAACAGGTGATCGCGGTAACAGGCGAGATCGCCGGGCGCCGACGGATGGAAATCGAGGACGTCCTCATTCGGCTTGGTTCTGTCATTCCAAAATTCTCCAGCCTCGTGTTGCAGGATTTGATCAAATAGACGGGCGATCCACAGAAAGTACCAATCGAGACTGTCGGAGATGACGCTGACCTCCGGGAGGTCTACGATACCGAACGCCACCTGCTCTACGTGGCCTGCACCCGAGCCCGCAATCAACTGCTCGTCACAGGCGTAGAGCCAGGATCCGAGTTCCTCGGAAAACGGCGGTTCAGAGATTGGCGGCGAAGGATTGGAGAGAATCGGAGACAATGTCGGCCAGTACGAGTGCGCGGAGTTTCTCGCGATCGGCGATGCCTTCAAGGGAGTCGCTATCGAGGAGGAGCCGCATGGGGAGGCTGAGATCGCGGAATTAACAGCCCTCACCCGCCTACATCATCCTTCCGGACTCACCATTCTCACCCCTCACTTCCAACTCACCGCCCCCCACCTAATCCACCGCCGCCCCGCCCGCCAAACCCACCTCCCGGAGGACCGCCACCACCATTCCCACGGCCGCCACCACCATTGCCGCGCCCCCCGCCGCCATTCCCACGACCACCACCCGGGCCGCCACCGCCCGGACCACGACCTCCGCCCGGACCACCACCCGCCGCTCCCGGAGGACCGCCGCCCGGCGTAGCTCCCGGCAATCCCGGCGGGATCCCCGCCCCAGGCCCCGCCCCGCCACCGCCGAGATTCGACGTGAACGTCTGCGGATTCGCCATCGTCGGAATCCAGAACACCAGCCGCACCGGATCATAACCATCCACAAACTGCAGCGTCATCTCCACAAACGATGGCCGCCGCGTATTCGCCACCGGCCATTCCAACTCCCATTCCTGCGTCGTCTCGTTGAAAAACCGCCACCCCAGAAACGCAATCCCATCAAGAAGCGTTAGCCTCCCTAGCGCCTTCGTCTCGTCAAACTGCCCGCGCTGCCACGCATCGCTCTGCTCCTCATCCAGATAAATCACCGCCGCCTGCAACCCCAATCCACCCGCCGCACGCTCCGTCCTGAAAATCACCGTCTTCGATCCCGCCGTCACCCCCGGCCAGTTGAACGCCAGCGGATAATCCGTGAACGCCACCTCCGTCAGATCAGACCCCGCTCCCCCGTACACCATCAGATTCACCCGCGCATTCCCAGGTGCCTGCTCAAAAGTCCGCCGCAGCAACTCGCAGAATGCATGCACCCGCATCACCTTCGTCTCCCGTTCCGCCACCTCCGCACTAACCGTCAGCGCCCCGCGCTGCACCGCGAAAATCCCGCCCGCCAGCAATCCCAGCAGCGCCAGCCCCAGCAGCACCTCCACCAGCGTGAACCCACGCCCCGCGCGCCGCCGCACCCCGCCCATCATCGTCAAAGGATACCGCTTCATCGTGTCGGAGCCCCCCCCCGAGGTTGACCACCACCACCAGGCCCACGCCCGCCACCGCCACCGCCACCACCCGCCGCACCACCACCAGCTGCTGCCGCCGCACCCGCTCCTCCCGCAGGCGCACCGCCCGTCGCCTGATACAGCCGCGCATAACGCAGCGTCTCCGCCGCCATCTCGCCCGTCTGCCCGAAGTTATCGTAGTACCCCGTCACCCGGATCCGGTACATCTCATTCAACGGCTGCCCCTCCGAATTCAGAATGTCCTCCAGCAGCACCACCTCCGTCTCCGTCCACACCCCTAGCTCATCCGGATCACTCTGCCACTTCCCTTCCTCAATCCGCGCAATCTTGCTGTACTCCGTCAGCGTCGACTGCAGCCGCAGAATCATCCGCAGCTCCAGTTGCGAAACCACCGCCGTCTGCGCCGCCACCGCCAGCGCCTTGATCAATCCCAGCGCCGCCAGCCCGAAGACCCCCAGCGCCACCAGCACCTCCATGATCACCATCGCCGATCGCCGGCCCCGCTTCCTGACAAGTTTCGTCTTCATTCTTTGCCAGTGCTGAATTCTTCCAACTGCACACTCGCCGTCAGCGGATCAAACTGCACCGCCAGCACGCCGTGAGTGCTCAGAAACCTCACACTGATCGGCTCGCACAACCCGCTGTGTTCAAACACCCACACGTCCGGCCCCGGCTTGTGCCAGTCCCGCTCACCCCAGTGCCTCACCTCCGTCTGAATCTCCGGCGCAATCTTGTACGTCTCCACCCCCGACCCGCGCCGCGCCACCTGGTCCGCCGCCCGCAGCATGTTCCGATCCTCCGCCTGCACCGCCTTCCGCGGCTCCAGCACCATCCGGTCCGGCAGAAACCGGATCTGCCAAGCCGTCTGCTCCTGCATCGACCGCTGCCACGCACGCTTCGCCAGCGACCGCAACTCCGTCAGCGGCGCCCTCAGGTTCCGCTCGTCGTTCAAGGACGACATCCCCAGAAACGACCCGACAAATACCAGCCCGATGATCGCCAGCACCAGCAGCATCTCCATCAGCGTGAAGCCGCGTTTCGTCTTGTGTGGCGTGTTCATCGGAGTGGCATCCGGCAGAAACCGGGATTCAAATGTCAGGATAACCCTCGGCACCCTCCAGCATCACTGCTGCAGCGCCGTCCAGTTCCCGATGTCATCATCGGTATTCTCCAGCTTGTCCTTCCCCTTCGAGAAGATGTCGAACTTGTCCTTGCTCCGCCGCGCCGGCGTCACGTACTGCATCGGCTCACCCCACGGATCAATCAGAATGCCTTCGTCATTCGTGATATTCCCCGTGATCAGCGCACGCAAGCCCACCGCCGCCGACGGCGGACGCCCGCTGTTCTTCGTCGTGTAGAGCTGAATGTAGCTCATGATCGTGTTCACCTGCGACTCCGCCTTCGTGCCGCGCGCCTGGTCCATGATCGCACTGTAGCCAACCGCCACACCGCCCATCAGCAGACCAATAATGGCCAGCACCAGCAGAAGTTCCATGAGGGTGAAGGCGCGTGGACGGCGGCGGCGCAGTGCGATCGGAGCGGTTTTCATGCGATGGGGTAAGGTAAGAAGATAAGGAGCAGCGGCACCATGCACACCACTCTGTGTCCATTAGATGCCCACCGCCCGCCTTCGTTCAATACGAGATGCTCCCACCCGCTTTTTTCCCCGGACACCCGCGCCTGCGGATCCCCGCCCTCACTGCGGCACCACCCGCAACCGCAGAAACCGCCGCCCCCCATCCACCGGCGGCACACTCCGGTACACCGCCAGCCCAGGCACCGACGAAAACACCACCGCTTCCGCAGGCCCGCTCGCCCAGCTCCCCAACCCACCCGACGCCTCCGCCGCAAACCCCAGCCGCGCCCTCGGATCACTCGAAAACTCAATCGACAGATGCTCCCCAGCCCCCGTCCGCACCAACCCCGCCGTCGCCGCCGCCACCACCCGGCTCGACGCCCGCATCGGCCACGTCAGCCACGCATACTCCATCGTATTGTTCACCCCATCCCCATCAGGATCCGCCGTCGGCCCACTCACCGCCGCATTCGCCAGCTGCCCCGCCGTGAAATGCAGCGCCCGCCAGTCCGCCCACGAAATCACCTCCGGATCCCCCGACGCCACCGCCGCCGTCTGGTAAAAATAACTCTGCCCCGACGTCCGCACTGCCCCCACCACCGCCGTCACCCCCTGATCCGCACTCCACACAATCGGCGGCCCCCCAATCGAACTCCCCAGCGGCCACGTCCACGTACTCCGCCGGAACAGCATCCACTCGCGCCCGCTCACCGCCCACACATACGCCGGCGCTCCAGGCACAAACGGAATCACATTCACCGTGAAATCCACCACCCCGGAATAATACCGCACCTGCGAATCCCACCGCGCATGCGACGCCGGCGTCCAGTTCGCTGCCCACTGCGCCACATTCGCACTCGTCGGCGTGAACCCAGACGCAAACACCCCCAGACTCAGCACCACCGTGTCCGGAAACAACCGCCCGTCCGACAACGCATGCGGCAATCCAATCACCCCGTCCCACACAATCTGCGTCCCACGCACCGGCCCACCCATCGCCACCATCCCAGCCGCCACCACCAGCAGCCGCCGACACCATGCCGCAACCCGCCCCGCCACCAACGGCACCGCGTACAACTCTCTTTGTGTGGACATAGTATCGGAAATCATCGCGCAAAGCTCGCCCGGCAACCCCACTGAGTGCCCCGCTCCACCGGGGCTCTCAAGGTTCGCCAGAATTCAACTCGCCGCCACTATCCCCGCACACGCGGATTTGTCCAATCCAGCTTCCGACTCACGGCAACCACGGCAGCGGCATCACATAGTCAGGATGCGCCACCTTCGGGCAGTAGTACTGACTCCGCAGCGGCACGAACAACAGGTCGGCACCCGTGTTCGGAAGGCTGCTGTTCCCCGCTCGCGTGTACTGATCGCGCGTCGACGTCTTCAGATAATAATGCACTTCCTGCGTCAGTGCCCCAAGGGTCGTATCACCCGCCCAGAACATCACCTGATCCGCCGCCCCCGAACTCGTCGCCCCCACAAACGGATCCGACGCCGCATTCGATGGATTCAGCAACCCGCGATCCACCATGCTCGCCGCCACAGGCCACGGATTCGGACCCATCCGGCAACCCGCAGGCAACGGCAGCGCAAACTTCTTCTGCCGCACCGTCCCCGCCTGCGTCTGCGCAAGCGTCGTCACTTTCCGGTGCACAAACAACGGCGCCGCAGGATCCAGACACACCCCGCTCCGGTCATCCGTGCTGCCAGCCTCAACCCGGCGTCCCCGTCCACGCACCAGCATCCAGAAGATCCCCCATGTTCACCACCACGTTCGTCATCGGCACCGCACCCGTATTCGTGATCTTCACCGCAAGGTGCGCCGCCGACGGCCCATTCGTCGACGGACTCTCCACGTTCGAATCCACCACGAAATTGTACGCCGTCACCACATCCACCTTCAGTGGACCGCTCGATGCCGTCTGCGCCTCCGCCATCCCAATCCCAACCAGCGCCAGCATCCCCATCACCATCCGGCGGAACCCGCATCTCGCCCGCACCATCCTCTCTGATCCTGTTTTGCTGAATTCCATGTTTCTGTTTTTGAGGTTTTTCAGCCCACCATCCCCATACGCCGCCGCCGCGTCACCCCTAGCCCAAACAGCGCCGGCAGTACCAATGCCATCGTACCAGCAGGCTCAGGCACAAAATGCGTCTGATAACACCATGCCGTCGCCGGAGCATCCCACTCGCCTCCCGTCCCACCACTCTCAATCCCCCCGAACACCACCGTCTGCTCACCAGCTTCGCAGAACATACTCCATGTCACCGCAGGCGTCGTCTGATCACTGAACGTCGTGTCGGGAATCAGCCAGTCGTCACCAGCACTCGACGCATCGTCCGTCACCAGCATCCACTCCCCATACCCGGAAATCGTCAGGCTGTTCCTCACCCACATGTACACCTGCGTCCCCGCATCAAACAGACTGTTGTCCTCAAGGACCACCGACCCCGAAAAATTCGCAGACGCCACATCCCCACCCGGCGCAGGACTGTAACTCGCCGTCCCAAGGCTCAGCCAGTTCGCTCCCCAATCCCCAAGATTCGCCACCGTCGGCGTAAAACCACTCGTGAACACCCCCAGATCAACCACATACTGCGACGTCCACCCAGTCACACCGTCACTCTGTAGCGCCGTCGCCCCAACCTCCCCGTCCCACACAATCGTCACCGCCGCCGCACTCCGCTCCACCGCCATACCCATCAGCACACAACCCATCGCAATCGGAATCCGCATCAATTGAACCGGCCTTCGCAGGGTTCGCACCAGCCGCTCGCGGTTCGAGGCGGCGGATCGAGTGCAGATGATGTCGGTTGTTGCTGCGTGAATCATGCTCTGTTCGCAGAATCCTGAAACAGCGACCGAACGCAGGCCGGTTTTCCAAGATGCAATACCTGGCACCCGGTATGCCCCTCACAATTGAGGGGGGTCCTTGCGCTCCAGAAAGACCAGACGCAATCAGCCCGTCGCTCGCCGGAACACCACTCGCAATCACGACCAGGAGCCGCCCGCCTCCGGATCGCCGGAAGTCACAACCATTTAATCATCAAACATTTCCGTCACAGAGAATAGTGGCCGGAATCGGGGACTCCCCACAGCCACGGCCGCTCACCGTGTCACCGTGAGCCGCACCCATTCAAACCTCGCTCACCCCCAACCGGCGGCCACGAATAAATCTGCTCCACGATGAAGAATTTCTTCGGACTCAGCCCCCCACCATCCATCACGGCACCCAAGGCAGCGGCATCACGTAGTCAAGGTGCGGCACCTTCGGGCAGTAATACTGGCTCCGCAGCGGCCTGAACAGCAGGTCGGCACCAGTGTTCGGAAGGTTGCTGTTCCCCGCCCGCGTGTACTGATCGCGCGTCGTCGTCTTCAGGTAATAATGCACTTCCTGCGTCAGCGACCCCATCGTCGTGTCGCCACCCCAGAACATCACCTGATCAGCCGCCCCGGAACTCGACGCCCCCGTGAACGGCACCGCACTCGCAGTCGTCGGATTCAGCAACCCGCGCCCGATGATGCTCGCCGCCACCGGCCATGGATTCGATCCCATCCGGCACCCAGCAGGCAGCGGCATCGCAAACTTGTTCGCCCGCACCCCACCCGAAATCGTCCGCGTCAGCACCGGACCCGCCGTTCCCGCCGAACGACGGTGCACAAACAGCGCCGCCGATGGGTCAATCAGATACCCAGCCTGGCTCCCCGCCAGCAGATTCCCAGCCATGATCCATGTCGGCGTCCCACTCAGATCCAGCAGCGATATCGTCTTCCACGTCGCCGTCTCCACATCGTAAACGATCAGGTAATCCGCAGTCGCCGCACTCACCCCAGCCGTGAAATCCGCCGCCGGGAACTGCTCGCCCAGCGTCTTGTACGCCCGGATCACATAGTTCGCTCCCAGGAGGTCCGCAGGCACCGCCACCGTGTTCCGCCCACTCACCAGGTCAATCACCACCGACGTCCCCGCCAGTCGCGTCGCCGCAGTGTCCACATGGAACCGATGCCCCTCCAGAGCCCCGTTCAGCATCTCCACATAGTACCCCTTCCCAGCCGTCAGCACCGTAGCGAAACTCGCCTGCCCAAGCGCCGCACTCGCACTGAAACTGCTCGTCAGTCCAGCCCCCGTCACCGCTCCAGCCGCTCCCGTAATCAGCGGGCAACTCTCAAACGGCAGGCTCGCACTCTCGCAATTCACCCGGAAACTCTGGTCCATCCAGCCTTCCACATTGCTCCGGATCGTCTCCCCGGCCCCAATCGTCCCGCTCTCATCCACATCCACCGTCACCACCGACCTCACAAACCCATACCCCAGATTCAATCCCGGCAGAGCCTCAAGGTTCGCATACGTCGCCTTCACGGATCCATCCGGATTGTTAGTCAGCACCGCCGTCAGCCCCGAATCGGTCCACCCAGCTCCATCCACGCCGCTGTTCCGAAGGTCCGCAATGTACTCAAGCCGGTAAGTCACTCCCGTCGCACCCGCCACCTGACGCACCGTCGCATCAATCGTCCCATCCCCGTTGAACACCAGATTCACCGGGCATTCCAGCACGCCGCTCGATGGATTGAAGCAGTACGCAAACTCATGCAGGTTCGTCCAGCGGTCGCCATCAGGATTCTGCGTCGGCCCATTGCTCCCACCCAGTGGATTGCGGATCTGCCACTCAGCCCAGGTCGGCGGACAGATCGCTTCCTCAATGAAGTAATTCCCATCGTCCACCTCTCCCGCCGCAATCGTCGCAGGAATCAGATTGTCCCCCGTCAGGGTGTTCGCCACCACATCGACATCGGCCGTCACATCAGCGTCACTCACCGTCCGGTAACCCGGAGGCTGCACTTCGACAATCAGATAACTGCCCACCGGAACCGCACTGAAGGCATAAGCCCCAACCGTCCCGGAAATCGCACTCGTCGCCGACCGGATCGGCACCCCGGAATCCGGCAGCCCATCCTCATCAGCGTCCGAATACAAATGAACGTGCACCCCGCCAAGCCCAATATCACCATTCCCGTCACCGTTGGAATCCACCCAAACCCGGCCCGAAATCGTTCCGGACGGGAAGTATCCATCATTCCCCGCACTCGTCGTCACCCCACCCACCGCCGTCACACTCGTCGGATCCGTCCCCTCGCTCTGCACCACTCCCACCGGGAATTGCGCATCGCTCTCATCAACATTCGCCGTCGTCAATCCAGGCGGCACCGTCACCACCCAGTTCCCCGACGCATCAGTCGTCACCACCAGCACCACTCCGTTCACATCCGTCACCACCACATCCACACCAGCAAGGTCAGCCTCCCAGAGATCCTGCGCCCCGTTCCCGTCAGTATCAATGTAAAGATGCCCACTCACCGTCGCACTGCCTTTGAAGCCGAAATCAGCGTCCACACGGCTCTGGTTCTCGAGCAGCGTCACACTAGCGCTGTAAGGCAATCCGATCCCCGTGCCGTCAAGGTCATAGCTCGCCACAAAATTCGCCGGCAGTGTCGTTTCATCCACAGCCACCACATACGGCGCACCAAGCGTCGGCCGCGGGGTCAGCCCGCTGAACACATAAGCCCCGCTCACCGACGTCAGCACCGATGGCTCATTCCCATCAACCACGCCGTCATTGTCCAGATCGATGAACACCCGCACGCCAGCCATCGCCGGTTCACCCGCATCCTGTACACCGTCTCCATCCACGTCATACCACACAGAGTCCCCAATACTCCCGCTCCCCTGATACCCGAAGTCCGCCGTCAGCACCGCTGGCACCAGCGTACTCACCGTAACCACGGTCCGGGCATCCATCGTCGCATCAGGATCCCCCGTCACCACCGACCCGTCAGGGTCAGTCGCCGGATCAACCGCCACCGTGTACGTCCCGTAGGCTAGGTAATCAAACAGATAGCCCCCAGCCGCGTTCGTCACCACAGACGGCTCTCCCACATCCCGATTACTGTCGCCATCAAGATCAAGATACACCCACACTCCCGCCAGCGGCGGCTCCGTGGCATCCTGCACCCCATCCCCATTCATGTCATTCCACACCCGGTCACCGATCTGCGCACTCCCGCGATACCCGAAATCAAGATCAGTCACCACATCCCCCGCAACAATCACCGCCGTCGTGCGGTGATTCAGCACAAGGTCCTTGTCATACGTCTGGCTCAATCCAGCAGGCAGCGTCGCCGTATTCACCGACACCGTATAGCTGCCCCCTTGAAGCCCGGCGAATGAATACTCGCCCGCCGCATTCGTCGTCGTCTCCTGATCCCCCATCCCCGGCTCGTACACGCCATCCCCATCGACATCGATGAACACCTTCACCCCGGCAAAGAATGTCTCGTCCACATCCGTGATCCCATCCGCATCGCGGTCACCCCATAGATGCCCGCCAATCGATCCATCCCCCTTCAGCCCGAAATCAACATTCGTTACCGAAGTCGTCAGCACCACCACCGTGATCCCGTCCACCACAACATCCGGATCACCCGTCACCGTCGTCCCGACAGGAATCGTCAGCGGATCCAGCATCACTTTATAAGTCCCAGGGAACAATCCACCAATCACATACACCCCAGCCGCATTCGTCACGGCATACGGCTCATGTGGATCACGGACCCCGTCATTGTTCGTGTCAATAAACACGTTCACACTGCTGATCCCCGGCTCCGTCACCCCATCCTGCACCCCGTCACCATCGCGGTCATTCCACACAATGTCCCCAATGCTCAGATTCCCCTGGTACCCGAAGTCCGCCGTAACGTGCGTATCAGCCGCCCCAAGGTTCACCGCCGTCCAATTATTGAACGTCCCATCCGGATCACCCGTCTGCACCGCCCCGGCCGGCAGGCTGCTCGCCAGCACCGTCACACGATAGCTACCAGCAGGCAGATTCCCAATCACATACGCACCAGCTCCATTCGTCACCGCCGACGGCTCGTTCGCATCAAAATTCCCGTCCAGATCAATGTCCAGATACACAGTCACCCCGCCCATCGGCAGTTCATCCGAGTCCTGATTCCCGTCCCCATCCGCATCGTTCCACACATAATCACCAATACTCGAAACACCGCGATACCCGAAGTCCGCATCAGCCACACTCTGCCCCGCCGTCACCACCACACTCGTAACGTGCGCACTCCCCGCCCCGTCACGGTCCAGCGTCGCCACCGCCCCACCAGGAAGCGTCGTCGTGTCCACCCTCACCACATAAGTCCCCGGAACAAGGCCGGAAATCAGATAGGCTCCAACTCCGCTCGTCACCGCCGCATTCTCACCAACATCATACGTCTGGCTCCCGTTCGCATCAATGTACACCCTCACTCCAGCCAGCGGCGGCTCTCCCGCTTCCTGCACCCCATCGCCATCACGGTCCATCCACACATAGTCACCAATCGATCCCGTCCCGCGGTCCACGAAATTGTTGCCGCTGTCCGTCTCACCTGCCGCCAGATTCACCGGCACAAGGCTGTCAGTCTGACTCACATTCGCAGGATCTGCAGGCGACCCCGGTGCATCAGCCGTCGCATCCCCGTCCGCAATGCTCGCATACCCCGCCGGATCCACCTCCACCACCACATAACCGCCCGGCAGCACACTCACAAAACTGTACGCTCCCGCACCATCCGTCACCGCCGTGTCCAGCACCGTCGCGTTGTCCGCCACTCCATCATTGTTGCTGTCCGCATACAATTGGACCGTCACCCCCGCAAACACCGCGTCCGCCGTCCCATCATTGTTCGTGTCCCGCGACACCGCACCGGAAATGCTGCCGTACTGCTCCTCCACAAAATTGTTCCCGGTATTGGCTGCCCCCGCACTGACCACAATCAGCACCTGGTCCCCGATCACATTCAGATCCCCGCCATCCTTGTCACTCACCGACGCATACCCCGATGGCTGCGCCTCCACCACCCGATAACTCGCCGGCGGCAGTCCCGTGAAGCTGTAACTCCCATCGACCGCAGTCGTCGCCGTCGTCGGCTGCACACCAATCATACTCAAATTACTGTCAATATCCGCACCGCTCGCATCCTTCAGCGTCACGACCACCCCGGAGATCCCCGTGTCGCCAGTGTTGTCATTGTTCGTGTCCGCCAGCACCGCCCCAGTGATCGATCCCAGGCTCGACGTCGGCACAAACCCGAAGTCCTTCGTGTTGTCCGTTTCCCCACCACTCAGCACCATCAGCGGACCCGAAACCGCACCGCCACTCACCGTCTGACTGCCATTGTCGTCATTGTCCGTTCCATTGTCCGTCGCCACCGTCACCATGCTCGACAACGGTGCCCCTGCCAGCGCACCAAACACTCCGAAATTCGATACCGGAATGTACAGAGTGTAACTCCCCGCAGGTATCCCCACAAATCCATACGCCCCGCCCCCACTCGTCACCGTCGTCATGTACGGCACACCCACCCCAGGTGTCTGGCTAGATTGATACAACTGCACCACCACCCCATCAATCCCACTCTCGCTCCCGCTGTCGAAGAGCCCGTTATTGTTAACGTCGCTCCACACCAGGTTACCAATCGTCCCAAGCGCCCCAATATTCCCTGAATCAAGGAAGTTGTTCCCCGACGCCGTCGCCGACGCCACCACTACCACCGGAATCCGGTCATTATTCGGATTCACCGTGTCCGCCGTGCTGAAATACTCCGCGGGATTCGTCTCCACTACAACATAATTCCCGGGCGGCAAGGTCGAGAACGAATACGTCCCCGTACCCGTCGTCGTCACCGACGCCCCGAAGACCTGTCCGTCCGACGGATCACCATCCCCATTCGGATCCGTGTAAAGCGTCAGCACGGCACCCGCCAACCCGCTGTCAGCATCCGCAAAACTCCCGTCCCCATCCGTATCATTCCGCACCTGACCGCTGATCGCTCCGTAATTCGCAGGGTTGATATAGAGATCAAGGAAGTTATTCCCCGTGTAGGACGTCAGCGCCACAACACTCACCGGTATCCGGTTGTCATTCGCACCAGCCGTATCCGCCACACTCACATAGCTCAGAATGTCTTCCTCAACCACCACGTAATTCCCCGCACCAAGGTTCAGGAACTCATAATAGCCAGCCCCATTCGTCGTCGTCACCTGCTGCACCGTCCCGTCAGTCGGATCGCCGTCCCCGTTCGGATCGCTGAACAGCTTCACCACCACGCCATTCAGCGGCACATCGCCACCGCCAAACCCGGACACGCCCATATCCTCATACACATATCCAGAAATCGTCGCCGACAGGGTCTGCAATCCAGCACTGCTCGAGGACGGCGGCACACTGTCAGTATTCGCATCCACCGCAAAATTCACCGCCGCAACGTTCGTCGCAGGATTCGCCGCCCCCACCACCTTCAATGTCACATTCACCGCAAACGTCGCATTCACCGCAAGGCTCCCCGCCCCGGTAATGTCATTCCACAGCAGCGACCCCGCACCAACACCGTCCGGAGCAACCGTCGCCGAAACATACTCGAAATTCGCCCCGCTGAAGGTGTCCTCCAACGGCACCGTCGTCAGCGCAGTCGTCCCCGTGTTCTGCACACTGATGTTGAACACCACGTTGTCTCCCTTGTTCGCAGGCCCCGGATTCGGACTCACCAGCGTCTTCACCACCGTCACCGCCGGACGCGTCACCACCACCGGCGACGACGAAGACGCCGTCGGCCCACCCCCGGTCGTCACGTTCACAATGTTCGTCGCAGGATTCGCCGCCGACACACCCGTGAAATTCACAATCAGATCCACACTCTGACCCGACGCCAATGGCCCCACATTCGT
Source organism: Verrucomicrobiaceae bacterium (assembly GCA_027486335.1). Classification (GTDB taxonomy): domain Bacteria; phylum Verrucomicrobiota; class Verrucomicrobiia; order Verrucomicrobiales; family V1-33; genus V1-33. Next base: position 9,427 of record JAIXPK010000011.1, on the reverse strand, counting down.
CCACGTCAGGCTGCTCCCAGTCACCGTGTTCGGCGCGGGACTCGCAGAAACATACCCCAGCGCCGCAGGGAACGTATCCACCACCTGCACCGTATTCAGCAAAGTGTTCCCGCTGTTCGTCACCCGCACCCGAAACTGCGCCGCTTCCCCAATCACAATCTGTCCGTCTGCAGGCGAAAGCAGGGTCTTCGTCACTGACACCCCAGCCACTGCACTCGGAATCGACGCCGAATCCCCGGACGTATCCAGCGGATCCGTCGGATCAACATACGTCACATTCATCACCGACCCCGCGATCGCATACAGCGTCCCGTTGTTCACCGTCCCCGCCACCGTCCCGCTCGCAGGAATCGTCGCCGCAAAAATCCCCGTATTCACCCCAGTCTCCGTCAGCGTCACCGTTTCACTGTCCCCCGTGCTGCTCGTGATCACCACCGTCACCGTCTCCGCCACTAGCGTGTTAGTGTTCTGATCCACGTCCGTTACCCGCACAGACACCGACTCACCCACCGCATACACCAGCGTCCCTGGCCCGTTCAGCCCAGTCGTGAACTCCGTCACGCTCGGCGTCCCCAGATCCCCACCAGACAATGGCACGGAAATCGTCCGCGTCGCCGAAATCGTGTTCTCAAACCCTTCCCTCGCCGTCGTCGTGATCGTGAACGATCCCTGCGTCGATCCCGTCACCCAAACATACTCATACGTCTTCGTCGCAGCCGTCGTGTTCACCACGTTCGCCGCCGTCAGCGTCGTCGTCACATCTCCAACCGACCCAGGCCCGTCGATCACCAGCCCCATGCTCGTGATGTCATACGCCCCGAACGGATCCCCTGCCGTCGCCCGCACATACACCGTCTGCCCAAGCGCTGGCGTCACCACCGCATTCCCTCCCGGATACGGCGCATCGTACAGCCCCAGCGAATCATTGTGAATCACTGTGCTCGTCGGCACCGTCAGGACCGACGGATACGTGCTGCTGTCATACAGTACAGAAAACGACGGCGCACTCGCATTCGCCACCGTGACCGACAGCGCTTCTCCCGTCGCAAGGTTCGCCGTACTGCCCAGCGCCGCACTCCATTCCAACCGGTACACCGCACTCCCGGAGGCCGGCCGAATCGGCACCGCCACCATCGCCCAGTCCTGCGAATTCCCCGGCGATGTGTACGAATGCGTCACCGACGCCGCTCCTGGCTCCGTACTCGCCGCTCCCGACACCGCACCAACCGCTCCACCAGTGATGTTCCACAGACTCGTCTGATCCCCAGGCACCGTCACCGCCGGCTGCTCATCCCACGAAGATGTCCCGTACACCAACTGCCCAGTCGCAGAACTCACCGTCATACTCGCCGTCGCCCCAGTCCCGCTCGTCTTCACAGGCGTGCCCAGTGGCGTCGTCTGATTCACCCCCGTAAACGTCGTCGCTCCCACCACAAGGCTACCCGCCCCACCCAGCGTCACCACCACATTCGCAGGCCCAGCCGGCGGATTCACCATCCGGTAAATGTACGAAATCGTGTCGTCACTAGCTCCTCCGGATCCCGAAACCTGCGAATCCACCAGCGTCATCGCCACCCCGTTGAATGTCACCCCAGTCATCGACGGTGGATTCCCGGTGTCCGTCACCGCGCCAAGCCCCACCGACACCAGCAACAGTCGATTGCTCCCGCTCCCCGGCGTGTGCGCAAAACTCAGGCTCGTCGTGTTGTTGCTGCTGCTCTGGCTCGTCGACACCGCCGTAATCGCCCCGCTCCCGCCACTCACCAGCGTCGCCGTCGGATTCGTCAGGGTCGCAATCGTCGTCCCCCCATTCCTCACCGCAGCAGTCACCGACGGCGTCGCCGCCAGCGTCCCACCAGGCACATCCACAAACGCAGTCACCCCAACCGTCCCACCCACAGGCATCGTGAACGCTTCGGCAAAATTAGGCGTCTGCGTGAACGTCGCGGACCCGCCTGCCACCGGCGCCGGCTTGATCCCCACCACCCCAATCGTCCATCTCCGCGAGGAACTCGCCGTATATCCCGGCGTTACCGTCGCCGCTCCTGCCATAGTACTCGTCTCCGCATTCACATACCGGTTGTTGTCAATCCCCCATAGCAACGTCTGCGACCCTCCCACCGTCATCGTATGGCCACCATTACCCTGCTCAATGCTACCCACAGAATACACCACCTCTCCCACCGCTGACGCATACGCAGAACTCAACGTCAGCGTATCACTGTTCCCTGTATTCGAGCTGTACGTCCCCAGCGGCGTCGTCTGATTCACCCCCGCAAACGTCGTCGCTGACGCCACAATCGTCGCACTCGTCGACGTCACCACCACGTTCGCCGCCCCCGTCGTCCCAATCGACGCATCCATCAGCCGGTAAATATAAGAATTCGTATTACTTCCACTTCCCAAGATCGCACTCCCCACCAGCGTCATCGCCGTCCCATTGAACGTCACGCCGCTCACCGCACCCTGCGTCGCACTACCGTCCGGACTCCCCGTCGCCACCGACACCAGCAGCAGCCGATTGCTCCCGCTCCCCGGCGTATGCGAAAATGTCAGGCTGGTCGACCCAGTACCCGCAGGACTGCTCCCGCTCGACGTCGTCCCGCTCACCGATATCGTCGCAGTCGATCCAGTCCCCAGCACCGACGTCTGCGACGCCACCGTGTCCACCGGCGTCTCACTCCCAGGTGCCACCCGGTCCATCGCCCCGGTCGTGTCCCCGTCCCCACCATCCGTCTCGAAATACAGTTGCTTCTGCAGTCCCGAGGCCCCAGTGATCACCGCCGTGTCAGGACAGGTGTCGCCAAACACAGGATCCGTATGGCTCGCCGAAATTGTATCGCCAGGCTGCACCATCAGCGTCCCGTCATCCTGACCAATCCCCTCCGAACTCGACGATGGCAGCGCCGCCGTGTTCCGGAAAACCCCCGTGTTCACCCCCGTCTCCGTCAGAACCAGCGTTTCCAGGTCATCAACCGAGCTATTGGACACCAATACCGTAATCGTCTGCACCGTGGTGGCGCTCGTGTTCGAATCCGCGTCCGTCACGGTCACATAGATGCCGTCCCCAGGCGCATAATTCACCTCGGTCCCCGACGCATTCGTCAGCTTCAGCGCACACGCCACGGGACCAGACACCGTCGGCACACTGATCGTATCCGTCGCCTTCACCCCCGGCGATGACGGCACCGTCACCGTGTTCGTAATCGTCCCCGCCGCATTGATCGTCGCACGGAACTTAATCACCGTCGTCGACCGACTCGGCACGATCGGCACAAACAACCCGCTCTCATCCATCGGAAAATTCGTCACCCCGGCATCCGCCACCGCATTGCCATCCCGCTTCGTAGACGCATTCACATAAGTCAGCGACGCAGGCAGCGTGTCCTGCACCGCAATCGCCGTCAGCGAGAACAGGCTCTTGTTCTCAAGCGTAATCGTATACTCCAGAACGTCATTCACGCTCAACCCGCTCGGCGCATTATCCACCACGATCGCCGACACTTTGCTGATCACCGGCACCGGATAGTTCGGCAGGGTGTTCCCAAGGTCAAGAAACGGCAGCGCCGGACCCGCCACCGATGGCTGCTGGCCCCACGCACCCGTGATCAGCGTCCCGTCCAGCGTATACAAACGCATCGAACTCTGGTCACGGTCCGGATCATACACCGTCGTCACCGTCAGCGGGGTCACCGTGATCGCTGCATCATACTTCCCGCCATTCGCATCCGTCAGCGGTCCCAGCCGATCCCCGTTGTAATCCACATAAATCGTCGTCGCCCCCACAGACGTCACCCACACAGGATTCCCGTTCTGCGTCCCGTCCGAACTCCCCGCTCCCCAGCCCACCGAAATCTCCGTCGACAGAAACTCCTCCGGCACAAACGCATAACCCCAGTCATGCACGTTGTTCGCCGTCGGCTCCGCTCCCACCATCCCCACACCCCAGAACGGCTTCCCGCCATTGCTGTAAAACCGCGCCGCAGAATTCAGCGGCATCAGAAACCGCGAACTGCCCCGCGCAGGCACCGAAATCGTCCCCGTTCCCACCCGCGTCGTGTAGTTCACCGTAATCGCCGACGTGTCAGGATTGTGAAGATAGACATACGTGTCATCCCCATCCGGCGCCGTCCCCACCGGCGCATAATACTGGTCAGACCACTTCGCCAGCGGCGGAATGTTCGCCCCGCGGGACTCGTAATTCGCCCCGATATCCCCGTAAAATTCAATCACCTGAATCGCCTTCGTCGACGTGATCGTCGCCCCAGTCCGGATCCCGGAATTCACCAGATAGGACTCCCCCTGGTTCAAGGTCACTGTAATCGACCCGCCCGCTCCCGGCCCATCCGCATCAATCGTCACCACCGTCCCGTTCGCCGCAGCCTGAATGTACGCCGAACAATGCTCGAACATCGAACTCGTCGCCGGACTCGGAAAAACAATGTCCTCACCCACCGGCAAGGCAAACGAGGTCCCCCAGTCCGCCACAGGCCGCACTTCCACCGAATTCGCCAGCAATGGCCCCGGATTCGTAAACCATGCCGCCCGCGTCATCACAATCCCATAAGTCGATCCCACTCGGTCCCGCCCGTCAAACAGCAGCGTCGCCGCATTCCGCGGCAGCGTCACGTTGTTCCTCATCAGGATCAGCGCTCCAGCCGAAAATGAAGACGGATCATTAGCAAATCCCGGCGGCTTCCCGTTCGCATTGTTCCCATCACCCCAGATCTGCGTCGTCACCTGCGTCGGATTCCCCAGATCAGTCTCATACCCGTCCTCCCACTGGTCATATACCACCTTCGTCCCCGGAATCGGCACCGTCACCGCAATCACCGTGTCCGCTATCGAATTGATTGCCGGAGCCAGCACCACGTAGTCCTGCCTCAGTTGCGCCTCAGGCTGCGGCACAAACCACTCCTGCACCACCGGCAACGCCCCCGCCACACCCGCAAGCAACCCGGAAATCAAAGGAATTATCCACCCGGTCCGCCCCCCACGCAATCGACCCGCCACCGGTGCATTCCCACCTGCTCGCAAGATAGTCTCTGATTTCATCGCTGCTTTCGTAAGTTCCGCCCGGACACTCCCGCATGGAGCCCCCGCGCGTTGGAAAAATTGCTTCGCTCTAGCCATTGCTTTGTTCATTGATGCCTTCTCACAGCGCGGTTCCAATGTGCCCGCAGCGAGGATTCCCGCCGCCGCACTCGCCCCGCGCCAGTCGCTTACCCCACCGCAGGTTTGTTGATTGCCCGCCGCCGCGTCACGCCAAGCCCGAACAGCGCCGGCAGCAGCAGGGCCATCGTCCCCGCAGGTTCAGGCACAAAATGCGTCTGATAGCACCACTCCGTCGCCGGAGCATCCCACTCGCCTCCCGTCCCACCACTCTCAATCCCCCCGAACACCACCGTCTGCTCGCCAGCTTCGCAGAACATACTCCATGTCACCGCTGGCGTCGTCTGATCACTGAACGTCGTGTCGGGAATCAGCCAGTCGTCACCAGCACTCGCCGCATCGTCCGTCACCAGCATCCATTCCCCATACCCGGAAATCGTCAGGCTGTTCCTCACCCACATGTACACCTGCGTCCCCGCATCAAACAGACTGTTGTCCTCAAGGACCACCGACCCCGAAAAATTCGCAGACGTCACATCCCCGCCCGGCGCAGGATTGTAATTCGTCGTCCCAAGGCTCAGCCAGTTCGCTCCCCAATCCCCAAGATTCGCCACCGTCGGCGTGAAACCACTCGTGAACACACCCAGATCAACCACATACTGCGACGTCCACCCAGTCACACCGTCACTCTGCAGCGCCGTCGCCCCCACTTCCCCATCCCACACAATCGTCACCGCAGCACCACTCCGCATCGTCATCCCCGGAAAAAATATGGCCGCCATCACCATGAATGCCGCCGCCCACGGCCGCATCGCCCGCCAGCGCCACGGGCTCGCCTGCTCCTCCCGGATGTAATCAAATCGAATTGAACTCATTGTAATCTTGAAATCTTTGTCAGCGGCTTTTCAGCCCGCCCGAAATTAGCATTTGTGTCTGGCAAATACGCCATCGAGTAGGTCCTGTGATCCACTATGCAATACCTGGAACTTGGTATTGTGATTGCATCCCCCACAATTGGGTGAAACCCGCAGCGCCACCCCTCCACCACGCCGCATCCTAGCACATCAATCGCGCTCACCCCCGCCCGCATCACCCCTCGTCGCTTCATCCAATCCCCATATATCAAGGCTTCCAGCCATCCCCCGCTCTCCTCGCCACCGCCGCCCCCCCCCCCGTTCCGCAACCGCAAGGTTTCGTCTTGATTGTGCCCGACAAGGTCCCATCATGAACGCCCCTGACCGGGTTCACCAACCCGTCACCCGTTCAGGGAAAACGTCCGTCATGGTGGAAATCCACCGCTCCAACCACCCCCATGAGCCTCCGCTGCCTGATCATCGAGGACCAACTGATGTTCGCTCAGTTGCTCGCAGGCGTCTTGCGCACCATCCGCGGCCTCGACATCGTCGCCGCAGCTCACAACGTCGCCGATGGCCTCAACGCCTGCCGCCGTCTCAAGCCAGACCTCGTCATCCTCGACATCACCCTCCCGGACGGCAGCGGCCTCGAAATCCTCGCCGACCTCGCCGCCAACCAACCCTCCGTCAAAGTCATCGTCCTCTCCGGCGAAGCCAGTTCCCTCGTCCTCACCGCTGAACAGCGCCACTGCGTCCGCGCCGTCGTCGATAAAACCAACGCCTACCAGACTCTCGGCCGCGAAATCACCGAAATGTTCGAATCCTTCGGCCGCGTCAAACCCCCAAACCTCTCCGAAGATCCCTCCGCCATCCTCACCGAACGCGAACTCGAAATCTTCCGCTGCATCGGCCAGGGCATGCCCAGCAAGGCCGTCGCCGCTCATCTAGGCATCTCCGCCTTCACCGTCGACACCCACCGACGCAACATCGGCGCAAAACTCGGCATCTCCGGCGCAGACCTCGTCCAGGCAGCCAGCGTCCACATCCGCACCAACCTCGAATCCATGCCCAGTCAGCCCTCCTGACCCGGCAACCTTCCCCGCACCCCTCCCCATGCAGGGACTCCCCTCCTCCGCCTCGGCCACCTCGGCCCTCAGCCAGGAACAGGTCGTCTTCGAAATGATGGAACGCATCCCCGTCGGCACTTTCGTGCTCGAACGGAAACCCGACGGCTGCGCCGCCTTCACCTTCGTCAGCAGCGGCCTCCTCGCCATGCTCAATGCCGACAGAGACTCCGTCCTCGCCGACCCGGACGCCATCTTCCATTCCGTCCACCCAGACGAGGTCGCCGATGTCCTCGCCCGCAGCGCTCTCGCCTTCACCAACCACGCACCCTTCCACTGGACCGGCCGCGCCATCGTCAACGGCGCCACCCGCTGGTTCTCCGCAGAAGCCTCCCCACGCGAACGCGACGACGGCGTCACCGTCGTCTGGGAAGGCGTCGTCATCGACATCACCAGCCACAAAGCCGCAGAAGAAGCCGTCGCCCAGTCAGCCCGCAAAATGAGCGTCGCCGCCCTCACCGCCGGCGTCGGCTTCTGGGAATACGACTTCAAAGAAAACCGCCAGGACTGGGACGTCGCCATGCTCGCCCTCTTCGGCCTCAAAGAAGACGAATTCACCGGCGTCTGGGACGACTACGTCCACAAAGATGACCTCGAACGCGTCCGCGAAGACGTCCTCCGCTCCATGGCCGTCGGCGATCGCAGTGAACAGGAATACCGCATCAAAAGACCAAACGGCGAAATCCGCCACGTCAGCGCCATCTCCGTCGCCGGCCGCGGCCCCAACGGCGAACTCCTCAAACTCACAGGCGTCTGCTTCGATATCACCGAACGCAAACTCGCTCAAATCAAACTCGAACAAAGCGAAACACGCCTCGCCCGCATCATCGACGAACTCCCCATCCCCATCGGCGTCTGCTCCACCCAGGAATTCGGCACCATCCTCACCAGCAACAAGGCCTTCATCTCCACCTTCGGCTACTCCCCCGAAGAACTTCCCGACGTCCGCGCATGGTCCATCCTCGCCTACCCGGATGAAGCCTTCCGCAACTACGTCTTCGAACGCTGGAACGCCAGCATCGCCCACGCCCTCGACCACGGCGGCATGGTCGGCCCACTCGAGTACCCAGTCGTCTGCAAAGACGGCTCCATCCGCGACATCGTCTTCTCTGGCGTCATCTTCGACGACATCATCACCGTCACCGCCCAGGACGTCACCGACCGCCGCAAAGCAGAACGCGAACTCACCGAATCCGCAGAACGCGAACGCCAGGCCGACGAACGCCGCCGCCTCCTCCTCGAAAAAAAACTCCGCACCAGCCTCGCCGCCGCCGCCGTCGCCCACGAAATCAACCAGCCGCTCAGCACCATCCTCATGCACACGCAGCTCGCGCTCGCCACTTTCGACAGCGCCGCCGCAGATTCTGAGAAACTCCGCACCCACCTCGCTGACATGGCCGCAGAAGGCGCACGCATGGTCACCACCATCGAAAAAATGCGCAGTCTCCTCCGCAACGTCCAGACCACCCTCGAACCCGTCGAACTCTCCGGCGTCATCCACACCGCTCTCCTCTACAACAAAAACCTCCTCGCCGACCACCACATCGAGGTCTCCCTCTCAGGCGGCCCCGGCCACCACTTCGGAGACTCCCCCTGCCGCATCGCCGGCGACGAAGCCCAGCTCCAGGTCGCCATCGGCAACCTCATCCGCAACGCCGTCGACGCCATCACCACCCACGCCGCACCCTCCCGCCGCATCGCCATCGAACTCATCCCCATGGCCGACTCCATCAATCTCGTCATCGGCGACAGCGGCCCAGGCCTCGACGACTCCCTCCTCGACAATATCCCCCTCCACACCACCAAACCTCAAGGCTCAGGCGTCGGCCTCTTCATCGTCGCCACCACCATCGAAAACCACGGCGGCTCCCTCAACGCCGGCCGATCACCCCTCGGCGGCGCAGAATTCCGCCTCTCCTTCCCCCGCCCCGCATGGGGCCCACGCTCACGCTCCTGATTCACCGATATTCAGGAACTCGAAAATATTCTGAAATTCTAATTGAATCCCAGCCGCCCATTGCCAAGATATTCCCAGCTCAGCGAGTTTTCTCGCTGTTGCGTTGAGGGATTGAGGCGGTGCAGGGAATTGGGTTGAGGTACTCCCCTGCACCGCCTCATGAACCCACTCCTCTCCCTCCCTCACCACGCTCCCCCTGCCCTCGACCCCTTATCAAACTCAGTCCCGGGTTGACGGACATCAAAACACCATTAGAGTGCCCATCCGAAGAAAAGCGGGAAGTGATTCCCGTTTTTTTGTTTTTACACCGCATCCACTTTTATGACCAGCGAACTCCTGGCCGTCTTCGATTTCTACGAAAGAGAAAAAGGCATCCCCCG
>JAIXPK010000029.1 GCA_027486335.1 Verrucomicrobiaceae bacterium | reverse complement strand
TGGAAAACAGCGGTCCTCACCCTCGCCATCTTCGGCCTCGGAGCCCTCGCCGGCACGCTCGTCACCGCCCAGATCATCCGCGGCCGTCTCGCCGTCGTTCGTCAGGTCACCCCAGCCCCGCCCAGCGAGAATCAGGAATGGGCCGCCAAAATGACCGACAACCTCCGCAAGCAAGTCGATCTCTCCCCTGACCAGTCCCGCGAAGTCAACGCCATCCTCGCCCGCACCCACGAAGACATCCAGCGCCTGCGCGAGAAACTCCGCAAAGACCTCCGCCAGCGCATGATCGAATCCGACCGCGCCGTCGAACGCCAACTCGCCGACCCCCAACGCAAACGCTGGGAAGAAATCCGCCGCCGCCGCCGCAACGATCAACCCCAGCAACCCCGCCCCCAACCCAACAACAACCGCCCCTGACCCCCCTCTCCTCACAAGCCCCCTCCGAACCAGCTAGCCTCCGGCTCTGGACTGCTGTCAGAATTACAGCTCTTTCTGCGCACGGAGTGCGCCTGCCAGCCCTCTCCCAACACGCCCCCCTTCCCACTTCCCACTTCCCGCTTCCCGCTTCCCACTTCTAACTTCTAACTTCTAACTTCTCACTTCTCACTTCCCACTTCTCACTTCTCACTTCTCACTTCCCGCCGCCGCTCCGGCATAATCGCACACGCCCCCTTGCACCCAAACACCCGGCTCAGCAGAAGCCGGTTCCGGCTGATCCATCGATACACCACCTCCGCCACCTGAATCACCCCAGGCACCCACAGCACCAGCGCCACCGGCACCAGCAACGGCAACCGCATCCCCACAAACCGGATGCACCTCGCCCCGCGGTGAATCTTCCCGTCTCGCGCCACACAATGGATCGCCTCCAGCAGATCCTCTCTCCCAATCCCCGGAGCCGCCGCCCGCGCCTCCGGCTGTGAAACCGGCAGAAACCGCAGCACCCCAAACCAGTCCAGCCACGTCAGCGTCTTCATCTGGAACGTGCACAACGGACACTCGTCATCAAACAACACCAGATGGCAATCGCGCGCAGCAGAACTCATCCCCACCTCTGCCACCTCCCGCCACCCCGCGCCACCGCAATCCCATCTCTCCGACATCCCAAATTCATAATCAACGCCACCACCATCATCGGCCCCAAAGCCTCCTTCAGAGTCGAAGAGGAATAATCCACACTTCCCCAACGCAACCACGGCCTGCCGCCAAGTCGCTCCCCAGCGCTCGGCGGCAGGCCGCTTTCGTTATTAGAACCTCAACTCACCCCCCTCACGCCTGCCACGACCGGAACGCCTCGATCGCCTCATACTCCGCCATCCCCAGCTGATCATACAACCTCGCCGTCTCCCGGTTCCGGTCACCACTCAGCAAGTCAGGCAGGTTATGCGACTGATACCGCTGCATCGCCGCCACCTTCTTCGCCAGCTGATCAGGACTCATCGGAATCGCCATCTGAATCTCATGCGGCTGAAATTCCTTCTGGTGCCCGCGATACAGCCACACGCGGCAATGCGGCCGCCACACCGCCTTCTCCCGCTCGTTCCAGGCCTGCCGGAACGCCGTGAACGCCACACCCTGCACACTGCTCGGATCCGCTAGATCCCCCGTGATATACACCTGGTGCGGCTGCAACCGGTCCAGCAGCGCGCCCACCCGCGCCGCATCCTTCGCCCCAGCCCGGAACTGCCGGTACCTGCCCTCCGCATAAAACGGCAAATCCAGAAAATGCACGCGACTCGCCGGCACCCCTAGCGCCGCCGCCGCATCCCGCGCCTCACCCCGCCGGATCAGGCTCTTCAAATCCCGCAACCGCCGCGGCGGATCACCGAACGGTCCTTTCGCCGCGATCTCCTCAATCACCCCGCTAGCATATCGATCCGCCTCCGCCCATCGCGCCGGATCCAGCTCCGAGGTCTCCTGCAGCACCCTCGCAAATCGCAGCGCCTCCCCGTCATTCACCCGCAGATCCCCGCTCGTCATGTGCACCACATGCACCGTGTGCCCCTGCAGCACTAACCGCTCAATCGTCCCGCCCATCCCCATCACGTCATCCTGAGGCTCCGGCGAAAACACCACACACGTCTTCGGATGCGGCGTCGGTCGCTCCGGCCGCGAATCTGCTTCCGTCCCCGGCTTCCCTCCAGGCCATCCCGTGATCGTCCGCTGCTGACGGTAGAAAATCTCAATGTTCAACTCATACCCGCCACCCGCCCGCGTCAGCAACTCACCCATCCCGTTCTCGTTATACTCTTCATCCACCAGCTTCAGAATCGGCTTCCGATCCCGCAACGCCAGCCAGCACACCGCCCGACGCGTCTCCTGCGGGGTCCATTGCGCCCGTCCCACCAGCCACGGCAGCTTCACCCGCGTCAACCCATTCGACGCCGCACGATCAAGGAAAAACCGCGCCGCTCCATGCCCCTGCAAGAATGACGCCGACACCGCCTCCGTCTCCGGTCCCTCCACCGCCCGCGCCACAATCTCCGCCTTGTTCTCACCCCACGCCATCAGCACCAATCGCCGCGCCCGCAGAATCGTCCCCACCCCCATCGTGATCGCAAACCGCGGCACGTTCTCCTCCCCAAGAAAATCCGACGCCGCATCCTGACGCGTCACCCGGTCCAATGGCACCAGCCGCGTCAGCGAATCACGCGACGACCCAGGCTCATTGAACCCAATGTGCCCGGTCCGCCCAATCCCCAGAATCTGCAGATCCACCCCGCCCGCATCCGCAATCCGCTGCTCGTACGCCGCACAATGATCAAACACCCCATCCAGCGGCACCGTCCCATCCGGCAGATTCACATTCTCCGCAGGGATGTCGATGTGATCAAACAACTGCTCCTTCATGAACCGGAAATAGCTCTCCCGGTGCTCCCGCGTCAGCCCGTAGTACTCATCCAGATTGAACGTCACCACGTTCTGAAACGACAACCCTTCCTCCCGGTGCATCCGGATCAGCTCCCGGTAGAATGGCACCGGCGTCGACCCCGTCGCCAACCCCAGCACCGCAGGCTTCCCAGCCGCATTCTTCTCCTCAATAATCACCCGCACCTCCCGCGCCAGTGCCTCCGCCGCGGCCTGCGCCGTCGCAAAAACTACGGTGCGTACTTTTTCATGCTGCTCTTCAGGGGAAATCGTGGTGGACATGACAGGGAGGGGTTTATCAATTGACGATACCGCATTCACCGTCCTTCCGCCAGGAACCAAACGCAATCACTGATACTAATATGCAGCCCCCCTCCCCTCGCGTCGTCATCGTCATGGGCGTCTCCGGCTCCGGCAAATCCACCGTCGGCCTCCTCCTCGCCAATCTCCTCAACGCTTCCTTCGTCGACGCCGACGACCTCCACCCCCCGGAGAACAAAGCCAAAATGGCCGCAAGAATCCCGCTCACCGACGCCGATCGCCTCCCGTGGCTCCAGCACCTCCGCTCCCAAGTCATCGACTCCACCCCCCAAGGCCGCACCACGGTCCTCGCCTGCTCCGCACTCAAAGCCTCCTACCGCCACCTCCTCACCGCAGGCACCGGCCCCGACGTCCGCATCGTCTTCCTCCACGGCTCCAAGGAACTGATCGCCTCCCGGCTCGCCGCTCGCTCCGGCCACTTCATGCCTCCAGACCTCCTCACCTCCCAGTTCGCGACGCTCGAACCCCCGTCCCCCACCGAAGCCATCATCATCCCCATCGACGCCGAACCCCTTTCCCTCGCCTCCCAGGCCCATCTCGCCCTCCTCGCACCCCACTCCTCACCTCACGCTCACGAATCCAACGACCTTCCTGCTCCCGGAAACGTAGGTTTTGTGCCCGATTCCACCCCGGAATCCACCAAATCGGAAAAAATCCTTTGAGCGCCCACGCGCGCCGCTCTAAGCACTCACCAAGTATTTCTCCCAAAACCCCGTTCCTCACCAATTTTATGTCCATGGTCGCTAAAGGTCTCGAAGGTGTCGTCGCTAATGAATCCCGTCTCAGCGATGTCGACGGAGCCAACGGCAAGCTCTGCTACCTCGGCTACTCCATCGACGATCTCGTCGCCAATTGTACCTTCGAGGAAGTCGTCTACCTCCTCCACAACAGCAAGCTCCCCAATCGCTCGGAACTCGCCGCCTTCACCGACAAACTCCGCTCCCACCGCCACCTCCCAGCGGAAGTCACCAGCTTCATCAACTCCCTCCCCAAGGACGCTTCCCCCATGAACGTCCTCCGCACCGGGGTCTCCCTTCTCGGCGTCCTCGACCGCCGCGGCGATGACCAGAACCGCGCCCTCAACGAGGAACGCGCCCTCGCCATCTGCGCCCAGGTCCCCCTCATCATCGCCGCCTACCACAACCACCGGACCGGCCAACCGATGCCTCCAATCCGCTCCGACCTCAGCGAGGCCGGCAGCTTCCTCTGGCTCATCACCGGCAAAGAACCCGGCGCAGAAGCCACCCGCACGCTCGACGTCGCCTACATTCTCCACGCCGACCACGGCATGAACGCCAGTACGTTCTCCGCCCGCGTCACCGTCGCCACCCTCAGCGACATGTACTCCGCCATCACCAGCGCCGTCGGAACCCTCAAAGGCCCCCTCCACGGCGGTGCCAACGAGGGCGTCATCCACATGCTCCAGGAAATCGGCGACGAAGACAAGGTCGACGCATGGGTCGAAGAACGGCTCGTCAAAAAGGAAAAAATCATGGGCATCGGCCACCGCGTCTACAAGGTCCTCGACCCGCGCGCCCCGCACCTCCAGAAAATGGCCATCCAGCTCACCCAGGAACTCGGCGAACCCAAGTGGATCCGCATGAGCGAACGCATCGCTCAGATCATGCGCGAACGCAAAGGCCTCAACGCCAACGTCGACTTCTACAGCGCCACGGTCTATTACAGCCTCGGTATCCCCACCGACCTCTTCACCCCCATCTTCGCCATCAGCCGCGCCGCCGGCTGGACCGCCCAGGTCCTCGAACAACTCGAAGACAACCGGCTCTACCGCCCGCTCACCGAATACACCGGCCCAGTCCCTCCTCAGCCGATCACTCCGATCGATCAACGCTGATCCGCGCTCCCGCGCACCGCGCCGTAGCAAGGCCGTCCCGGCCTTGTCTCAGACTGAGCCAACCACCTCGCACCCCGCAATTGTAGCAAGGCCGTCCCGGCCTTGTCTCCGACTGAGCCAACCACCTCGCACCCCGCAATTGTAGCAAGGCCGTCCCGGCCTTGTCTCCGACTAGGCAAACCAGCTCAATCTTCATTTTCCCAAAAATCCAGAAGATGCCATCTGAAACTCGGGCCGCACCGTCACCGCTCCCATGAACGGTGACCCAGACCTCCCGGTCGTCTCCCTGCCGGTCCGCTCCCTCGTGTCCCAAAACGGCCACGTCTCCCTAGCCGACCCACTCCCAGACGCCGTCGCCGTCGAAGCCCCACTCGAAATCCGCGTCGACGGCCGCTCCATCGCCGTCATCATGCGCAGCCCCGGCCGCGACCGCGAACTCGCCGCCGGCTTCCTCCTCTCCGAAGGGGTCATCACCTCACCGGCCGATCTCTTCGAGGTCTCCCTCTGCCCCTCCGCCACCCAGGGAGCCAGCGTCGTCGATGTCCTCGTCTCCTCCCCAGACAAAATCGACTTCGACCGACTCACCCGCCACGTCTTCACCGCCTCCAGTTGCGGCATCTGCGGCAAAACCAGCATGGACGCCGCCCTCGCCGTCCACCCTCCCCTCCCCGTCGACCCCTCCCCGCTCGTCGACGCCGCCATCCTCTTCTCCCTCCCCGAAAAACAACGCGCCGCCCAAGCCGCCTTCTCCCAGACCGGCGGCCAGCACGCCGCCGCCCTCTTCGACACCTCCGGCATCCTCCTCGCCCTCGAAGAAGACGTCGGCCGTCACAACGCCGTCGACAAAATCTCCGGTGCCGCCCTCCTCTCCAACCGCTGGCCACTCTCCAACTCCATCCTCCTCCTCAGCGGCCGCGCTTCCTTCGAACTCATCCAGAAAGCCCTCGCCGCCCGCATCCCCATCGTCGCCTCTATCGGTGCCCCCAGCAGTCTCGCCGTCTCCCTCGCCGAATCCGCAGGCATCACCCTCGTCGGCTTCCTCCGCAACCACCGCGCCAATCTCTACTCCCACCCCTCCCGCCTCCGCCTCGGCACTCCCTGAGAAATCCCCGCCATCAGCCCATGCCACCGTAGCAGGCCGTCCCGGCCTTGTCTCCCAACACGCCCGGGCACGCGAGGCTCCGTACTCGCGCCTCTCCCCACAAGACCCCTCCGAACCAGCGCGCCGCAGGCTCTGGACTGCTGGGAGCATCACAGCTCTCTCTGCGCACGGAGTGCGCCTACCCGCCCCCTCTCCCAACAAGCCGCAAAGCACCTTCCACCGTGCTTCCGTAGTCCCTCTTCCCAATCCCGGGACAGCCTCCTGCTCTTTCAAACACAGCCTCAAGCCTTGACCTCTCCTCGCCTCAGGTTCATTGAAAACCTGACACCTCCAACCGCCTCTCTCTCCCATGCCCGGCCTCGGTAGACTCTCCATCCAGTCAAAAATGATCCTGCTGCTCCTCGCAGTCAGCCTCGCCTCCATCGGAGCCATGGCATGGATCAGCTACGCCTCAGGCAAAGCCGCCCTCATCCAGGGGGTCCGCAACCAGCTCAACGGCATCCGAGTCTCCAAATCCACCGCCCTCCGCACCCGGCTCGAATCCCTTCGCGATCAGATCATCGCCATGTCCGACAGCCAGATCGTCATCGAGAGCACCCGCAGCATCCACAACTCATGGGACTCCCTCAAGTCCCTCTCCCTCTCCCCTCAGGAAAACGAGAAACTCGACGCCTTCTACCGCTCCGAATTCATCCCCGCCCTCGCCAAACACACCGAAGGCACCCCCGTCCCGGAACAATACATCCCCACAGACCCGGTCTCCCGCTACCTCCAGTACCACTACATCGCCGCCAACCCTCACCCCTATCAGAAAAAACAGGAGCTCATCTCCGCCCCAGGCGACAAATCCTCCTTCGCCGCCACCCACGCGAAGCTCCAGATGTTCTTCACCAGAGCCGCCCGCATCTTCGGCTTCGAAGACGTCATGATCGTCGACGCCTCCTCCCTCAATCTCATCTACACCTATCAGAAAACCACCGAGTTCGCCACCAGCATCGAAGACGGCCCCTACGCCGACACCCGCATGGGCGCAGCCGTCCGCGCCATGCGCACCGCCCGCGACCGCGACAGCTTCAAACTCGCCGACTTCGAACCCTACCGCCCCAGCCTCGGCCTCCCCATGGGCTTCATCATGAGCCCGGTCTTCGACGGCCCCAGCATGTCCGGCATCATGCTCCTCCAGTTCCCCATCGACGAATTCAACAACGTCGCCACCGGCAACTTCCAGTGGCGCGAGGAAGGCCTCGGCGACTCCGGCGAAACCTACCTCGTCGGCCCGGACAAAACCATGCGCACCAACTCGCGCTTCGCCCACGAAAACCTC
>JAIXPK010000166.1 GCA_027486335.1 Verrucomicrobiaceae bacterium | reverse complement strand
GGCGACCGCGACGCTCTCATCAAGAATCTCCAGGAGGCCGGCTCCAGCCTCAAAAGCGGTTCCATCTACGAGTTTCTCTCCGCCCGCGTCCAGACCGGCAAGCCCGGCTCGGCCGCGCGCGAGGCCGCCCCGTGGCTCAAGCTCGCCGAAGGCGCCTACAAGGACCCCGCAGACCAACTCCGCATCGTCCTGACCCGCGCCGATGCTCTGCGCCGCGACGGCGACACCAAGGCCGCCGCCAAGGTCCTCGAGGAGGCCGCCACGAAATTCGCACGCACCCCGGAATCCGAGGCCGCCCGCATCTACCTGAAACAGCTCCGCGAACAGCCGTGACCGCCTCCGCGCAGCGTTACGCGGACCGCCGCGCTTCCAGCTTCGCCGCCGCCCGGCTGCGCGAGGGAACAGACCTGTTTCCTGAATGTTCGTCCGTCCCGCAAGGCTCGGAACTCGCGTGGCAGAGCCGCTGGTTCGCGGGCCACTTCGGCCGCGATTTCACCTCTACTAACGGTCAGGCGGTCCGCATCGTCCAGTTCGGCTGGTGGAATCACGGGGCCGGGCCGGACTTCCGCGACTGTGCCGTCGAAATCGACGGCGTGCTCCGCAAGGGCAGCATCGAACTCGATCTCGACGCCGCCGACTGGGAAGGCCACGGCCATGCTGGCAATCCGGCCTACGAGGATGTCGTCCTGCATCTCTATCTCTTCGTTGGCACTAACGGCACCCGCTTCACCCGCACGGCCGCCCACCGCGAAATCCCGCAGGTGCGCCTCGATCCTGGTTCCGTGCCGCCCGGAGCCGTCTCCATTCCGCCCGCGCGCCCGGGTCGTTGTCTGCCTGCCATCCGGCAGCTTCCGCCCGATGACTGGCTTACCTTCATGGAAGACGCCGCCCGCTACCGCATGGACCGCAAGGCCCGCCGTTGGCAGCGGGTCGCCTCCGTGCACGGCGAGGACGAGGCATGGTGGCAGGGATTCGCCGACGCGTTCGGCTACGCCCGCAATCAGCTTCCGATGACTGTGCTCAGCCAGCGGCTCCCGCTGCGCTGGCTCCAGAAACGGCTTTCCGACGCCGAAGCCATCCTCTTCGGCGTCGCGGGGTTCCTCGACGGCTCGGCCCTCTCGCATGGTGACGAGCCGACCCGCCAGTACCTGCGCGGGCTCTGGGAATCATGGTGGCGCTACCGGGCCGAGTTCGCGCCTGGCGAACCGCATGCTCCGATCACATGGACGCTCTCCGGAACGCGACCTACCAACCATCCGCAGCGCCGGACGGCTGCCCTTGCCGTTGTCGCCGCGTCATGGCGCCGGATCCGCCCGTTCCTCAGCCCGGCCGCCTTCGATTCCCGGAAAGCGATAGCGCTGCTTGCCAGTCTCGAGCATCCCTACTGGTGCAGCCATTACACCCTGGCGTCCGCTCAGGCCAGCCGACCGCTCGCGCTCATCGGCCGCAGCCGCGCCGCCGAATGCATGGCCAATCTATGCTTCCCCATCCTCCTGTCCGAACGCCCGGAGCTCTGGGAAGATTATGTCAGGATTCCCGCCGCGCCAGTCAGCGAACGGCTGCGCCGCGCCGGCCTCCGACTCTTCGGCTCGGAAGACGCCACGAGCGCCGCGATCACAAGGCTCTGGCAGCAGCAGGCGCTTCTCCAGATCTATGACGACTTCTGCATGCAGGACGCCAGCGACTGCGCCCGCTGCCCGTTCCCCGAACAGGTCGCCAGCAGTTCCAGCTGATCCTAGCGGACACGGAACAGGCGGCTGAGTCGCCCCAGCCGCCCGTCGCAAGATCCTAACTGTCTGGCTTCTCAGCCGATCACTTCCGGCCAGTCGGTGTGGAAGAATTCACCCGCTGGCTTGTCGAGGCGTTCATAGGTGTGCGCCCCGAAGAAGTCGCGCTGCGCCTGGAGCAGATTTGCCGGCAGCCTTGCCGCGCGGTAGCTGTCGTAATAGCCGAGGCTCGCGCTGAAGGCCGGCACCGGAATGCCGTTGAGCGTGGCCAGCGAGACCACCTCGCGCCAGTGCTGCTGGGTCTTGTTGAGCACGTCCTTGAAGAATGGATCCAGCATCAGATTCACCAGCGTCGGATTTCCGCGGTAGGCATCCGTGATGCGGTTGAGGAAGCGCGCCCGGATGATGCAGCCGCCGCGCCAGATCGCCGCGATGCGCCCGAGATCGAGGCCCCATTGCTTCTTCTCACCGGTCGTCTTGATCAGGTCCAGCCCCTGAGCATAACTGATGATCTTCGACGCGTAGAGCGCGTCGTGGACCTTCTGGACGAGGGCGGCCTTGTCGCTGCCGAGGCTCACCGCCGGGCCCTGCAGCTCGGTGCTCGCCGCCAGCCGCTGCTGCCGCTGGCTCGAAAGAATCCGCGCTTCGACCGCCGCATTGATCGTGCTGATGACGACCGCGTTCTCGGCCGCGTTGAGCAGGGTCCATTGACCCGTGCCTTTCTGTCCGGCCTTGTCCACGATCAGTTCCACCACGGATTTGCCGGTTTCGGGATCCTTCTGCTCGAGCGCCTTGCCGGTGATCTGAATCAGATAGGACTGGAGGTCGCCTTCATTCCACTGATTGAACACCGCCGCCATCTCGTCCGTCGTGAACCCGGCGTGCTTGAAAATGTTATACGCTTCGCAGATCAGCTGCATGTCGCCGTACTCGATCCCGTTGTGAATCATCTTCACATAATGCCCGGCCCCGCCCGGCCCGATGTGAATCACACAAGGCTCGCCGTCCACCTTCGCCGCGATGCTCTCGAAGATCGGCTTCATGACTTCCCATGTGCTCGCCGGTCCGCCGGGCATGATGCTCGGGCCCTTGCGCGCGCCTTCTTCTCCGCCGCTCACCCCGGCTCCGATGAAGCGCAGGCCTTTCGACGCCAGGTAGGCATCGCGCCGTTCGGTCGCCAGATAAAACGAATTGCCGCCGTCGATGATGATGTCGTCCGGCTCCAGTAACGGAATGAGCTGTTCGATGACTGCATCCACCGCGTCCCGGTCGGCGGCACCCACGGCGTTGCTCTTCACCATGATCTGAATCTTCCGCGGGCGCTTGAGGCTCTGCACGAATTCCTCAAGGGTCTTGGCCCCGATCAGCTTTTTGCCGGGGTGCTTGGCGACGAATTCATCCGTCACCGATGTGGTGCGGTTGAAGACCGCTACAGTGAATCCGCGGCTCTCGACGTTGAGGACAAGATTCTGTCCCATCACGGCAAGTCCGATCAATCCGAAGTCAGCAAGGCTCATTTGGCAGGCAGGGGTGGCGTGTTGAAGGTTTGGAAAATCCGGCACTAAGAGCCGCACCGCCCGGTGTCCACCGGAAACCCATGGCCGCCGCCATCCTCACGGCCGTGCCGATTCCGCCCGGCTTCCGCCTTCTGGCGCGCCGCCCTCAGGCCTTCGCCCGGTACCGATCCAGCAGCGCCGCCGCATTCTCCGGCGTGATCGCCTCATGGAAATCATCGTTCACCATGCAGACCGGTCCGAACCCGCACGAGGCCAGACATTCCGCAAACTCGATCGAGAACTTCCCGTCCTTGCTCACCGCGATCGGGTGATGGTGGTCCGTGTGGGAACGGTCGATGCCCGCGTGTTCGCAGAGCTTCTCCATCAGTTCCGCGCTGCCCGCCATGGCGCAGGAAAGCGTCCGGCAGACCCGGATGTGATACTTCCCGGGAGCGGATTGCCGGAACCCCGGATAAAAGGTCACCACTTCCGCCACTTGGATGTTCTCCAGCCCCAGCTTCTGAGCCACCCACGGAATCGCTTCCTCTTGGATGAACCCGAAATGATGCTGCAGCAGGTGCAGAACCGGCAGCACCGCGCTGCGCTTCGACACAGGGTAATGCGTGATGGCTTCGTCGATTCTGGCGAGCAGCTCGGGCGGAATGGTCATGGCACAGGTTGACCCGGCATCGGGGAACTCAACGTATCCCTCCCCGCCTCGGGAGCGGCAAGGCCAATTTGTGAAATTTTTCACAAGCGCCTGACCCGTCGCCGCCGCCCGCGCATTCCCCTTGCGTCAGCTTGCGCCGCTCCCTAAGGCTGGGACGCTTTCCTTCCGGGGGCGTTTCTCCGGAGACCGACTTTCCGTCTGTACTTTCCCGACCCGATCCATCGCTTTTCAGCTACATTTTCCAACGTCCACTTTCCAACGTCCCATGAACAACGCCATCCTCGCCAAAGCCGCCAATGAAGCCCGTGGTCTCGCCATGGACGCCGTCCACAAGTGCTCGTCCGGTCACCTCGGGCTCCCGCTCGGGGCCGCCGAAGTCGGGGCAGTCCTCTTCGGCGAATCCCTCCAGTGCGACCCGGCCGACAGCCGCTGGCTCAATCGCGACCGCTTCGTTCTGAGCGCCGGTCACGGTTCCATGTTCATCTATTCGTGGCTCCACCTCTCCGGGTACAGTCTTTCGCTCGAAGAAGTGAAGAATTTCCGCGTGCTCCACTCGCTCACCCCTGGCCACCCGGAATTCCACGAAACCGAAGGCGTCGAATCCACGACCGGCCCGCTCGGTCAGGGCGTCGGCAATGCCGTCGGTTATGCCCTCAGCGGGAAAATGGCCGCGGCCAAATACAACACGGCGGAGCACACCATCATCGACAACCACGTCATCGCGCTCGCCGGTGACGGCTGTCTCCAGGAAGGCGTCGCCCGCGAAGCCGTCGCCTTCGCCGCCCACAACGGGCTCGATAACCTCATTCTCATCTTCGACAGCAACGACGTCACGCTCGACGCCATGGCGAAGGTCACTCAGAGCGAAAACACCCACGCGCTCTACGAAGCCCTCGGCTGGGACGTCGTCACCATCGATGGCCATGACCTAAACGCCATCGCCGCCGCCGTCGCCACCGCCAAGGCGAACAACAACGGCAAGCCGAAACTCATCATCGCCAAAACCATCATCGCCAAAGGCATCCCGGAAGTCGCCGGTACCGCCAAGGGCCACGGCGAAGGCGGCGCGAAGTTCACCGACGCCGCGAAGGCCGCCCTCGGCATCCCCGAAGGCACCCATTTTTATGTCAGCGATGACGTCCGCGCCTACTTCGCCGACCTGAAGGCCAAACGCGCCGCCGCTCACACCGCATGGCAGCAGACGTTCAACGCGTGGGCCGGCGCCAATCCCGCCCTCGCCGCCGAACTCAGCGCCGCACGCACCGGCGGTCTGAAAGCCGAAGACCTCCTCAAGCTCGTCCCTGAATACCCAGCCGAAGGCAAATCCGCCACGCGCAACTGCGGCGGCGAAATCCTCAATCACCTCGCGAAATCCGTCCCGCAGATCATCACCGGCAGCGCCGACCTCTTCGGTTCTACCAAGAACTACATCAAGGACGGCGGCGACTTCTCCGCTGCGAATCCGACGGGCCGCAACATCTGGTTCGGCATCCGCGAGCACGCCATGGGCGCCATCTGCAACGGCATCGCCTACGACGGTCTCTTCCTCGCCAGCGGCGCCACGTTCCTCGTCTTCGCCGACTACTGCCGCCCGAGCATTCGTCTCGCCGCCCTGGCAAAACTGCCGGTCACTTACATCTTCACACACGACAGCGTCGGCGTCGGTGAAGACGGACCCACCCACCAGCCGGTCGAAACCGTCAGCGGCCTCCGCGTTATTCCTAACCTCGACGTGATCCGCCCCGCCGACGCCGAAGAAACCGCCGCCGCCTTCGCCGCCGCCTTCAGCCGCGCCGACGGCCCCACGCTGCTCTCCCTCAGCCGTCAGGACCTCCCGCTCCTCGGCTTCGCGAGCGCCGCCACCCGCCGCGAGGGCACGCTCAAGGGCGGCTACGTCCTCGTCAAGGAATCCGCTCCCCTCACCGCTATCGTCCTCGCCACCGGCTCGGAAGTCCAATGGGCCGTCGAAGCCGCCAAAGCCAACCCCGGCGTCCGCGTCGTCAGCCTCCCCTGCTTCGAACGCTTCGACCGCCAGAGCGCCGAATACCGCGAAAGCGTCCTCCCCGCCGCCTGCACCAAACGCATCGCCATCGAAGCCGGTGTTTCCGGCCTCTGGTGGAAATACGTCGGCACCCAGGGCACCATCCTCGGCATCGACCGCTTCGGCATCAGCGCCCCAGGCAACACCGTCATGAAAGAACTCGGCATGACCGCCGAGGCCGTGACGGCGGCGCTGGGGTGAATCTTGCCTCGGGTGTCATGAATGAAATCGCCAGACTGCTCGCCCGTCTCCATGAGACGGAAGGAGTCAGGATCCTGGTGATTGGCGGCAGGGGCCTTGAGGCTCACGGGATTCAGCGGTTCACCCGTGACTTCGACGTGCTGATCAGCGAAAGCGATATGGTGACACTCGCCCGGTTTCTCATCCGGGCCGGGTTCGAACCTCTGGGGGAGAACGCATCTTTTGCCCGGTTCCGGCACGAGAGCCTGCTCTATGAGCCGGTCGACGTCATGAAAGTCAGCACGCCCACCATGAACATGCTGTGGGAGGATTCCGTGCTGCTCCCCGCCCACGAAGCAACGCTGAGGGCTCCTGCTGCGAAGTCGATGACAGCACTGAAACTGCATGCCCTGAAACAGGACCCTTCCCGCTTGAGCCGCGATCTGCCGGATATCATCGCACTCCTGCAGAGCAGTGCTGCCACTCTTTCGTGGGATGATTTCCTCGCATTGGCGGCACGCTACGGTCCCGCTGGCATCGCGGAGAAAGTACGCCAGCTTCTTCAGCCATGACATCCGTCAATCTCCCGAACCTTGAACTGCCTGACCAGAGCCCGCCTGACTGGGGTAGGGACATCGTCCCGCCGGATGTTTGGGAACGGTGGCTGCAGGACGAGCGTATCCGTCGCGAGAAGGCTGGCACGCTTCTCACGGAGCCCATTCCCGTGTCGGCCGAACGATTCACCGTCTGAGCGGCCCTCGTTCCGACTGCACGGCGAACCTGATGGGTGCAGCGAGGAGTTCCTTCATTTGCTCCCGCATCTCTTCGAAGCATGCTTGAATGCTGTAAAAGATTGACCAAGACCACCACTAAAAGGAGCCCATGCCCCGCCGCGAACTCAGCCACCCGCACCAAGTCACCGCATGGCTTGAGGAGTGGGGCCGTGTGTTGAAGGAACCGGGGGAGATGACGCTCATTGGTTCTGCGGCCTTGCTCTGGCACGCGGCGCAGCGTGGATTGGACACGCCCCTGCCGGAGAACAGCATGGATGCCGATCCGATTACCGATAGTGAAGCCATCGCAGAACTGGCATGGGACGCGATCATCGGCAGTGATTTCGAGAAGGAGCACGGCTGGCATGTGAATCTGATGCCGAACGCAGTCCTGAAGAACTTTCCGGAAGGATGGGAAGTGAGGAGCCATCACGCCACGTACGGAAACCTGCACCTCGTCGTCCCAGCGCCCATTGATCTGCTGGCAGCGAAAGCGAAACGGTCTGAACCTAGGGACCTTGCCCACGCGCGTTGGGCTGCCGACCTGGGGCTTGTTGAGGCTGGGGATTTAGAGTAACGCTGCCGAGTGACCCACACCCACGAGCCAGCCGTCGAGATTCTCGGCCCGTACGCCATGATGCATGATCTGGCGCGGTTGGAGTACGGCCGTCTCCTCTGGCGCAAGGCACGGACACGCGAGCGCCTGCTCCAGCATTGGACGGATGAGCGGCATCCCTATCGCGACCGGTTTCTGGAAACATGGCGGCCGGTGGTGGAGGAAGTGCTCGAGGCGGATCCGGCGCAGGACTTCGAACTTGATGCCCAACTCAAGGCCCGCGGCCTGAGCCTGCGCGTGGTTGTGCGCGAGATCCCTCCTGTCATCGGGAGTTTCTTCGCGGAGTCGCGGATGCACCCGGCATGCGGTGAATCGGTATCTGAGTCTCCAGCAGCATGAACTACCGCACATGGCATCTGCTCGTCCGCTGGGGATTTGTTGTTCTCATGCCGATGCTGCTTGCCGGATTCCTGATGCCGGCCGGAGGTCTGGGGGCGCTGCTGATGACGGTCGGCGTCGCTTTGGTTGTGGTTCTTGGGTCATTGCTAGCACGTGTGAATCGACCCGCACAGCTTCTGATGGGCGCTCTGGCGGTCTGCGTGGCCGGCTGTTCATCCGTTTCTGTGAAGGACTTGGACTCTGCGAGATACTGGGACTCCGGGATGCGGCTCCCCTCCGTTGAGCACGTTGATGGCGCGAGCTTGACCGGAACCATCACCAGTGTTTCACCGTTTGGCCGGATTGAGGCAGCCTCGCGATATCGGCGGTTCGAAGCCAGCCGCGACAGTGCCACCCGGCATTGGAGCGGCATGGATGGTGGAACACCGGAGTTCGTTCTCGAGGAAATTCGGATGTCGATCAACGGAACCGTCGTTCCAATTCCCGCAGCCAGTTACGCAGGCTGTGGGGAGTCGTTCCTGCAGTCTTCGAACCTGAGCCTCCACCACTTCGGCCGGAAGATTGGTCTCTGCTACGAGGGCGGTGATGGCGCCGGGGCTCATGCCATCATGTATGTCATTGATGCCGGTCGTGTGGATAGAGTATTCTTACACGGCTGGAATGGGGTCTCCCCCGAAGGTTATCCGCAGAAGGGGTGGCTTGAAAAAACTGCCCTGAAAGCGGACTAGGCTGAGTCAACGCAATCACCCGCAAGCGCATGAGCCTGTCCTCCTCCCAACCCTCAATCCCCGCGCGGGTCCTCACAGACATCGAATGGATCGAGCTGGAGGAGACGCCCTACAATCCTCCCGGTCCGGAATTGTCTGAAGATGATTTCGAGGCCGAGTTTGAAGCCGCGGAGACCGGACTCATCGCGGTGCTGGAGCAATTCGGACGCAATGCAGCGGAGGACGCCGACTTCTTTCACGATTGGACAATCCCGAGAGGTTCGCGCGCGATCTGTTTTGAGCTCCAGCATCGTTCCAAACTCAGAACGCCTCGATTGATTCCATCACTCCTCGAGTTCCTGCATTCGCTTCCGCAGTCCTACAGCATTGGGATGCAGAGTGATCAATCCACGGACTACATCTACATCCGCCGAGAGGGCGTGCTGGTTTACGAATGCAGCCGGAGGACGATGCGCGCATTCGGGCTGACCAAGGGAATCTGAGAGCGCGATGACTGGCTGGACAGCCGGGGTAAGGGAGCTTTATTGGCACGGCATGTGGAAGCGCTTCTTTCGTAAGTCTCAGCCTGAGAAGGCTCCGCCGACCCCGGAGCCAACCGCCCCGGAGTTGCTGACTCTCAAGCAGCGGGTGACCGCCTTCTGGGAATGGTATGCCAGTGTTGCGGGTCGCTTCTATTCCGAGATCGATAGCAAGCGCTGCGGTGATCTGGAGCCCGAGGTATCCGCGAAAGTGAATGAACTGCTCGGGGGGATGGCATGGGTGTTCGGGCCGGGGGAGAACGGTACAGGGCACAGCTTCACGCTGACCCCTGAAGCGAATCGCCATCGCCGCCTCGTCGCTCAGTATTGGCTAGCGCAGGCTCCGGAGATTCCGGGCTGGACGTTCTATGCCTCAAGGCAGCCATCCGAACTGCATCGCAGCGGTCACAGCATCCGCATCGAGGACATGAGTTTCGGGGCGCATGAGATCTGGCTAACGCCGAGCGTGAATGCGGAGGCGGAATCCGTCGACCTGATGGTTTGGCACCCGTTGTTCGACCGGATCGATAACAGACTGCGCTGG
This sequence comes from Verrucomicrobiaceae bacterium, assembly GCA_027486335.1. Taxonomy (GTDB): domain Bacteria; phylum Verrucomicrobiota; class Verrucomicrobiia; order Verrucomicrobiales; family V1-33; genus V1-33. The sequence goes on along the minus strand of JAIXPK010000166.1, from coordinate 7,313 downwards.
ACGGTCGTCTTCCTCTGGCTGGATGAGGCGCTCGGCGAGGACGCGGTATCGCAGCGAGTGGGTGAGATCAAGCTGGGTGACACCAAACTGGCCGACGCGATTCCACTGAGCGAGCTTCCGGAATACATTGCCGAACTAGAGGCGGAACGGGGCTGGAAGTGCATTCCACCTCATCAGTGCTATAGCAGTTATCATCGAAAGGAACCGGAGCGGGGCGGTGGATTGCGTCGGGACATTATCGCAGGCTCGACGCTCCAGATGAACATTGTACAGGACTATCCGATGGATGCCAATCCACTCGCGGACTTCGGCGCGGAGTACGAGATGATCATCATCCCCATAAACCAGCTGCCGCCGGGTCAGCAGGTCGATGCCAGAGGCCAGTTGGAGGAGGTTCTCGAAGCCGCCCTCTCGAAATCAGGCACCGGAAAGGTGCTTGGAGGAGCAACCGGATTGGAAAACGCGTACATCGATCTCGTCCTGTTTGACGCCGTCCGCTCCCGGCACGTCATCAAGTCCGTCATGGCAGCAACCCCGTATGCCGAGCATTACCGGACCGCAGGCTTCGTCCAGGCTGCCGGTCGGTGACGGGTGGTCATCGAGGGCCTCTAGCAGAGGCTCGTGAGGTGAAGCGGACATGGTATGGATGCTGCGCACCGCCATGGGCTGGCAAGCATGATTCGGAGGCTGTTGGCGGCCTCTCGCATGGGGATCCTGAGGTTTGGACTGGCAAGTTCTGTCGTGCTCGGCTAGAAGCTGCGGACGGTTATGTCGCTTCCATCGGACCTTCCCACCTCTCTATACGCCGAATTGAACCCGGCGCAGCGTTGGTTTCCGGCGGCGGACAATGTGGAGAATGCCGATGGTCAGCGTTGTGGCTTCGGCTTCATGGAAGAGTTGTCATCGAAGCAGCACACGCTGCGGGATTTTGCTGCGCACGAGGCAGGGTTCCGGGAGTATATGGATTGATTCACCACAGCAATGCTCCTGTTCATTGATGAAAGCGGTTACGATCATGTGGGCACTCGACTTTGGCGAGTTTTCTCACTAAGCTTTCCTACCGCAAAAAGGCGAAGGCAATGCCCGGCGTGAGCCAGACAAAGCCTCCACAATCCAACTGCCGCATTGATGCAGCCACGGCAACAGATTTTTCGGCCCAACAACCACCTGAGCGGGATACCCCGCGACGCCATGGAGACGACTTTCAGTGGCCGCAGGCCTTCGGAGGTCCGGTGGACTTCCCTGTGATGCCAAGCCTTTCATTCTGCCCTCAGGATTCCGCGGCTGTCCCAACTGCCGCTCCGGCTCGTGTGGTTGGATACACCAGCGCCGCCCCATACGGAGGTTTGCTGGTTCACCTGTCCCATCGCACCCGTCGTTGATTTTGGCAAACCCTTTCCCGCCATGGCTCGCATCCCACTCCGTGACGACCATGTTTCCCGGGTCTGCGTTGGCGGGAGTGTGGTCACGGACGCGAATGAGATAGGGAAGAGGTGAGGGGGTCAGAGGGCGGGGGAATTGCTATCTTCGGGAGGGGTGGCGCGCGGGGTCAAGCCGAGTTGGGCGAGGCGCTGGGCGGTGAGGCGTTCGAGCCGCTGTGCTTGCGTGAGCAGGGTATGGCGGAGTCCGGCAGAAACGTCCCGTTCGCTGATGACACGTGCGAGGTTGGCAATGGTGGCGGCCCGGCGGGCGATTCGGATGTCCGGGTGACGGCGTTGCTCGTAGACCGCGTCTGGAATGATGCGGCGGCGAATGGAGGCAGGCAGGATGATTTCCGGGCAGGGCTGAATCTCCTTCTCGTTCAGAACGGCACCGACGGCAGAGGCACGCAGCACGCGCTGGAAGACGGTGTATTCAGCGCAGTTGAGATAGTGTGTTCGCTCGCTGTGGGGCAGGTCGCGCATGTCTGCGTCGAGGGGCCACATCTCGATCTCGGCCACTTCGAACGGGTCGAGCACGTTCATCGCGACAGCGTCGGTCCGCTGATTGGTGAGGTGTCTTCCGATGCGCTGCCGGAGGCTTTCGCAGGTCTGTCCGACGTAGATCGGCTCACCGTCGTAATCGTAGAACGCATAGACGCCGTGTTTTGAGTTGCCGACCTTGTTTCCGTCAGGGCCAAGGGTGTCGAAGACCGCCGAGATGGCAGCCCGGATGGCCGCGACATCTGCGGGCAGCCGCGGTGGAGGATCACCGGCTCCGGTACTTGACGGGTCGTGCGGCGGCATTCGGGAGGGCATGACGTTCGGCGATGGCTGGGTTCAGGCAGTGTTCCGCGATCCACTGGACGACGGAGACGCAGACAGCGTCACCGAATCCGAAGAGCGCCTGATTGAGGGACAGCTCGGGGGGCATGCGGAACTCGGGCGCACCCATGAGACGAGCGCATTCGCGGGGGGTGACGAGACGCACGCCGTAGCGTCCGCGACCTGCAACGAAGAGGATCTGGCGGCCGCTGCCGCCGCGGGGCGTGCGCAGGCAACCGGCGCGGCCATCCGTCCGCAATTCGGCCATGGAGACACCCTTGCGGACGCGGCGGAAAACCGTGCCGTATGTCAGGCGGGTGCCATGGATCATCCGCTCCGCTTCAGCGCGGTGGCGTTCGCTCATCTGGCTGAGGAGGTATGAGGCCCGCTGATCGCTCCACCAGACGGTGGAATTGAGAGGCACGTCTTCGACGATATCGGTGAGCGTGGCCGCGCAGGACGGAAGCGGCGGCAGCGGGCGCAGGTTCCAGCGGATTTCCGGATGCCAGAGGATAAAATCAGCTAGCGCAGGTGGGCGGCACGAACCGCCGAAAAATGACTCGGTGTCTTTAATAGGCAACGGGCGTTCATCGAGCGTGCCGATCACGAACAAGCGCTGACGGCTCTGAGGGACGAAGTGCGCGGCGTCGATTATCATGGCGTCGACGCTGTACCCGAGTTCATTGAGCGCGAGACACGCGTCGCGGAAGTCATTGCCGTCATGGGACGTCAGGAATCCCGTGACGTTCTCAAGAAGCACTAACGGCGGCCTGCGTTTCCCCATGCCTTCAAGCACGTTGATGAAGCCCCAGAAAGCGCCCGAATGCTCACCGGCGAGGCCTCGGCGCGCCCCGGCGAGTGACAGGTCGGTGCATGGAAACGAGGCCGTCGCGAGCGTGACGTCGGGCACGTCGGCACCTTTGAGCGCGTGGACGTCGCCCAGGACGAAGTGGCTGTCACCGGCGGCGAAGTTCCCGTGATACATGCGCTGCTTATCCGGGCAAATGTCGTTTGCCCAGACGGTGGACCAGCCCGCACGTTCAAGCCCGAGACGCATCAGGCCGATGCCGGCAAAGAATTCCGCGACGGTCTTTTTCATGGGCATGGATGTGAGGAATTTGACGGTAGGGGACAGGGAACGAAACAGCGTCGCAGCACGCCGGTTCATGTCACGGTGCGTCGTCCTTGTCAACGCATCGGATCGCGCCCGACCCGGATGGCGTCAGCCGGAGTAGGCCACGTGGCGGTGAGGTCTGCGATGGGAGTCTGCTTTGGGGGGACGGGGTTTGTCAGGCGAGGACTGGTTTGATGAGGTTGCCGTGGATGTCGGTGAGGCGGAAGTCGCGGCCCTGGGATCTGTAGGTGAGGCGGGTGTGTTCGACGCCCATGAGGTGGAGGATGGTGGCGTTGAGGTCGTGGACGTGGACTGGGTTTTCGGTGATGTTGTAGCAGAAGTCGTCGGTGGCGCCGAGGGTGAGGCCTTTTTTGACGCCTGCGCCGGCCATGAGGACGGTGAAGCAGCGAGGGTGGTGGTCGCGGCCGTAGTTGTCCGCGGTGATGCCGCCCTGGGAGTAGATGGTGCGGCCGAATTCGCCGCCCCAGACGATGAGGGTGTCGTCGAGGAGGCCGCGGTTTTTGAGGTCGTTGATGAGGGCGGCGGTGGCCTGGTCGGTGTCGCGGCACTGGCCGCGGATGGCGTTAGGGAGACCGCCGTGGTGGTCCCAGCCCATGTGGAAGAGCTGGATGAAGCGGACATCGCGTTCGGCGAGACGGCGGGCGAGGAGGCAGTTGGCTGCGTAGGAGCCGGGGCGTTTCACGTCGGGGCCGTAGCTGGCGAGGGCCTCGGGGGATTCCTTGGAGACATCAGTTAGGTCCGGGACGCTGGCCTGCATGCGGAAGGCGAGTTCGTACTGGGCGATGCGGTTGAGGATTTCGGGATCGCCGAGGGCGTCGTGGCGGTGCTGGTTGAGGGCGGCGAGTTCGTCGAGGGTGTCGCGGCGCATGGAGCGGTCCATGCCTGGGGGGTTGTTGAGATAGAGGACGGGTTCGCCTTTGTTGCGGAATTTGACGCCTTGATAGCGTGCGGGGAGGAAGCCGGCGCTCCAGAGCCGGTCGTAGAGCGGCTGGTCGTCGGGGCGGCCGCTGCCGAAGCTGGTGAGGACGACGTAGGAAGGGAGTTCCGAGTTGGCGGAGCCGAGGCCGTAGCTCATCCATGCGCCGATGCTGGGGCGGCCGGCGAGCTGGGAGCCGGTCTGCATGAAGGTGATAGCGGGGTCGTGGTTGATGGCCTCGGTGTGGAGCGAGCGGATCATGCACCAGTCGTCGGCGAGTTTGGACATGTGGGGCATGAGTTCGCTGAACCACATGCCGGACTGGCCGTGCTGGGCGAATTTGAAGAGGGATGGGGCGACCGGGAAGGTGGACTGGCCGGAGGTCATGGTGGTGAGCCGCTGACCCATGCGGATGGAGGCGGGGAGGTCTTCGCCGCGGCGTTTTTCGAGCTGCGGTTTGGGGTCGAAGAGGTCCATCTGGGAGGGAGCGCCGCTCTGGAAGAGATAGATGATGCGCTTGGCCTTTGCGGGGAAGTTAGGGAAGCCCGGGAGGCCGGGAACGCCTGCGGTGGCGGCGGGAGCGGGGCTGCCGAGGAGTTGTGAGAGTGCGGCGAGGCCGATGCCGCCGGCCGACTGGCGGAGGAACGTGCGGCGGGAGAGCTGGCGGCGGACGTCGGCGGACAATCCCGAGAAGAGGTGGTCGTTGCAGTGCATGGCGGGATCAGTTGCGGGTGACGGATTCGTCGAGGTTGAGGAGAATGTTAGCGGTGACGGTGTGGGCGGCGAGTTCTGCGGGGTCGAGCCCTTTGACGGGCGGCGAGCTGCCCTGACTGATGAGGGCGGCGGCATCCTCCGGGTGCTGCTGGAAGGCGGCGAGGCGAGAGGCGAGGCCTTTGGTGAGGGCGGCGAGTTCGGCGGCGTCGGGCTGGCGTGCGGTGACGGCGCGGAAGGCCCATGTGATGCGGGCTTCCGGGGTGGTGCCGCCGTCGGTGAGCATGCGTTCGGCGAGACGGCGGGCGGCTTCGACCCATGTGACCTCGTTGAGGAGGGCGAGGGCCTGGAGGGGTGTGTTGGTGCGCGAGCGTTTGACCGTGCAGATTTCGCGGTTGGGCGTGTCGAAGAGGAGCATGGTGGGAGGCGCGGCGGTGCGTTTCCAGATGGTGTAGAGACTGCGGCGGTAGAGTCCTTCGCCGGAGTCGGCCTTGTAGTTGCGGAGGTCGCCGTAGACGGAGGTCTCGTCCCAGACGGCGGCGGGCATGTAGGGGCGAACGCTAGGGCCGCCGGTTTTGTCGACAAGGAGGCCGCTGATGGCGAGGGCCTGGTCGCGGAGGACTTCTGCGGCGAGGCGGAGGCGCGGGGCGCGGGCGAGCCAGCGGTTGTCAGGGTCGCGTTCGAGGAGTTCCGGCGTGACTTTGGAATCCTGACGGTAGGCGGCACTGGTGACCATGAGGCGCTGCATGGCTTTCATGTCCCAGCCGACGCGGACGAATTCGACGGCGAGCCAGTCGAGGAGGTCGGGGTGGGAAGGCCACTCGGCCTGGGAGCCGAAGTTTTCCGTGGTGCGGACGAGGCCCTGGCCGAAGAAGCGTTCCCATGCGCGGTTGACCCAGACGCGAGCGGTTAGGGGGTGCTGACCGCTGACGAGCCAGCGGGCGAAGCCGAGGCGGTTGACGGGAGCGCCTTCGGGGAGGGGCGGGAGGACGGCGGGGAGGGCGCGGGGAACGGGGTCGCCGGGTTTGTCGTACTCGCCGCGTTTGAGGACGACGGCCTGACGGGGTTCCTTGCGCTCCTTGAAGATCATCGTGGTGACGAAGTTGTCCTGGAGGTCGGAGAGGGCCTTGCGGGCGGCGGCGAGGCGGTCTTCGGCGGCGCGGAGCGGGTGTTCGCCGTTTTCGAGGAAGTATTTGGCGAGGGCCTGCTTCTGCTGCTGCGAGCGTTTGGCGGCGGGAGTTTCGAGGGCGGTGCGGAGATCGGCGGGGATGGAGGCACCGTCGACGGTGATGGCGGCGGTGGGGAGAGAGGTGGTGCTGAGGCGGAAGCGGCCGACGTTATGATCGCCGTGAGCGGAACTGTGGCGGAGACGGATGCGGACGCGGGCTCCTTCGGGGACGATGACTGGTTCGCAGGCGAAGAAGGCCTTGCGGGGGAGACGCTTGTCCTCGGAGTTGCCATCGACGGCCCAGCCTGTCTGATTCTTCGGAGCGGCGGGGCGGCGCTTTCCTTTGACGGGCCGGGGCTGGTCCTTGACGATGGCGGTGACGGAGAAGCCGGGCTGTTCGTAGTCGGCTCCGGCGCGGGTGAAGTCGGCGGCGATGGGGTCGTTGCCGGGAGCGGTGATGATTTCGGCTTCGACGCCGCTGAGGACGAAGTTGCCGTTGAAGCCGCGGCCGAGACTCTGGTTAGGGAGCGATGCGTCAGGGAAGACCTCGATGAGAACGCCGGAGAACGTGCCGGGTGCGAGCGGGGCCTCGATTTCGTAGGTGTCGTGCGGGGCATTGGTGCCGCCGGCGAGCCATGAGGCGTCGGGCTGGCGGGTTAGGGTGGCTCCGCCGAGACTTTTGGCGGATTCGTTTTCGAGGGACCGCCATGGTTGCGGGGAAGCGGCGAGGGTGACGCGGAGGGACTCTTCCCATGGCGTCTGGAGGGCGGGAAGTTCCTTGCGAGCGGCGGTGACGGCGTCCTGGGCGACGCGGACGCTGTTGTCGAGTTCCTTGAGTTTTGCTTCGTCTTCCGGGGCCGGGAGCGGGAGGACGGGCGGGGAATTGCCGCCGCCGCGGTTGCCGCCTTCGGCGTCGAGGACACCGCTTTCCTCATTGGAATTGAACCATGCGAAGAATTGATAGAATTCCTTCTGGGAGATGGGGTCGTACTTGTGATCGTGGCAGCGGCAGCAATTGAGCGTGAGGGCCATCCATGTGAGGCCGGTGGTTTCGACGCGGTCGATGACGGTTTCGGCGAACCATTCTTCGGCGATGCGGCCGCCTTCGCCATTGAGGCGTGTGTTGCGGTTGAAGCCGGT
>JAIXPK010000200.1 GCA_027486335.1 Verrucomicrobiaceae bacterium | reverse complement strand
GTCTTGCGGGTGGGGAATCGATTCATGGGATCGCGGATGTCTGCGAGTGCTCTGGAAGCAGTGCCTTGGTTGCACATGTTGGTGCCTTGGTCGTCATCATGCGCGGCAAATCAAATGAATGTCGCTTGATGAGGCGAGCACGAGGCTGCGGCACCCTCAAACTTCCCCTCGGCCAGTGAGCCAACTCCACTGAGCAGTCCATAGAGACCCCAGACATCAAACGCATCACCGGGCTGAGCATGCGAATTCATGTAAGTCAGGTAGTCGTCTATATCCTCGAACACAAAATGGCTTGGCCCACACGCTCCTCGGTAGTGCCAATGCTTCACGATCACTGGTCCCTTCGTCTCTAACTCAGAACGGATCGCCTCAACCTTGTCGGGATCGGTGATGCGAGATCCTTCGATAGTCCAATCGTCTGGAGGGTATCTATTTGGCGAAGGCATTTGCTTCTGGTGACAGTTTCTTATTTCACAATATCTTGTGGAATATTTATTTGTTCGCTCTCGTTGGTATGTGTGTGACCCATCATGGTGTCGAAATGAAAGAAGCATAGTCACGGCTTCCGTGGTTAACGACTAGCATCAGAGCGCCAAAACCAAGTCCCGCACCCAAAAAAATCAATCCTGCAATGAGTTCCAGAAGCCCCGAACTGCTGAACTGGCTTGCCAGAAAGGACCGAGAGAGATCTTTCGGATGATAATACACTCTCACTGTGGAAGATGGCTTAAGGCGGTTAAGCAGCTTCTGGTGGGACTCGTAATGCACATCTGCGCTGTATGTGGGGTGAATCCGCGTTCCGACGATTGTGCGTCCTTCGGCAAAACACTCGTAAACTACCTTCACCTCGTAGTTCATCCCACCCTTTCGTCTATGGTGCGACTCGATAGTGGATTCAGTGACACGGCCAAGTGCAGTGGGCCAAGAGGCAACAAAGAACCTCTCAACATGGCTTCTGGCGCAGCGAAAGGAAATCAATCCTCCCACGATCACGAAGCCCAATGGAAGCAAGAAAAAAAGGGTGGGTATTTTTTGACTCATGCGTATCGGGTAAGAAAGAGCAAACAGTTTCTTGTTTCACAGTATCTTGTGGGATATCCATTTGCAATGGGGGCGGTGCTGCGAGTGTCGAAATCTTACAACTGCGTGAATTTCAATGGATTTGCTCGTATGGATGCGATGATATCTGGACCAACTGGACTGGCAAGGACGTTGCGTGGAGTCTTGGCGTGGTGGATGATCAAGGTGGGGTCGGGGCTGGGGCTGGATTTTTGCGGGGTCTTGGGGATATCGGCGAGAGGGTTGGGTGTGTTTGACGCAGCTGGAGGGGCGGGGCAGGGCCGGGATTGCGTTGAGAGCGGACGCCGGGTGCGGGGCGGATGGTGCTTCGCTGCGGTGGCGACAAGGCCGGGACGGCCTTGCTACGGCTCGGGGCGAAGCGGGGCGGGTGGTGGGATTGGGGAAGGTGAATGGACCGTATTGACAGTATTGACCGTATTGACGTGAATGATTTTGGGTGTGTTTGAAGAAGCTGGAGGGGTGGGGGCAGGGCCTGGATTGCGTTGAGAACGGAGGCCGGATGCGGGGCGGATGGTGCTTCGTTGCGGTGGCGACAAGGCCGGGACGGCCTTGCTACGGCTGGGGGCGAAGCGGGGCGGAGGGTGGGATTTGGGAAGGTGAATGGACCGTATTGACCGTATTGGCGTGAATGATTTTTGGGTGTGGTTGAAGAAGCTGGCGGGGTAGGGACAGGGCCGGGATGGCGTTGAGAACGGACTCCGGGTGCAGGGCGGATGGTGCTTTGTTGCGGTGGCGACAAGGCCGGGACGGCCTTGCTACGGCGGCTTGTGAAGCGGGGCGGAGGGTGCTTTGTTTTAGGCGGGGGCGGGAGGGGCTAGGGGTTAGAACGCGAAGCCGAAGGTGAGGTGGAAGGCGCCGGAGGGGTCGCCGGGTTGGCGGTTGGGGTTGAAGCCGTAGTCGAGGCGGAGAGGGCCGACTGGGAGGGCGTAGCGGAGGCCGAGGCCGAGGGCGTAGCGGAGGTCTGAGGGGAAGGCGAGGAGGTGGTCGTGGTCGCTGGTGAGAGCGCCGGCGTCGGCGAAGGCGGCGAGTTCGAAGTTGGGGAGGAATTCCCATGAGGCTTCGAGGTTGGCGGCGTGCATGAGCGAGCCGCCGAGGGGAGTGCCGCCGTCGGAGCGGGGGCCGAGGTCGCGTTCACCGAAGCTGCGGACCGTGCTGCTGCCGCCGTTGAAGACCCGTTGGTCGATGGGGAGGGAGGAGATGCCGTCGGGGGTGGAGACGGCGGCGGCCTGCCAATTGGCGGCGATGCGGAAGTGGGAGGAGAGTGGCTGGTACCATGAGAAGCGGACGCGGGAGCGGAGGAAGGGGACGCTGGCGTTGCCGCCTTCGATTTCTGCGCTGGAGAACCAGCCCTTGCGGGGGATGACCGGGCTGTCGCGGAAGTCGAGACTGAGGGACGAGCCGAGGGAAGCGGTTTGATAGGATGAGGGGCCGAGTTCGAGCGGGGAGAGATTGCCGCCGGAGGCGTGGTCGGCGGAGATGGAGGCGAAGGCGGAGGCGGAGACGTGGAGATTGAACTGGCGGGATAGCGTGGAGCGGAGACGAGCGGCGTCGTGGGTGTAGTTCCATGCGGTGGTGTGGAGGACGGCGAGTTCCGAGTCGGAGGCCCATGCGGAGCCGAAGAGGGCGGGGTTGAGCCAGCGGAGACTGCCTTCGGGGCCACCGGCTTCCCAGCCCGCGCGGATCCGGAGCGTGTCGCCGGAGTCCATGATATTGACGTGGCGCCATTCGAGCCCGAGGATGGGGCCGCGGAGCGTTTCGTATCCTCCGTAGAGAGCGAGGGAGCGGCGCTGGGATTCGCGACCGGAGATGGATAGGGAGAGCCCTGAGGGGTCGTCGGGGATGAGGTTAGGAACGACATCGATGCCCGCGAGAAGACCTGCGTCCATGACCCGGCGCTGCATGCGTTCGAGGGCGGAGTTGGACCAGACGGCGCCGGTGGCGGGGCGGAAGCCGGCGGTGATGATGCGGCGGGCTCCTTTGGAGAACGAGTCGGAGATGTTAAGATTGCGGACAGTGAAGACCGGGCCTCTGGAGATGGCGAAGGAGACGGGGACTGGTTGACCTGCGGGAGGCGTGGTGGTGGTGGCGGTGACGGCGGCGGCGAAGTGGCCTGCGGCTTTGCAGAGAGAGAGGAGACGATTGCGGAGGTCCTCGACGCGGACCTCGCTGAAGGGCGTGCCGGAGAGGGCGGCGGCTTCGGATTGGAGGGCGTCGCTGCCTTGCGGGAGATCGCCGGAGAGCGAGACGGTGCCGAAGAGCGAGCGAGGGCCTTCGGTGATGGCGAGGGAGATGTCGGTGGCGGCGGCGCCGTGGGAGAACTCGGGTTCGCTAACGGAAGCGGAGAGGTAGCCGCGGGATTGGAGGAGACGCTGGACGAGGGCGGCGCCGTCGTTGATTTCGCTTTCGACGAGCGGGGCGTTGCGGGAGAGCTTGCCGAGACGTTCGCGGGTGGGGCGGAGGAGGAGGGCGCGCATTTCGTCCTGGGTGGCGGCGGAGGTGCCGGAGAAGGACGTGGTGCCGATGCGCTGGCGGGCGCCGGTGGAGACGGTTAGGACGGTGATGCCCTGATCGATGGACCATGAGACCTCGGCGGCGTGGTAGCCGAGGCGGAGGAGTTCCTTGCGGACGAAGAATGCGAGGTCGTCGGCGAGCGGCGGGGTGGAGATGGAGTCGTCGACGAGCGTGAGCTGGAGGTCGACGACGGGGCGGAGTTCGTTCCAGACCTCGTCGACTGGGCCGTCGATGCGGACGGTGAGCCCGTGACGGGAGATGGTGCGTTGCGGGGTTGGCGCGGCGGGCGGGGCGGCGGCGGCGAAGAGGGCGAGACAGGAGGCGAGGAGAAGGGTGCGGGCGATCACCGGAAGCGGATGAGGTAGTAGAGCAGTCCGCGGAAGGAACCGTTCTGGTTGACGGAGCCGACGGCTTCGAGACGGCGGTTGAGTTCGTAGACGGCGGAGATGCTGCGGCCGCCGGCGGTGTTGTTGAGAGGGGAGAAGCTGAAGGAGAGACGCGGGGCTTTATCGCTTTCGCGGGTGGCGAGACCTTTTTTGAAGAGCTTGCGGTACATCTGGCTGATGACGAGGAAGGCGGCGCGATTGGCGGCTTCGCCTTCAGCGCCGCGCATGTTTTCGCTAGTACTGCCGGTGGCGAGGAGCGTGGCGATTTCGCCTTCCGAGAGGGGCGGACTGCTGCTGAAGCGGATCTTGGGGTGGAGGGCTTCGCCGTAGGCCTGGAGCTGGACCTCGTAGCCATTGACGAAGGAATCGCCGACGACGTCGAGTTCCGGGTTGAAGGGTTTGTCGGCGGTGAAGATGAGGTCGCCGCGGGAGACATTGAGACGGCTGAAGGGGAGACGGACGCGGGCGTCGACGAGGGAGACCTTGCCTTCGAGGACGGGGCGTGCGCCGGAGCCGCTGAGACGGAGCTTGCTGACCGCGCCGCCGTTGAGGGCATTGCCGAGGAGACGGACGGGGTCGCGCGTTAGGATCTGGACATTGAGCGACCACTGATCGAAGGGCGGCGGGAGGGAAGGAGGGGCGTTGCTGCCGATGGTGACGGCGGGGGGCGCGGGCGGGAGTTGATCGGGGAGCGAAAGCGGGAGGAATTCGATTTCCTTGAAGACCCGGCCGCGGCGGAGTTCGACCTTGCCGGTGACGGCGGCGCGGTTGTAGCGGCCCTTGGCGCGGATGTCGGCGTCGGCGCGGAGAGAGATCGAGTCGTCGCGGAGGACGAGGGCCTCGCGAGCGGTTAGGGTGGCGTCGATGGCTGGGTTGGCGAGGTCTGACCAATCGAGCGAGCCCTTGGCAGCGAGCGTGCCGCCGGCGAGCATGGCGGAAGCGTCTTCGATGAAGACCCGGGTGCCGGCGAAGCGGAGACGGATTCTGGCGTCGCGAGCGCCGGGGACGTCGGCTTTGGCGAACGTGATGGCGGGGGCGTCGGCATTGAAGACCCCGGTGATGAGAGGATTGGCGACGGAGCCGCCGACATCGGCGCGGAGGGAGGCGGTGCCGTCGATGCGGCGGAGGGCGGGGACGAGCGGGGCGAGACTGGCTAGGGAGGATTGGGGGAGAGAGGCGCGGAACGAGAGCGGGAGTTGCTGGAGGGCCTTTGGATTGCGGAGGATGGCGAGGAGATCGAAAGGGATGCTGCCGTCTAGGGCGAGAGGCTGGAGCGGGGACTGGCGGACATCGGCGCGGAGCGAGGCGCGGCCGTTTTCGAGGGTGAGCGAAGTGGTGGCGGCGGCGGGTTTGAGATGAATGGCGGCGGCCGCGTGGGAGATGTCAGGAGAGATGAGGGAGAGAGTGGCGACGGGATTGGTGAGAGAGCCGGAGGCTTTGAGAGAGGCGGAGAGACGACCGGAGAGGGAAGGCGGGAGCTTGGCGGCGCTGGAGGCCTTGGCGAGGTCGAGATTGGTGAGGGCGAGATTGATGGCGAGCGGGCGGTTGGCGGGGACCGGGCCGGTCGGGCCGGGAGGGGAGGCGAAGTCGAGCGGGATGGAGAGATTGCCGGTGAGCGGAGCGAGCGAGCCGTAGGAAGCGGACAGGGCGGGGATGTCGAGAGACGTGCCGTTGAACGTGGCGGGAGCGGAGATCCGGAATGGGCCGAGGGAAGCGGAGAGGATGGGGAAGGAAGCGGTTTGGCCCTCGTGGACGGCTTTGAGGTCGAGCGAGCCATTGTCGCCGAGGGCGTCCATGGAGAAGTCGCGCAGAGTGAGGCGGCCTCCGCCGGAGGTTTCGGGCGGGGAGACCGTGCCGCGGCCCTGCCATTGGATGGTGGCGCGGCCGTTTTGGATAGGCGGGGCCTTGAAGGCGGCGAGCCACGCGTTGAGGTCCGGGAGTTTGGTGAGATCGCCGTCGAGCATGGCGTCGAAGGCGAAGGGAGCGACCAGGGTGGAGTGGCCTGTGAGCGAGAGGCGATTGCGGTCATTGAGGACGATGCGGCCGAGGGAGAGATCGGCGGCGTTGTCGGCGACGGAGACGTTGGCCTCGATGGATTGGAGCGTGGCGGATTTCCAGCGGATGGCGGAGGCGTTGAGAAAGGCCTGAGCGGAGGACGAGGAGAAATCGCGGCGGGAGAGGTCGTCGAGATTGGAGGAGAGCGAACCGCGGGCGATGATACTGCCGCCTTCCGGGCCGGGGAGGTCGGGGATACCGGAGAACGTGCTGAGACGTTCTAGGTTAGGGAGGGAGGCGTTCCAGTTTGCGGAGATGGCGCGGTTGCCGGAGAGGGCCATGGTGCCGTCGAGGGCGATGGCGTTGCGGGCGTCGAGCTGGGCGCGGCAGGTTTTGATGGAGAGAGTGGTGCCGTCGGTGGTGGCGAGGAGATCGAGGGTCTGGACGGGGATGCCGGCTGCGGAGAGCTGGCGGCCGGAGAGGGAGGATTCGATGGAACGGATCTGGCCGTTGGCGAGCGAGGCGGTGGCGGTGCCGGAGAGCGAGCCGGTGAGAGGCGGCGTGGTGGGGAACCATGCGGCGAGATCGGGTGAATCGATGTTGATGTTAGCGGTGAGTGGAGATTTGGCGACGTCGGGCCATGCGGGCGGGAGCTGGCCGCTGGCGGTGCCAGTGAGGTGGTTAGGGTCGGTGCCGAGATCGGTGAGTTTCAGGTCCCAGAGGCCTGCGGCGAGATTGGCGGAGGCGGCGAGACGGGCGACGGTGAATTTGTCATGGTGGAGACTGCCGCCGGATAGGGTGAGTGAGCTGTTGAGGGCTTGGGGTGAGCCGGGCGGGCCGGATAGAGATGCGGTAAGGGCGTCGGCTTGCCATGCGAGCCCTTGGGTTGGCGGGAGCCATGGGGCGAGGGCGAGATTGGAGAGACGGGTGGCGGAGAGATTGGCGTCGAGTGAGAGTTCGGTGCCGAGGCCATTGAGTTTTCCGGAGAGTGAGGCTGAGGCGTCGTGGGGGAGAGCGAGTTGTGAGGAGAAGCCGAGCGAGCGGGAGGCGAGGGCGGTGGCGTCGAGATTGAGGGAGGCCTGATCGATGCCGGGGAGACCGCGGAGGTTGTCGAGCGCGAGGGAATTGGATGAAGCGCTGACGTTAGCGGAGAGTGCGGAGATTTTCGGGATGGCGGGGAACGGGAGGTCGAGGGAATCGAGGGAGAGCTGGCCGTTGGTGCCGGGGGTGAGGTTCAGGTTGAAGTTGCGGAGGACGACGTCGCCCTGGGGGAGACGGATGGTGCCGGAGACATTGCGGCAGATGAGCGAAGGGATGCGGATGGAGGGGAGCGCGGCGGGCGAGGATGGAGAGGGCGCGGGTTTGGCGGGGGAAGGCGAGCGGAGGTCGAGATCGAGGGTGACGTTGTCGAGGATGAGTTCGTCGACGGCCTGGGCTGGGCCGAGGGTGAGGGCGTTGCGGAGATTGTAGCGAGCGGAGACCGACTTGGCTTGCAGCGAGCGGAGGGGAGAGGTGGAGGTGCCGGTGGCGGAGATGGAGTCGAGCGAGAGATTGCCGAAGAGATTGCCGGCGACGTTGAGTTGGAGGTCGATGCCCTGGGCGGCGGCGGCCTTGCGGGCGGAGAAGCGGATGAGGCCCTGGAGGATGGGACGGTGGGCGAGAGCGGCGACGAGGGTGACGAGGCCGGCGATTTTGAGGGCGCGTTTGAGCCTCCGCCGCGATGGGGTCGGGGCAGGGGTCGGAGAGGGAGCAGCCTGCGGAGCGGACGCCATGGGTGAGGGCATGATGCCGGAGCCTGCGGGGGCCGCAAGGGGAGCCCCGGGTGATTGAGGGAGAATGCGGTTGGAAAAATGCGTGAAGGAGGAGGGCGCGGCGCTTGATTTTCCGGAGAGTGTCTTGTTATGTAGCGGCCCGCGATTTTCCCGTGAAACTATCCCGCACACTGCTTTGCCTGCCATTGGTGGCGCTTCCGGCGCTGGCGATGGTTTTGTCCGGGTCGCGGGGAGGTGAGCGGGTGACGCCGGGTGAGTTGCTGCAGCGGCGCGGAGTGGTGGTGGGAATGGAGGCGGCGATGAAGTCGGCGGCGGCGGGTGATGGGGAGGTTTTGCGATTGCTGGGGGAAGCGGGCGTGGATTTTGCGGGGGGCGAGGCTGCGGGTGGGTCGCCGGTTTTGTGGAAGGCGGTGGAGGCGGATCGATGGGAAAGCGTGCCGGTGGTGGCGTCGCGGGTTCCGGTGAAGCAGTTGAATGCGCGGGATGCGGGTGGGAGGACGGTGCTGGTGCATGCTTTGGAGAGGAGCACGGCGGATGCGGTGGGTGCGTTGCTGGAGCGGGGCGCGGATCCGAGATTGGTGCCGGCGGCGACGGTTCGGGCGCTGGGTGAAGGAAAGGGCAGTGCGGGGGTGGCGGGGTTGATGAAGGTGATGGCGCATTTGCCGCAGGGACATGAGTTGCTGGATGAGATGCTGGCGGTGGCGTGTGCTGGTGCTGATGGCGGGTTGGCGGCGGCGGCGTTGCAGAATGGTGCGCGGCCGGATGGGATGGCGGGGGATGGCGGGCCGCTGACGGTGGCGGCGGACAAGGGTGATGGGGCGATGGTGGGGCGGTTGCTGCGGTATGGGGCGGATCCGGCTAAGGCGCCTCGCGCGCTGGTGCATGCGGTGCGTCACGGGCAGGAAGCGATGATCACGGCGTTGCTGGAGAGCGGGGCGGATCCGAATGTGGCGGGTGAGGGCGAGCGGTCGGCGCTGCAGGCGGCGTTTGCGGATGGGAAGAAGGAATTGGTGGCGCTGATGTTCCGGTTTGGCGGGCGGCCTGAGGATTTTGTGGATGCGGCGATTGGGGCGGAGGACACGGCGATGCTGGAGTTGCTGCTGGCGTCGGGGTTGTCGCCGGACAGAGCGGATGCTGGCGGGAATCCGATGCTAGTGCGTGCGGTGCTGGAGCGGAAGGGGGAGGCGGTGAAACTGCTGCTGGAGAAGGGTGCGGATCCGAAGAAGTCGGGGAGCATCGGGCAGAGTGCGTTTCACGTGGCGGTGGCGGACGGGGATCGTGCGCTGATCGAGCGATTGCTGGAGAGCGGGGCGGAGGTGAATGCACCGTTCGGGCCGTTGCGTCCGGAGTTTGCGGAGCGGCTGAGGAGCGAGCATTTCTGCAAGTGGCTGGAGCGGGACAAGGGATTGACCCCGTTGATGCATGCGGCGGCGACGGGGGATTTTGCGCTGGTGGATTTTTTGATAGGGAAGGGCGCGAAGCGCGGGATCAAGACGCGGAGCTGGAAGCGGTATCCGGTGCAGTTTGCGTGCGACACGGAGAATCTGAAGGCGGCGCAGGTGTTGCTAGGGAGGAAGCCGGAGGAAGCGGAAAAGGAAGGCGTGCGGGTGGTGATTTCGCTAGGAGATCAGCGGGCGAGGCTTTACAAAGGGGACAAAGTGGTGAGGACGTCGCGGGTTTCAACGGGGCGGAAAGGGCATGCGACGCCGAAGGGGAGTTATGTGATTACGGACAAGCAGGTGAGCTGGGTGTCGTCGATTTATAAGGTGGCGATGCCGTACTTCATGCGATTGAGCTGCCGCGAGATCGGGATGCATGCGGGGAATTGCCCGGGTTATCCGGCGTCGCACGGGTGCATCCGGATGCCTTCCGGCGAAGTGCGGGCGTTTTTTGCGGTTCTGAAGATCGGGGATCCGGTGACGATCACCGAGTGAGGGGTTGCGGAGGAGGATGTCAGGCGTTGGGGCCTTTGCCATCGATGAAGGCGCGGTGCCATAGTTCGAGGATGACGAGGGACATGACCTGTTTGAGGTAGAGGAATTCGCGGGATTCCATGCGGGTGAGGAGGGCGCGGACGGCGGCGGGGTCGAAGTAGCCGCGGGCTTTGATCTGGGAGTCGCTGAGCGTGTCGGCGACGAGGTTTTTGAATTCCGGGTGTTCGAAGAAGAATTCGAGCGGGAGGAAGAAAGGGATTTTGGGGCGATGGCCTGGTGGGTTGGAGGGCATGCCTGCGAAGGCCTTGTCGGCGAGGCGGCGTTCGATCCATTTGTCGGTGCGGCCGCGGAGTTTGAGGTGCGGCGGCATGCGGAAGGCGAGTTCGATGAGCCTGTGGTCGAGGAACGGGAGACGGTACTCGAGACTGTGAGCCATGGTGTTTTTGTCCTGACGGATGAGGGCCCAGTCCTGGAGCCATTCATCGAACTGAAGCCTGAGGAGACGGTCGAGCATGGGAGCCTGCTGGAGCGAGCGGGCGGCGCCGGGAGGGAGCGGGCGTTCGTGCGGGATCCATGATTCACCGGCGAAGTCCTTCATGGACGGGGCGTAGAGCGAGCGGCGTTCTTCTTCCGACCAGAGCGTGCGGAGGGCGTAGAAGTTAGCCATGAGGTGGCGGCGGCGGTAATTGAGGAGGAAGTCGACGCCGCGTTTTTTTCCCTGGCTGCCGAGGTCGGCGGGGAAGTGGAAGAAGTGGTTGAGGACCTGGTGGGGGATGGCCTTGAGGATGTTTCCGGCGAGAGGGGCGGCTGGGCCGAGGCGGTTGGCGGTGAGGAGTTTTTTGAGGAAGTCGTAGCCGGCAAAGCATTCGTCGGCTCCTTCGCCGCCGAGGACGACCTTGAGGTCTTTGGCGGCGCCGTGGGCGAGTTGATAGAAGGCGATGATGAGGGCGTCGCCGACGGGGCGGTCCATGTGCCAGACGATTTTGGGGAGGAGATTGAAGTCGGCGGGCTGGACGTGGATAGTGTGATGTTTGGTGCCGAGGAATCGAGCGGTGGCTTCGGCGTCTTTGGTTTCGTCGATGGGGGAATTGAAGCCGATGCTGTAGGTGCTGATGCCGGAGGTGACCTTGGTCATTCCAGCGACGACGAGGGAGGAATCGACACCGCCGGAGAGGTAGGCTCCGACGGGGACGTCGCTGCGCATGTGGAGGCGGATGGCGTCGTCCCAGAGGGCTTCGAATTCTTCGAAGCAGGCCTCGTCGGAGGCGTAGTTGCCGTCGGTTAGGGGGACTTCCCAGTAGCGTTGGATGGAGAGCGAGCCGGAGCGTGAGAGTTTGAGGAAGTGGGCGGCCGGGAGCATGTCGATGCCTTCGAACATGGTGGCCGGTTCCGGGACATTGCGGAGACATAGGTAGGCGTCGATGGCGCTGGTGCGGCAGCGGGCGGGGACGTGGCGGCTCTGGAGGATGCTTTTGGCTTCGCTAGCGAAGAGGAAGCGGCCGTTGGCGTGGTGATAGTAGAGCGGTTTCTGGCCGGTGCGGTCGCGGGCGATGAACGTGTCGCCGGAGCGTTCGTCGCGGAGGCAGAAGGCGAACATGCCATTGAGGCGGGAGAGGAGCCCTTCGAGGCCCCATTGTTCGTAGCCGTGGACGAGGGTTTCGGTGTCGCTGAGGGAGGCGAAGGAGTGGCCGAGGCCTTCGAGTTGGGAGCGGAGTTCGCGGTAGTTGTAGATTTCGCCATTGAGGACGACGGCGCAGGTGCGGTCTTCGTTGAAGACCGGTTGCCAGCCACCGGCGAGGTCGATGATGCTGAGACGGCGCATGCCCATCTGGAAGCCTGGGCGTTCGTAGCGGCCTTCGCCGTCGGGGCCACGGTGGACCTGGACGCGAGCCATGCGGTCGAGGAGACCGTCTTCATCAAACCCGGAAAAGCCGTAAATGCCGCACATGAGAACAGGGAAAACTGTTCATGCAGCGGTGAGCGGGTGAATTCAACCCGCGGGAGAAGGAATCGCGGAGATGATCAGGTGCCGGCGGATGCAGTCTGCTGCTGCTGTGCCACCATGGCCGCGATGGTGCCGGAGTCGGGAGCGGAGGAACCGGCGATGGCGAGGCTGGCGAGGTGGTAGCCACAGCCTGGGAGGTTGTTGGACCAGATGATCTGGCCGGAGGCGAGGTCGAGGCAGTGGATTTCGCCGCGGGCGTGGGCAAAGGCGTGCGGAGGGTCGACGAGGAGCGTGACGAAGTAGGCCATGCCGGGGAGGCGGGTTCGCCAGAGTTCGACGCCGTCGGATTTGCGGAGGGCGACGACGCGGCCCTGAGTGGCGACGAGGATGAGATCGGGTGCGGGGAGTGCCGGTGGTGCGGGAGGGAGGAACGGGTAGGGGGAGGAGGCCATGGGGCAATGGAAGATCGGGCGGAGCGGACAGAATGAGGGAACTGCTACGTGAAGCGGTTCAAATTCGTCCCTTGCCAGCGAGGGAAACGGGGTTACTGGTCCCGTCCCCTGCGTCCCGGAACTTCTGGACGGGCAAACTGTCCCGCGGAAGCAGCTACCAACAAACCCACTGCGCCATGTCCGGCCCGAAGATCATAGCATTTCCATCCAATGGGGTGAGTGCTGCGACTCCGAACCGGGTGTAGCCGTCCCCTTTCGAGATATGAAGACTGACCTCATTGAAAAAGCCGCCAAAGTGATTCCGAATCCGCCGGTGCTGGTGAATCTTGTGTCGCGCCGGGTGCGCCAACTGAATCAAGGCCGTGCGCCACTGATCAATCCAGCTTCTTACGGGATGCGGTTGGGGCAGGGTGACATTGCGCTGCTGGAGATTATCGAGGGGAAGATTTCGGCTGAGTTTTCCGACGTGGTGCCTGAAGAGGTCTGATTCCGGCGAGGCTGGAATCGGCTGAGTGACGACTGGGTTCTGGAGCTGCCGGATTGGCTGCTGCTGGGGCGGTCCAATTTAAACTGCTGTTTGTGAACGCGGAAATTGCTTCGAACCGCAAGGCCCTGCACGAGTATCACATCCTTGAGAAGTTCGAGGCTGGGATTGAGTTGAAGGGGACGGAGGTCAAGTCGGCGCGCGAGGGGAAGATTAACCTTCGCGATGCGTTTGCGCGTGTGGATGACGGGCAGTGCCTGCTGTACGGTTGCGACATTCAGCCGTATCAGAACGCGAGCTGGGAGAAGCCTGATCCGAGACGGGTGCGGCGGTTGCTGCTGCACAAGAAGGAGATCATGCGGCTGTACGGGATTTGTCAGGTGAAGGGTCACGCGTTGGTGGCGTTGCGGGCATACTGGAAGGGGCCGCGGGTGAAGATTGAGATTGCGGTGGCCCGAGGCAAGGATGCCGGGGACAAGCGCGAGGCGCTGAAGGGGAAAGAGGCGAAGCGGGAGATGGACCGCGAGTTGGCGCATTTCAACCGGCGCAAGTGACGGGAAAAATGAGGTTTGAAAACGTGCCGGGCAGCGGCCATGGAAGGAGATGAGCGTTTCCCGACGTCAGGTGCTGGCATCCATGCTGGCTACGGTTCCCGCGGTTTTGCTGCCTGAGGGATTGCGTGGGCAGACGCCGCTGACGGCAGGGCAAGGCGAGCGGTTGAAGAAGCTGATACCGAGGACGTTTGCGAAGCTGCAGCGGCGGGAGACGATTTATGCGGCGGTGTTCGGGGATGATCTGAGCACGTTTTTTCAGCAGCGTCCGGACGAGAGTTCCTATGACGCGGTGTTTGCGTGGCATGGGCGGCTGCTGGACCGGCTTGGCGGGGATTTTTACTATCATGGTGGGGTGATTGACCTTGAGCCGCACAGTGCGATGAAGCGGGAGGAAGCTGGGATTGAGAAGCAGTGGAAGGAATATGTGGTGCAGGCGGCGCAGTGGGAGAAGCTGAAAAAGGGGCCGGTTCCGGTGCTGCCTGGTCCGATCGGGCGGCAGAAGGAAGCGCCGATGGCGGTGTTTTCGGTGAATGATCTGCTGCGCAGGGGATTGCCGGCGTCGCGGCGGCCGGTGAGCCGGTCGCAGATTTACATGAGGAATTTTGCGAGGGACGGGGCAGTGGCGATTCAGGCACTGGAGCCGCTGACTAGCGAAGTATTTCTGAATGATACGGGTGCGGAGACGGACCTTGTGCTGATTGGCTGCGGGGGGCGCGACGCGCTGAATGGGGTGTCGCTGGCGTCGTTCCGGGCGGCCCTGGAGAAGTCGGTGGCATTGTGCCGGGAGAAGGGTGCGGACGTGATTCTAGCGGCAATGCCACCGTCGCTGGAGAGCGGAGATGCGCGGACGAGCCTTGGGAGAGCGCGACCTTATGCTGGGGTGATGAGGGCTGTGGCGGAAGTGTCAGGCGTGTTTTTTGCAGATCTTGGGAATGCGTTGCTGAGACAGCCGTCGGACCTGATCAACTTGAATGCGGAGCAGGCTTTCAATGCGATGCTGGAGACGACGCGGCGGCACTATGATCATCCGGGAGCGCCTGAGGCCGGGGTTTCGTGGCATCCGAATGCGGCGGCGCACAGGAGGATGGGGGAGACTGCGGCGCGGTGGCTGATGGAAGGGGAACCGGAGCCGCAGCTGGCGGTTTCTGCGTCGCTGGACATGGCGGCGGGAGTGGCGGATGAAGCGGTTCTAACGGTGAGGCTGGCGAATCGTTCCGAGCAACCGGTTGGGTGTGTCGTGTGTCCGCTGGCGCTGACGGGTTACGTGGTGAAGCCGGGAACTCCTGATACGGCGATGGTCGTGAGCCCTGGGAAGGCGCGCCGTGTGCTGCTGCCGGTGGTGCGGGCGGCGGTTGGCGGGAATCCGCAGAGTCGCGGCGATCTTCCGCCGGGTGACGAGGGAGTGGTCCGCGGGGCGCTGCTGGTGAGTGACGATGGCTGGCAGCAGTTGGCGGATTTTGCGGCACCGGTGCAGCCGGTGGGTTTGCTTTGGCCTGAGGAGCGCGAAGATGGAGTGGCTGGAGATTATCTGCTGGAGGCGACGGTGGTGAATGGCGGCAGTGTTCCGCTGGAAGCGGTAGCGACGGTACGCTGGCGGGGCACGGTGAGCGAGGTGCCTATCAAGCTTGCTCCTGGCGCGAAGATGCCGCTGCCGCTGCGGTTGGCGCTGCCGGATCCTGCGGCGGCGTTCCGTTTCAAGGAATCGGTCCGGGTGGAGATTCCAGTGGCGGGCAAGGTGATAGGATTCGAGCGCAGCATTGAAGGTGTCCGGCATGGCGGATTGAATCAACTGCTGCCGCTGGTTCCGCTGGCGGAGTGGGGTGCGCGGCCGGCGGCGGACGCGGGAGTTTTCGGAACGGCGAGTGTGCAGGCTGATTTAGAGGGGATTTATTTCATTGTCGAGGTGCCGCCTGAAACAGTGTCTGACGATGTGGCAGGGAAGCCGTGGGCGGCGCTGGAGGTGCAGATGGACGGGCGCGGGGAGGCCGCGAACGGGACATTCGGGTGCATAGGGAAGATTGCGATGGACGTTCCGCGCGAGGACGGGCCGGTGAAGGTGAAGGCGGTGCGGCCGGCGGTGTTCGGCGAGGGGTATTCCTATCAATATCATCCTGACAGCTTCCGGGCGAGGGTGGAGACCCGGCCGGACGGGACGCGGAGGATAGAGTTCACGATGAAGCGTGGCAATCTGGTGCATCACGAGTGGTCGCTGGATGGATCCGGTCAGAGCGATCTTGGAATCAATGTGCGGATTTTTCTGTGCGAAGCTGCTGCAGGAGGGCTGTCGCCTGGGCGGGCGGGAGCGCTGGCGGCGAGCGGGTTTTCGCCGTACGACGGGCGGAGCCTGACGGCGTTTGAACTGAGGGCGAATCCGGCGGTGCGGTGGTCGCTGCGAGTTTTCTGAACTGAGCCGGACTGAAGGAAATGCGCGCTGAGGTATCGATTCGGGATCAATGTCTGCGGCTGATTGACGGCCGCGGGCGGATGGTGGCGTGGTATCCGGTTTCGACGGCGGCGAATGGCCCTGGATTTGTGCCGGGGAGCAACTGTACACCGACGGGGAGGTTCCGGGTCTGGAAGAAGATTGGTCGCGGAGAGCGGATGGGGACGATTTTCAGGAGCAGGGAAGCGGTGGGGCATTGGAGCGGCGAGACCTGCGGAGAGGACCTGATCCTTTCGAGGATCCTCTGGCTTGACGGGCTTGATGAGGCGAACGGGAACACGCGGGACCGCTATATCTACATCCACGGCACGAATCAGGAGGAGCGCATCGGACAATCGGCGAGCCATGGGTGTGTGCGGATGACGAATATGGACGTGATTGATCTTTTCCGGCGTCTCCCTGAGGGTGCGGAGGTCGTTATTGAGTCGACGGCACCGGGTGTAATCCTGCCGCCGCTTTTGCTGTGATTGAACTTCGCCATGTTTCCCGCCAGTACCGCGCCGAGGGAAGACCTGTGGCTGCGCTGGACGCAGTGAGTCTGACTTTGATGGAGGGGACCTTTACAGCGATTACGGGACCGAGTGGGTGCGGCAAGAGCACCATGCTGCATCTTCTTGCGGCCCTCGACAAGCCGACGTCAGGGGAGATTGAAGTGGCGGGAGTCCGGTTGGACACGGCCGGGGAGAGGGAGCGGACGCTGTACCGGCGGCGGACGGCGGGCATTGTGTTTCAGTTCTTCCACCTGCTGCCCGGAATGACCCTCGAGGAGAATGTTAGCCTGCCGCTGATTCTTGCAGGGCAGGGTGCGGGTCCGGCAGCGGAGCGGGCTAGAGAATTGCTGGTGATGGCCGGATTGGACGGAAAGTTCAACAGACTGCCGCATGAGGTGAGCGGAGGTGAGATGCAGCGGACGGCAGTTGCGAGGGCACTGGTGCATCGGCCGCGGCTGCTGCTGGCGGACGAGCCGACGGGGAATCTTGATTCGGGAGGGGCGGGACTGGTAATGGATCTCCTGCACCGGATTCACCAAGAGCGGCACGCAACGATTGTGATGGTAACGCACAGTGAAGCGATTGCCGCGTCGCTTCCGGCCCGGCTGTACATGCGCGACGGGCATGTAGTGCGTCAGGAATCCTGATGGTCGCCGAGGTTGATGCCGAAGAGAGCCGAGAGGTCGGCACCGTCTACGGAAGGCGGGGAGATATCGCCGGTTAGGGCGGAGACGACATCGCCGAGGTTTGAGGTTTGAAGCGAGGCTGGGTCGATGCCGCGGAGGAGGAAGAGTTCTGCGGGATGGTCATCGAAGCGGCAACCGGTGGCGTAGAGGGCGGCGGCGGCGTGTTCGCAGAGACTGGCATCGTCTGGGCAGGAACAGGCGAAGCGGATGTCCGACGGTGAAGGAAACAAACCGGTTTCCGGGGCAGCGACCATGGTCATGACTTCGGCGCTGAGGTCGCCGGAAAGTAGTTCCACGATGCTGCCGATTCTGCCGCGCAGCCGCTGGGCGAGTGCGGCTGCAGCGTCGTCGTCGGTTGGTCTGATGGTGATAGTGACGTCGAAGAGACGCTGTCCGGCGACAACGGCGCGGATGCTGCCGGTTTCCAGAGTCAGGCGAAGCACGCGACCGGCGCGGAGGGCGGTGCGACCGCGAGGGAGGCGACTAGCGTAGTCCGCGCACTCCATGAGGTAGCGGTTCCATGCCATGCCCCAGAAGGTGGTGGCGAGATTGCGCGCATGGCCGGGAAGGATGGGTTCGAGGCATTCGCCGGCGGCGCGGCGGGACTCAAGTTCACGGGTGGCGCGGGCGGGGAGGGTGCCAGAGTGAGGACGTTCCAGATCCTCGTCTGCATCGTGCTCAGCGGAGCGGCGTTGGAATCCGCGGCGTTTGGGCCCCTCGTCGTCATAGACGATATCGTCGCGGAATGGAGGTCGACCGCTCATGGATCACGGCTTGGATTCGATGACTGCGTGGATGGGGAAGTGGTCGGACGGCCAACCATCGGCAGAAGGTGTACGGATGATCGCGGCATTGATGACTTTCCAGCCACGGGGTGCGAAGATGTAGTCGATTTTCGAGCCCTTAACGGATCCGGTGAAGTTGTGAAATGTGCTGCTGTCGGCGATGGGGACATCCGGGTGGAAGACGCGCCATGTGTCGATGAAGCCGGCGGATTTGAAGGCGGTTACGGCCGGGTTATCCTCTCCGGCGTTGAGGTCGCCGGTGATGAAGGCAGGGAGTTTTCGAGACTTGATCCGCTCTAGCAGTGCGGTGGTGGATTTTTCCCGAGAGGGCTGAGACTGGTGATCGAAGTGTGCGTTGAAGAAGTCGAAGCTCAGTCCATCACTTTTCCTCCTGAATGAGGCCCATGTGCAGATGCGCGGGATGTTGTTGCCCCATGATTTGCTGCCTGGCTGATCTGGAGTGTCGGAGAACCAGAACGTGCCGCTGGCGGTGACGTCGAGGAGGTCCTTCCGGTAGAGAATGGCTGAGTACTCGCCGGCTGATTTTCCGTCGTCTCGCCCGACACCGATCTCTGCGTACTGGGGAAGACGGGCGGCAAGATCGTCGAGCATGCCACGGAGGGCTTCCTGGAGACCGGCAACCTCTGTCTGATGACCCTTGATGATGGCGGCGGCGGTGTCACGTCGGTGTGTCCAGTTTTTTGATTCCTTGTCGCCGTTGTTGGCGTAGCGGAGGTTGAATGACATCAGGCGGAGTGGATCTGCGACGGCGAGCGAAGGGAAGGCCCCAATGAGTAACAGGCAGATAAGTGAAGAACGATTCATTTGTGAACATTGGTGGTTTGGAACTTGCTGTCAAAGCCTAGAACGCTTCTGGCATTCTGGGAAGAAAAATGGCCTTGCGACGGCACGGTGCGTGGGCTTCCCGATGTCAAAAAAGTGATTATCAGCGTCTGACGAATGCACTCCAGCAGTTCCGGAATCATATATGAAGAGGCAGTGAACGAGCCTGCATTAACGAGTCGTGAATCCGGGTGTGCTGATGAAAACGAAGTAGCAGTGGTGCGTCGAGGGCAGGTTGCAGGCCGCGTTGATCGGCTGTTCAGCGAGCAGGCGGAGCGGACACCGGATGCTGTTGCGGTGGCGATGGGTGACGAGGCGATGACTTACCGGGAGCTTGAGGAGCGGGCGGAAGCGCTTGCGCGGCGATTGAGGGCGCTTGGTGCCGGGCGGGATGTCCCGGTGGGCTTGTGTGTTGAACGCAGACTTGAAATGGCCGTCGGGGTGCTGGGTATTCTGAAGGCTGGGAGTGCCTATGTGCCTCTGGATCCGGCATATCCGGCCGAGCGACTGGCATTGATGGTACGCGACGCGGCGGTGGCGGTGATTGTGGCGCAGACGAAGGTGAGTGCGGTGGTGAACGATTCGGCTGCGCTGCTGTTGCTGGATGCGTTGCCGGATGAATGCGAGGGGCCGATGGTGCCGGTGGAGGGCGACGGGAGGGACCTTGCCTACGTGCTGTACACGTCGGGTTCGACGGGGCGGCCGAAAGGGGTGGCCATGCCGCACGGACCGCTGGTTAACCTGATTGAATGGCATCGGAGCCTTGATGCCCAGGCGAGGCGCACCCTGCAGTTCGCGCCGCTGAGCTTTGACGTTTCGTTTCAGGAGATGTTCTCCACGTGGAGCACTGGCGGCACGCTTGAGTTGATCAGCGAGGCGCAACGGCTGCAGCCGGATGTGTTGTGGGAACTGATAGTGGAACGCGGCGTGGAGCGGGTGTTCGTTCCGGTGGTGATGCTGCAGCAGCTTGCGGAGGCGGCGGGGCGTTCCGGGCGAGATGCGCCCAGGTTGCGCGAGGTGATCACGGCAGGGGAGTCGCTGCGGATCACACCGGCCGTGCGACGATTGTTTACCAGCCATCGTGACTGTCGGCTGCACAACCACTATGGACCGACGGAGACGCACGTGGCGACGTGGTGGGCGCTGCCGGAGGATCCGGAGAGCTGGCCGGATCTTCCGCCGATCGGCCGCCCGATTCATAATGCGGCGGTATGTGTGCTGGATGCGGGGATGCAGCCGGTTCCGGCGGGTCAGACCGGAGAGCTGTGGATTGGCGGAGCGGTGCTGGCACGAGGTTACTGGAGGGATGAGGAGAAGACCGCCGAGAGGTTCGTGAAGGATCCGTTTTCCCGCGACGGAGATGCCTTGATGTACCGCACGGGCGATCTTGGGAAGGTTGACGGAGATGGGGTGCTGCACTGTGTCGGCCGTGCCGATGATCAGGTGAAGATCCGGGGATTCCGGGTGGAACTCGGCGAGATCGAAGCTGCGCTGGGGCGGCATCCTGACATCAGTGGATGCGCGGTGGCGGCCCGGAAGAACGAGGCCGGGGAAAAGCTGCTGGCGGCGTTCCTGACAATTCGTGAGGGAACAGGACTGACAGTTGCGGAACTGCGTGCATGGCTCGGGAAGACGCTGCCGGATTACATGATCCCGGCGCGGTTTGCGGTGCTGCCGGCGCTGCCGTTGTCGCTGAACGGGAAGAGCGACCGCCGGGCGCTGGAGGTGATGGATGCTGACTGGCTTGCGGGTGGGGACGGGGCACCGGTTGCGCCACGAACGAAGACGGAGCGGAAGCTTCTGGTCGTTTGGGAGACTACGCTAGGAAGGAAGAGAATTGGAATAGACGACGATTTCTTTGGTCTGGGCGGGCATTCGCTGCTGGTGATGCGGATGCTGCCCCTGCTTGCGGATGCGGTTGGGCGGCCGGTTCCGATGCGCTGGGTGTTTGAAGAGCGGACAGTTGCGAGACTGGCTGAACGGATTGAAGGAAGCGAGGCTGGTGACAGCGAGC
>JAIXPK010000474.1 GCA_027486335.1 Verrucomicrobiaceae bacterium | reverse complement strand
CCGGGGTGCGGGATGGGGCCGACGATTGCGGCGGATGCGCAGGGGAAGATCATGGCATTGCCGGGGGTTGATGAGGCGCGGGTGGAGTTGGTGTGGGATCCGCCGTGGAATCAGGGGATGATTTCCGAGGCTGGGCGGATGCAGCTGGGGATGGTTTGAGGGTGGGGGTGATCAATCGCTCTTGAATTTACGGCTTTCCGAATTATTCGGGAAGTTGTGAAAATTAGAGTTTCGACTGTGATGCTTGCGATGCTCGGCTGGATGGCCGGGGGCGTGGGGACGGTTTTGGGTGCGGGGGAGGAGAAGCGGGTTGAGAAACCATCTGTGAAGACGGCGACGGCGAAGCCTTCTGCTGCGAAGGGTTCTGCGTCGAAGCCTGTGGTTGCGAAGCCTGTGGCCGCGAAGCCTACGGTCGCCAAGCCTGTGGCTGCGAAGCCTGTTGCGCCGAAGCCGGCAACTGCCAAGCCTGTGACGGCGAAGCCCGCTGTGGAGAGGAGCGCGGTGGTGAAGCCTGCTGCTGCGAAGCCGGTGAGTGCCAAGCCTGTGAGTGCGAAGCCAGCTGTTGAGAAGAGCGTGGCGGTGAAGCCTGTGAGTGCGAAGCCCGCTGTGGCGAAGCCGGTGAGTGTGAAGTCGGGAACGGCGAAGCCGGCAGTGGAGAAGAGTGTGGCGGTGAAATCCGTAAACGCGAAGCCGGTGACGGCGAAGTCGGTGACCGCCAAGCCCGTGACGGCGAAGTCGGTTGCTGGGAAGACTGCGGTGGTGAAGACGATGGCTGCGAAGCCGGTGGTGAAGGCTGGGAAGAAGACGGAGAAGCCCGAGAAGACGGAGGGTGGTGCTGGGGGTGAGAGGAGAAGCGTTGCGGTGACGGCGAAGCGCGAGGTGGTTCGTGGGGAGGGGAAGCGTGCGGGGAAGGATGGGGTTCGTGGGGAAGCGGAGGCGGAGGTTGAAGAGGCGGAGGAGGTAGTGCCTGAGGTGGCGCCGATGATTGACATTACGCATCCTGATTTTCGGACGGCGCCGCGGATTGAAGCGCCGGTGGTGCCGGAGGTTCCTGAGGTGCCGGATGGGCCGATGGAGGAGCGTGGGCCGGAGGAGGAGCCGGAGTTGCGGTTGCCTGGGGGAGGGGCGTCGCGGCTGATGGCTGGGCCGTCGGCTTTATTGGGCCGTTGACGGGGCTGGGGGTGAGGAGGCAAGGAGGAGGTATGGATTATCTTGAGCGAGCGCGGACGGTGATAGACCTTGAGGTTGGGGAGGTGCTGCGGTTGCGGGACCGGATTGACGGGCGGTTTGGTGAGGCGGTGGTGCTGATGGAGCGGGCGCTGGGGGTGGGGAGGAAAGTGATTGTGTGCGGGGTGGGGAAGAGCGGGAACATTGCGGCGAAGCTGGCGGCGACCCTGACATCGACGGGGGCGACGGCGGTGGTGCTGAATCCGCAGGATGCGCTGCATGGCGATCTGGGGCTGGTGAATGACGGGGATGTGGTGATTGCGATGAGTGCGAGCGGGGAGACGGATGAGATAGTGAATCTGCTGCCGTTTCTGCAGCGGTTCCGGATCGGGCTGATTGCGATGACGGGCGGGGTGGATTCGGTGCTGGCGCGGGCAGCGGATGTGGTGCTGGACGTTAAGGTGGTGCGGGAGGCGTGTCCGCTGAATCTGGCTCCGACGAGCAGCAGTACGGTGATGCTAGTGTTAGGTGATGCGCTGGCGATGGTGCTGCTGGAGGCGCGAGGGTTCCGTGCGGAGGATTTTGCGCGGCTGCATCCGGGTGGGAGCCTTGGTCGGGCGCTCCTGACAAAAGTATCGGATGTGATGCGGAAGGGGGCGCAGCTGCCATTGCTGGGGATGGGTGCGACGGTGATGGAGGCGGTGGATGCGATGAGCCGGTGCCGGTGCGGGTGTGCGATTGTGGTGGATGAGGACGGGACGCTGGGGGGGATTTTCACGCAGGGGGATTTCACGCGGGCGTGGAAGGTTGAGGCGGGTCTTGGGGGAGAGCTGGTGGCGCGGTTCATGACGCGGCGGCCGGTGACGATTCAGAGTGACCGGCTGGCGGCGGAGATTCTGAATCTGCTGGAGCGTCATCCTGTGGATGAGCTGGTGGTGGTGGATGGAGGGAATGTGCCGGTGGGGCTGGTGGACACGCAGGATCTGACGCGGCTGCACCTTGTGTGAGGTTTGGTGTTAGGGTGGCGGGATCGGAGATGGGTGCGGGTGTGATCTTAGTGAGGTCTTAATGCTGGGGAGAGGCTTTGGAGTGGGCTGGAATGAGGGCTGGGGGCGTGAATTTTTCACGCGGCAACATTTGCCATTGGGGAGAGGTGCGGTGTAGGGTGCGGGCCCGCTTTTTGCATCCCCACATGTCCATCGAACCCGACCGTCCCACGCAGGCATTTCTTTCGCGTTTTTCCGAACCGGTGATGCAGGAGGCGGAGCGGTTGAGGGCTGCGGGGGCGGTGAAGCAGATTTTCGGGGGAGCGGCGCTGGTGCATGCGCGGGTGGAGGATGGGAGTGACGTGTATCACATTACCTTGAGGCGGGGGAATGTGGGTTGGGAGTGGACGGTGAGCGGGCCAGAGGATCAGCATCCGGCGGCGGTGGCGGCGGTGATGGTGGAGCGGCTGGCGAGGGGTGATTCGCTGCCGGAGTCGCCGATGGAGGTTGGGGACACGTCATTGATTGAGGTGCTTGAGGAGAAGCTGGGGCGGGCGTTGTCGCCGCAGGAGGATGTGTTCATTGACAAGCTGGAGAAGCGGTACCGGAGGTGGCTGCTGGAGCAGAAGCTGTTTGATCATGATCTGGTGCGGTTGAATCCGAAGTGGGTGGTGGCTGGGTATGAACCGATCACGCTGTGGCCTGAGCCGCCGAAGGACATATTGGAGTTCTGGAACTACATTGCGGCGGCGTTTGACAAGAAGCGGCTGCCATGGCCGAAGTTCATGGAAGCGGTGACGAGTCGCGAGCAGACGAAAGAGCAGATGCGGGAGTGGGAGCGGCAGCGGGAGTTGAGTACGTGGCAGGAGCGATTGGAGCGGGTGGCGTCGGCGGAGCCGGTGACGGCGCATGCCGGGGAGTTGCGGGCGATGGTGACGACGCGGGAGGTGCGGTTGGAGTTCCGTCGGACGGATGGGTTGGAGGGGCCGGATGCGTTTGCGGCGCTGGGTGGGGAAGTGGAGTTGCTGCGGTTGCGGCAGCAGGTGGCGGAGGGTCGGGTGAGCCTGACGCCGTTGAGCGAGGCGTTGTTCATGCAGTGGATCGGGCACTGGCCGGAGGGAGATGCGCCGTCGCCGGGGATTCGTCTGGAGAGCGAGCGGGACCGTGGATTTCTGGGGCGATTGCTGAGACAGCCGGCGTTGTCGGGGCTGGTGGTGACGCTGGATGAGGCGGTGTTTGTGCACAGTGAGGAACGGTTGCGGTGGACGTGTGTGGAGCCGGAGGAGGAGGAAGAGGAGAGTGATGCGTGGATGCTGCAGCTGACGACGCCTGACGAGTTGCCGGTGCCGTACACCCTGACGGTTCTGCCTGGGCCGGAGACCTTGTATCTCGGGGATGACACGGTGTATCGGGGGCCGGTGCCGTGGATGGAGGGGACCGAGGCGAAGCCGCGGTGTCCGGTGCCGCGGGAGGTGTTAGCGAGTGCGGCGGGGGTGGAGTTTCTGAGGAGATTAGGGATTGAGCTGCCGGCGTCGCTGCGGGAGCGGGTGATGGAAGTGGTGGTGCGGCCGCGGCTGGCGATGCGGTTGTCGCGTCGCGGGGCGGCGGCGGATGCGGAGGTGGTCAGTGCGGAGTGCAGTGCGGCGGATGACGAGGGATTGTGCAGTGAGGTGCTGGAGCGGGACACGTGGCGGACGGTGGAGAGCAAGACCCCGGGGGACGGGCGGGTGCCGTGGTTTGACCGGAGGGCGTTGTTTGCGATTCCGCCGCTGCTGGACGAGCTGGGGCTGGCGTGGGAGGCTGGGAGCCGGGCGTTCCGGGTGCGGCTGACGAAGAATTTTCCGGTTAGGTTTGTGAAGTGGCTGGAGCGGCTGCCGGCGGAGACGGTGGTGGAGCTGGATTCCGGGCTGGAGACGCTGCGTGCGGATCCGGTGCAGGCGACGGTGAGGTTTGAAGTGACGGAGGCTGGCGATCTGGACTGGTTTGATCTGAAGGTGCTGGTGGATGTGGAGGGGATGGAGCTGACGCGGCAGCAGATCCGGGAGCTGGTGGAAGCGCGCGGGGGATTTGTGAGGATGCCTGACGGCGGGTGGCTGCGGCTGGCGCTGCGGCTGACGGCGGATCAGGAGGCGGCGATCGGGCATCTGGGGCTGGATGTTTATGATTTGTCAGGGGAGACGCACCGGATGCATGTGCTGCAGCTGGCGGAGCCGCGGGCGGCGGAAGTGTTTGATGCGGACGCGTGGAATCGGATTACGGATCGGGCGGCGCGGCTGAAGCTGCAGGTGCGGCCGCCGGTGCCGGCCGGGTTCCAGCTGGAGCTGCGGCCCTATCAGATTGAGGGGTTCCATTTTCTGGCGTATCTGACGTCGAACCGGTTTGGGGGGGTGCTGGCGGACGACATGGGTCTGGGGAAGACGGCGCAGGCGATCTGCTGGATGCTGTGGCTGCGGGAGCGTGCGATGCAGCTGCCTGACAGCGGGGGCGTGGTGGCTCCGAGTCTGGTGGTGTGTCCGAAGTCGGTGCTGGATGTGTGGGCCGGGGAGACTGGGAAGTTTGCGCCGCATCTCAGGGTGCAGGTGATCCGAGACAAGACCGAGCTGGACACGGAGAATCTGTCGCAGCGGGTGGATGTGCTGGTGCTGAACTACAGCCAGCTGCGGGTGAATTCGGAGAAGCTGAAGGCGGTGGCGTGGCTGAGTGTGGTGCTGGATGAAGGGCAGCAGATCAAGAATCCTGACAGTATGGCGGCGCGGTCGGCGCGGGAGTTGAGCAGTGAGAACCGGCTGGTGCTTTCGGGTACGCCGATTGAGAACCGGCTGCTGGATGTGTGGAGCCTGATGGCGTTTGCGATGCCTGGGGTGCTGGGGAACCGGAAGTATTTCAAGGATCGGTTTGACCGGAGGAAGGACACGGGGGCGCAGGGACGATTGAGTGCGCGGCTGCGGCCGTTTCTGCTGCGTCGGACGAAGGGACAGGTGGCGCTGGATCTGCCGAGCCGGACGGAGGAGGACATTCTGAGTCCGCTGGAGGAGACGCAGGAGACGCTGTATGCGGCGGAGCTGGCGCGGATGCAGCGGATTTTGCTAGGGTTCGACAGCGATGCGGCGCTGCAGAAGAACAGTTTTGTGATTCTGCAGGGATTGATGCGGTTGCGGCAGATCTGCTGTCACCCGGCCTTGATCGACGAGCAGCACAAGGATGTGCCGAGCGCGAAGATGAATGCGCTGTTCTATCTGCTGGATCAGCTGAAGGAAGCGAACCACAAGGTGCTGGTGTTCTCGCAGTTCACGTCGATGCTGGACATCATCAAGGGTCGGCTGGAGCAGGAGGATCGGCCGCATCTGCTGCTGACGGGGCAGACGAAGGACCGGGATCAGGTGGTGAGGACGTTCCACACGAGCAAGGATCCGCATGTGTTTCTGCTGAGTCTGAAGGCTGGTGGGACGGGGTTGAATCTGACGTCGGCGAGTTATGTGGTGCTGTATGATCCGTGGTGGAATCCGGCGGTGGAGAACCAGGCGATTGACCGGACGCACCGGATCGGGCAGACGAATCCGGTGATGGCGTATCGGTTGCTGGCGCGGAACACGGTGGAGGAGAAGATCCGGCGATTGCAGCATCAGAAGCAGCAGCTAGTGTCCGGGGTACTGGGTGAGGAGAGCTTCACGAAGAATCTGGGATTGGAGGATGTGCGGTCGCTGTTTGCGCGGGATGATGATCCATTGCCGGAGGTGCGGGCGAAGCGGCCGGTGCGCCGGGTGGGGCGGAAGGTTGAGGATCCGTTTGCGTGAGCGGGGGGGATGGGATGCTGGCGAGGTCCGCGGGAGGTTCGCGGGCCTGAGGCTGGCGGGGGGGGGCTTTCTGCGACGGTGCGTGTCAGGATGAGTTGCTGACGTAGAGGCGTGGGTGCATCCATCACGATATTCTGATGCGGCTAAATCACATAAGTAAACAGTGCCGCAATTCTGCTTGCCTCCGCATCGCGTGAATCTATCATTTTCGGACTGCCATGGCTGACGAGGATCCCTTCCACGCCCACGACCGACTCTTCCGGGCCGGCCTCTCGAATCCCGCTGCAGCGGCGGCCTTCCTCATCGACCGACTCCCCCCAGAAGTCGCCGAACGCATCGACTGGAGCTCCCTTAAACTCGAGCCCGGCTCGTTCGTCGATCCTGACCTTCGTCTCTCCGAGAGCGATTTGCTCTTTTCCGCCAAGGCCGACGGCCGCGACATCGGAATCTATGTTCTCTTTGAGCATCAATCCACCCGGGATCCCTACCTTCCCATGCGGCTTCTGCGCTACATGGTCCGCATCTGGCACCGCTGGGAACAGACCCCCGACAACCGCCCGCCCTATCCACAAATCGTTTCCACCGTCCTCGCCCAGAACGGCAGCGTCTGGGACATCGACCCCAGCCTTTCGTCGCTCTTCAGCTTCACCGGCCCTGACGATCCGATGCGCCGCTACCTGCCCGAATTCGTTTACGAACTCATCCAGCTTGCGGCCCTGCCATTCGACGCCATCCGCGGCACTCCCGACGGGATCCTCGTCCTCCGTATCCTCAAGGCCGAACGCTCCGGCGAGCTCCTCAGCGACCCTATCTGGGACGACGAACTCCTCCGCATGGTTCTTCTCGACACATTCCACCTTGCGGTCAGCTACATGTGCAGCCGCGACTCCGTTGACAATGACGCCCTCTTCCATAAGATAAAATCCATTGGTTCTGAACCTCACCGCACTGCAGCCATGACCCTCGCTCAGCAACTCCGCCAGGAAGGAACCCTTGCCGCCAGCCGCCAATCCGTCATCGAGGCCCTTGATCTCCGCTTCGGACCCATTCCCGACGGCCTTCGTGATTCCCTCGAAGCCATCTCCGATCCGGAAAAGCTCCGCGCCCTCCTCCGCGCCGCCATCGTCTCGGATTCACTCGAGGCCTTTGCCGCGGCTCTCTGAACCAGCGCAAGCCTCCCGCGGCACACCGGATGGGATGTTCGTCCTCCGACTCATCATCAGTGAACCGCACATCACCGCAGCTGAGATGCTGGTTGTCTGTGGAAGGATGAGCACTGGCGCTTGTTTCCATAGGGTCCAAAAGGTGATCCTGGTCATGATTTACTGACAATTAAATCGCTATCATTGGTGGTGGCATTTGTTTGGATTTCTGGTGGCGTATGGCGAGCCAGCGGAGTGCTGAAAGAGGGTTTCGATGCAATGCCGAGCGCAGGAGCGATTTTCGTCGTGCTTCGCTGGGCCTATGGCGGCTTTTTGGGAGGGGATGCAGGGATTGCGGCCCTGCGAACGGAGTTGTGATCCTGGCGGAATTGGCATGATCGGTGAGGAGCCTTGCGGAATACGTTTTTCAGTAAGTTGAGGAAATCTCTGATGACAGGGTATCCGGTTCATGTAGAGGAGATTGTCGAGATGATTCCCGAATTGCCGAGTTCATGGTCTGGGTGTCTCCGGATAGGTCCCGGAAGGGGTGAGTCATGGCGCGGACGGGGGGCGGGGCGACCGTCGGTCGGAGGAGAAGGTTATGGTGGCGGGATTTCGGCCGGGAATGCTGAGTCATGCAGGAGAGGGCGGTGCCGATGACTCACGGGGCCATTGAGTCGGTGCCGGATCCTGAGCTTCCCGCGGCATTTGGTGGGCGGGAAGAGGTGCCCGGCCGCATTATTCACCTTCCCGATGGCGGCGGCGGACTGGTGGCGATGGCCTTCCGTCCGATCCCTGACTGTTCCGGGGGATTCCCCATGGGATCGCGCGGCTACAGCAACGACGAATCGCCCCGCCACCGGGTGGTCATCCCGCAGCCATGCTATCTGGGAACGTTCCCGGTCACCCAGCGGCAGATTGCCTGTTTTCGGCCTGACCATAAGTACGGATTCGCTGGGAAGCCTGACCATCCGGCTGAGCAGATCGACTGGCACGAGGCGCGTGCGTTTCTGACATGGCTTGCAAAGGAGGCTCGGAATCTGCCCAAGGGGTTCGGTCCGCGGCTTCCGTGCGAGGCCGAATGGGAATATGCGTGCCGGGCCGGGACGGATACGGAGTACTCGAGTGGGGACGGTGAGGCGGCGCTGGAGCAGGACGGGTGGTATGGCGGAGACTCGGGCAGGACCACCCATCCGGTTGGCAAGAAACGAGAGAACCCTTGGGGACTGCATGACATGCACGGGAATGTCTGGGAATGGTGCGAGGATGTGTACGACTCCCAGGCATACTCCAAGCGCGGTCACCTCTGGTTGGCTAGGGCGTGGATCAAGGAGATGAGCGACGAAAAAAATGAGCGGCACCGCGTGGGGCGGGGCGGGTCTTGGGGCAGCCACCCGGAGTGGTGCCGCGCGGCGATCCAGTTCGGGGGGCCCCCGGGCGGCCGCTACTGGGACCATGGCTTCCGGGTTTTCCTAGGGCTCCCCGGTCCGGCGGCGGAGCCGGAAAAACCAGCAGGAGGCGACGGAGGCCGCGAGGGAGCGGGAGGGAGGGACGACCGATCGGGCGACCGGAAGGCCGGAGCCGCCGGACACAGCATCAACGCCAAGAGAGCCAATCCCCGCGGGCCACAAATGCCCTTAGGAAGGACGAACTGACCGACAAGGACCGCGAACTAGGCCCCGTCCCGAGACCAGTCGCCTCACTTTCTCCGAATCATCAGCCACCCGTACGCCACTCCCCGCCACCATGAAATCGGAAGCCCCCAACAACTATATTTTCGCGCCCAATCGGGTCCCTTC
This sequence comes from Verrucomicrobiaceae bacterium, assembly GCA_027486335.1. Taxonomy (GTDB): domain Bacteria; phylum Verrucomicrobiota; class Verrucomicrobiia; order Verrucomicrobiales; family V1-33; genus V1-33. The sequence goes on along the minus strand of JAIXPK010000474.1, from coordinate 2,535 downwards.
ATGGAGCCAATGGAAGGCCACTGGTGCCATGGTGACCCGCATCATCGTCGGAACCCGGAATTCCCCCATGGCCATCGGGCGATGGCCTGAAGATATACTGGATCTTCGGGCTAACGCCAAACGGGGCGCTCCGTGGGAGTCGAGGGCGTGGGCTCTGCCTGACGCCGATGACGAAGCAGAGAAATCTGGAGATCTTTACGTCCGTACGACGCGGGGGGGGTGACTGGAGTAGGGGGCCAGATTGGAGGCGGTCGTCCGGAAGGGATGGCGAAACAGAAGGGGCGTTTTCCAGAAGATGGGACCCGAGTCAGCTTCTGTACAGTCACGGCTTTCGCGTTGCTTTGGCTTCTGGCCTTTAGCAGTGACGCCCTCTTCCATACGATAAAATCGATTGGTTCTGAACCTCACCGCACTGCAGCCATGACCCTCGCCCAGCAACTCCGCTAGGAAGGCCGAGTGGAAGGCCGCTCCGAGGGTCTCCATGAAGGCAGCCTCGCCGCCAGTCGTCAATCCGTCCTCGAAGCGCTTGATCTTCGCTTTGGCACGATCCCTGAAGGCCTTCGTGATTCCATCGAAGCGGTCGCGGATTCGGAGAAACTGCGCGTTCTCCACCGCGCGGCGATTGTTTCTGATTCTCTCGAGACATTTACGGCATCGCTCTGATCGACGGTGGCGGGATGGGGCCACGGGCTGGAAAGTCGATGCCCCTGTTCTGGCGGCGCGGCTTTCAAATTGAGAGATTGGCTTTGAGGTGGGAGGCGGGATGCCTGTGTCAGTTTGCTTGGTGTGGCGGGGGGAGGCTGGGAAAAGCGGGGTTTTGGTGGGAAATTGAGGGGGGATGGAAGTTTTCATTTGAAATTCAGGTGGAAACCAGGGAGAAGCTTGGCCCCCTCGAGAATTAAATGAAGCGACTATCTTCTTCTTCCCATGTTGCGGCGACTGTTGCATCCAGGTCGCTGGTGGCGGTGGTGAAGCCGCTGCAGGCGGCAGTGGTGACTCGGAAGGTGGGGACGTGGGTGTATCAGGGGATTGCGGATGGTTCCGGAGCCGACGGAAGGGTTGGTGGGGCTGGCTGCGGGGTTTGGACTGCTGGCGCGGTGTGGGCGCTGAGCGGTGATTGACGGATTTCGTTTCTCCCCCCGAAACGAGGCCCCGGTTTGCGCATGCGTGGACCGGGGCTTTCATTTGTGGCGGTGGGGAGGGGTTCAGCGCGGTTGAATCAGGAGGCGGAGTGGAGTCATTTTCCGGGATGAGTATGAATGAAGCGACATCAGGCGACGGGAGATCCGAGGGGCGGGGTGGATTGAGCCATGTGGGTGCGGATGGGGCGGCGCGGATGGTGGATGTGTCGGGGAAGCCGCTGATGGTGCGGGAGGCGGTGGCGGTGGGGCGGGTGGGGATGAGGCGGGAGACGCTGGATTTGATCCAGAGTGGGGGGATGCCGAAGGGGGATGTGCTGGCGGTGGCGCGGGTGGCGGGGATTCAGGCGGCGAAGGAGACGGCGCGGCTGATTCCGTTGTGTCATGTGCTGCCGATCAGCGGGGTGGTAGTGTCGTTCCGGGAGGAGGGGGATGGTTTGGTGATTGAGGCGGTGGTGCGGACGGTGGCTGGGACGGGGGTGGAGATGGAGGCGCTGGCGGCGGTGAGTGTGGCGGCGCTGACGGTTTATGATATGTGCAAGGCGGTGGACAAAGGGATGGAGATTGGGGGGATCCGGCTGTTGAAGAAGACGAAGGTGGCGGTGGGAGAGGGGTGAGGGTGGTGGGGGCTGGTAAAGGTTTGCCTTGCGGGGAGTGAGGGGAGTCGGTATCGGCGGCGGGTCATGGCTCAGCTCAATGCGAATTATCACAAACTGAAGGCGGGGTATCTCTTTCCGGAGATTGCGCGTCGCGTATCGAATTTCACGGCGGAGAATCCGGAGGCAGCGAAGCGGCTGATCCGGTGCGGGATCGGGGATGTGACGGAGGCGCTGCCGGAGGCGGCGCGGACGGCGATGAAGGCCGCGGTGGATGAGCTAGGGAGCCGGGAGACGTTCCGGGGGTATGGGCCGGAGCAGGGGTATGCGTTTCTGCGGGAGGCCATTGTGAAGCATGCATATGAGCCGCTGGGGTGCCGGATTGCGCCGGACGAAGTGTTCATTTCGGACGGGTCGAAGTGCGACACGGGGAACGTGCTGGATATTTTCAGCAGCACGAACCGGATTGCGATCACGGATCCGGTGTATCCGGTGTATGTGGATACGAATGTGATGTGCGGGAATACGGGTGAGGCGGATGAGAACGGGGCGTACGAGGGGCTGGTGTATCTGCCGTGCACGCCGGAGAATCAGTTTGTGCCGGAGATACCGAAGCGGCGGGTGGATCTGGTGTATCTCTGCTATCCTAACAATCCGACGGGAGCGACGGCGACGTTTCACCAATTGGAGGAATGGGTGGCGTATGCGCGGGCGAACGAGACGATCATTCTGTTTGATGCGGCGTACGAGGCTTACATTACGGAGGCTGGGGTGCCGCATTCGATTTATGAGATCGAGGG
>JAIXPK010000057.1 GCA_027486335.1 Verrucomicrobiaceae bacterium | reverse complement strand
TGGGTGCCAGACGTGGATTTCGGAGATGGGGCCGAAGAAGTCAGCGGCGATGAGTTCGAGGGAGCGGCGGAGATTGGCGGAGGAGCTGCCCTGGTTGCCGGTTTGGGTGATGACCTTGGAGGATTTGGCGAGTTCGCGGAGCTGGCGGGCTTCGGCGATGGAGTGGGTGAGGGGTTTTTCGCAGTAGACGTGTTTACCTGCGGCGATGGCGGCTTTGCAGACTGGGGCGTGCCAGTGGTCCGGGGTGGCGACGACGACGGCGTCGATGGATGGGGAAGCGAGGAGTTGGTGGAAGTCGGAGAAGGCTGTGGGGTTGGCGGCGGCGTGGCGTTTGCGGGAATTTTCGATTTGTGAGGCGTCGACGTCGCAGAAGGCGGTGGCTTCGTGGCCGAGTTCGAGGATGCGGGAGACGTGGCCCTGGATCTGGCCGCCCATGCCGATGAAGCCGATGCGGAGTTTTCTGGCGGGCGGGGATTGGGCGAAGGCTGGGCGGGCGGCGAGGGAGGCGGCGGCGGCGGATTTGAGGATTGAGCGGCGGGAGAGGAGAGAGGGCATGGGGAGGGGAGGGAGAGGGTCGTTGGAGAGGGAACGTGCGGGTGGGGGCGGCATTTCGCCGGAAGCGCGGGGGGAGGGGTGGGAGGGTGGGCGAAAGGCGGGGAGGCTGGGGAGCGTTTGAGCGGGGAGCCATGCATCCGTTTCTCGACCGCCGCCGCTTTTTATCGCAGACCGTTTCGGGGTTGGGCGGGATTGCGCTGACGCAACTGCTGGCGCGGGAGCGTGGGATGGCGGCGACGCCGATCCGGCCGGAGATCAATCCTGCGAATCCGAATGCGGCGCGGAAGTCGCATTTCGAGCCGCGGGCGAAGAACGTGCTGATGATATTCTGTTCCGGGGCGGTGAGTCAGATAGACACCTTTGATTACAAGCCTGACCTGATCAAGTATCACGGGCAGCCGATGCCTGGCGGGGAGAAGCTGATCACGTTTCAGGGGGAGCAGGGGATGCTGACGAAGAGCCCGTGGGAGTTCCGGCCGTATGGGAAGAGCGGGAAGATGGTGTCGGATCTGGTGCCGCATCTGGGGTCGATGGTGGACGACATGTGTTTCATTCATTCGCTGACGGGGAAGACGAACACGCACGGGCCTGGGGAGAACTTCATGTCGACGGGGAATACGCTGGATGCGTATCCGAGCATGGGATCGTGGATGACGTATGCGTTAGGGACGGAGAACGACACATTGCCGGCGTACGTGGCGATTCCTGATCCGCGCGGGGCGCCGCAGTCGGCGGGGAATTTCTGGGGATCGGGGTATCTTCCGGCGGCGTTTCAGGGGACGGATTTCAACACGGCGAGGCCGGTGAGGAACATTGCGCGGCCGGCGATGGCGAGTGAGGCGAACGACCGTGCGACGCGGGAATTTCTAACGAGACTGAACCGGCATCACCTGGAGAAATATCCCGGGGATTCGGAGCTGGCGGCGCGGATTTCGAGTTATGAGCTGGCGGCGCGGATGCAGTTGTCGGTGCCTGAGGTGGCGGACATTTCGAGTGAGCCGGCGCATATTCTGAAGATGTACGGGGCGGATGCGGCGGGGAATCCGGTGGAGGATCTGAAGGCGGCGTATGCGAAGAACTGCATCCTCGCGCGGCGCTTGGTGGAGAAGGGTGTGAGGTTTGTGCAGTTGTTCAACGGGGCGTATCAGACGGGAGGGGAAGGTGTCAGTAACTGGGACGGGCACAAAGTGCTGGCGGAGCAGTATGCGAAGCACGGGGTGGTGATGGATCAGCCGACGGCGGCGTTGCTAGCGGATTTGAAGCAGCGCGGGCTGCTGAAGGACACCCTTGTTGTGTGGTGCACGGAGTTCGGGAGGATGCCGACGTTCCAGAAGGGAGCGAGCGGGCGGGATCACAATCCGGGTGGGTTTACGGCGTGGATGGCTGGGGCTGGGGTGAAGGCGGGGATGAGTTACGGGGCGACGGATGAGTTCGGGTACAAGGCGGTGGATCGTGTGGCGACGGTGTATGATTTTCATGCGACGATCCTTGATATACTGGGGTTGGATCACGAGCGGCTGACGTATTATCACAACGGACTGGAGCGGCGGCTGACGGATGTTCACGGGCATGTGATCCGGGACATTCTGGTGTGAGATGTGGCGTGAGATTGTGGTGGGACGGGTGGTGATAGATGCGGTGGACAGCGGCGGCGAGGTGGGTTGAATGGGCGGGATGAAGGCGGAGAGGATTCTCAGATTGACGGCGGCGCGGCTGGCGCGGTTTCCGTGGTGGTGTGCCGTGGTGGTGACGGGATTGTGTCTGGTGCTGGGCGAGTGGTTTCCGTTTTCGAATTTTCCGATGTACAGTCGGAATCCTGACGAGACGAGCGTGCTGTTTGTGACTGGTGAGGATGGGGCGGTGGTGCTGACGGGGCATGTGTTCGGGGTGACGTCGTCGCCATTGAAGAAAGTGTACACGAGGGCGGTGGCGGATCTGAAGGCGGCTGGGGAGTTGCGGCACAGCAGCGAGCTGACGGCGAGTCAGCGGCAAATGATTGCGGAGGAAGTGCTGGTGTTTCTGAGGCGTGGGAAGGCGAATGGGGAGGTGCGGCCGGTTTATGAAGGGAAGCTGCGGCTGCATCGGAGGAGTTACCGGCTGGAGGGCGGGGAGATTCGGGAGAGCACTGAACTGCTGGGGGAAGGATGAAGGCGGCGGGTGAGCGGCGATGGTTCGGGTCGGTTAGGCGGCTGATTGGTTATGAGCCGATCGTGCACGGGCGACTGGAGATGGGGTTGCTGCGTGCGGCGTTTGCGTGGGTGCTGGCGGCTGGGGTGCATGTGCATGCGTCGGGGTTGCGAGGGCAGCCGCGGCCGCATGGGTTCGGGCGGTGGATTGACTTTACGTTTGCGGGCGATCCGGCGTGGTTTGAGCCGATGCTGGTGGGGTGTTTCGTGGCGATCGGGTTGTTTGCGTGCGGATTGGTGCCGCTGGTGGCGCTGGGATATGTGCTGGTTTTTCAGACATCGGTGTCGACCTTGAATATGTCGCAGGGATCGCAGGGGCATGCCGGGCAGGTGGTGATGCTGGCGGTGCTGGGGTGGTGGGTGGGAGAGTTAGTGGCGTGGGTGCGTGGTGGGGGCGGGTGGCGCGGGGTGGTGAGGTCCGGTGTGGTGGCGGGGAATGCGGGGGCGGACGGGGCGCGGCAGGCGGTGGTGGCGGCGTATACGGTGGCGGGGATTGCGAAGGTGGTGAATTCCGGTGGCGAGTGGCTCGAGCGGAGCGGGAATTTTGTGCTGCAATGGCGGAAGGTGGTGGAGGAAGGACGGTTCAGTTATGGACTGGAGCCGACGGGGATGCGGCGGACGTTCGGGTCGGTGCTGCTGGAGGCTCCGTGGGTGGCGACGGTGCTGCTGACGGGCGGACTGCTGCTGGAGTTAGGGGCGTTTGCGGGACTGCTGAACCGGCGGGCGGCGATCTTGTTCGGGGTGCTGGTGATTGGGTTTCACCTGATGCTGGGCGTGCTGATGGGACTGCCGTTCATTGAGTACCGGCGGGTGGTGCTGGTGCTGTTTGTGAATCCGGCGTGGGTGCTGGCCTTGGTGCTAGGGGCGGCGTGGCGGAAGTGGGGGCGGCGCGGTGATGCGCCTTGAGAGATGTCAGGGCGTCAGGCTTGCGCGGAGGCTGCGAGACGTTTGAGGCCTGGGGCGGCGGCGAGGAGCGTGCGGGTGTAGGGATGCTGCGGGTTGGCCATGAGGTCGTCGGCGTTGCCTGATTCGACTATCTGGCCGGATTGCATGACGGCGACGCGGTCGGCGAGGAAGCGGACGACGCCGAGGTCGTGGGAGATGAAGAGCATGGTGAGGCCGAATTCGCGGCGGAGGTCGAGGAGGAGATTGAGGATCTGGCTCTGGATGGAGACGTCGAGGGCGCTGACGGGTTCGTCGGCGAGGAGGAGTTTGGGGGCTGGTGCGAGGGCGCGGGCGATGGCGATGCGCTGGCGTTGTCCGCCGGAGAATTCGTGAGGGTATTTGAGGGCAGCGGAGGGGCTGAGGCCGACGCGTTCCATGAGAGCGGCGACGCGGGAGCGGAGAGTTGGCTGGTCGAGCGTGCCGGAGCGAGCGGTGATGGCTTCGGCGAGGGTGCTGAAGATGGTGAGGCGCGGGTTGAGGGAGGCGTAGGGGTCCTGGAAGACCATTTGGAAGTCGAGCCGGGCGAGGCGGAGGGCGGCGGCGTTGAGGGAGGAGAGGTCGCGGTTTTCGAGGAGGATCCTGCCGGAGGTGAGCGGCTGGAGCTGCATGATGGCGCGGCTGAGGGTGGTTTTGCCGCAACCGGATTCGCCGACGAGCCCGAGGATTTCGCCGGGGGCGATGTCGAGGGAGACCCCGTCGACGGCGCGGAAGGGATCCGGGCGTTTGCCGAAGAGAGTGGTGCGGGCGGGGAAGTGGACGCGGACGGCGTCGAGTTGGAGGAGAGCGTTCATGCGAGACCGTGGTTGAGGCAGCCCGGGCAATTCTGGACGAAGTGGCCTTGGGAGACCTCGATGAGGTCGGGTTCGCGATCGGTGAGGCAGAGGTGGCCGCCGAGTGTGTTGCGGGGGCGGAAGGCGCAGCCGGGGGTGAGGGAGGCGAGGTCCGGGGGTGTGCCTGGGATGGTGTGGAGGACGGCTCCTTTGGGCTGGAGGGAAGGGACGCTGCGCATGAGGGCGCGGGTGTAGGCGTGGCGTGGGTCGCGGAAGAGCGTGTCGACGGGGGCGGATTCGACGAGACGGCCGGCGTACATGACGTTGACGTAATCGCAGACCTCGCTGACGACGGCGAGGTCGTGGGTGACGAGGATGACGGCGGTGCCGAGGGCGCGCTGACGTTCCTTGATGAGGTCGAGGACCTGTTTCTGGATGGTGACGTCGAGGGCGGTGGTGGGTTCGTCGGCGATGAGGAGTTCGGGGCGGGTGATGAGGGCCATGGCGATCATGACGCGCTGGCGCATGCCGCCGGAGAATTCGTGGGGGTACTGGTTGAGGCGTTCTTCCGGGTTGCGGATGCCGACGGCGGCGAGGGCTTCTGCGGCGCGCGGGAGGGCGGCTTTGCGGGAGAGGCCTTCGTGGATCTGGAGTGGTTCGATGAGTTGGGTGCCGACCTTGAGGGTTGGGTTGAGGGACGTCATGGGGTCCTGGAAGATCATGCTGATGCGGCGGCCGCGGATGCTGCGGAGGTCGGCCGGGGGCATGGTGAGGAGGTCCTTGCCATCGAAGAGGGCGGAGCCTCCGTCGATGCGTCCGGGGGGCATGGGGACGAGGCCGAGCATGGCGTAGCAAGTGACGGACTTGCCGGAGCCGGATTCGCCGACGATGCCGACGGTGGCACCTTTTTCGACGTTGAGGGAGACGCCGGAGACGGCGCGGACGATGCCGTTCCTTGTGTGGAACGAGACGCGGAGGTTACTGACTTCGAGGAGCGGCATGCGGATGGCCTGGCCGGTGCCGGGCAGGCGAGCCATGGCACTGAGGCAGGCATCGTGCCACCGGAATGATGGAACGGGGAAATTTCGTGAAACAGCGAGACAGCGCTTTCGCGCGGCGGCGCTTAGGGCGAAGGGCTTTTGAGAAAAGCCAAAGCGAAAACAGCCATGATCCGAACACTGATTCTATCTACAATTGTTGCGGTGCCTGCACTGGTGCGGGCCCAGGAAGCACCTGAGGCGGCTGCCTGGCCGCATCAGGCGAGTGATTTGAAGCCTGATCCGAAGGTGGTGTTCGGGCGGTTGCCGAATGGCGTGCGCTATCAGATTCTGCCAAATGCCGAGCCGCCGAAGCGGGTGAGCCTGCGGCTGCACATCGAGGCGGGGTCGCTGATGGAAGAGGACGACCAGCAGGGGCTGGCGCATTTTCTGGAGCACATGGCGTTCAACGGGACGAAGAATTATCCGGCGGGGGAGATGGTGGAGTTTTTCCAGCGCCTTGGGATGGCGTTTGGGGCGGACACGAATGCGCACACGTCGTTTGATGAGACGGTGTACAAGCTGGAGTTGCCTGACAATAAGGCCGAGCTGATGGAGCGCGGGATTCTGTTCATGAGGGATGTGGCGGACGGGATGATCATCGGCGGGCAGGAACTGGATAAAGAGCGCGGGGTGATTATCAGTGAAAAGAACGCGCGGGATTCCGTGGGGTTCCGGAGCATGATTGAGGGGTTCAAGTTCAGCCTGCCGGATTCGCTGATTCCGCGGCGGCTGCCGATCGGGACGGAGGAAGTGATCAAGACGGCGCCGAGGCAGCGGTTTTTGGACTTCTACAAGAAATGGTATCGGCCGGATCTGATGACGGTGATTGTGGCGGGTGATGTGAAGCCTGAGGAGTGGCGTGAGGCGATTGTGAAGCGGTTTACGGACATGAAGGCACCGGCGATTGCGGCGAAGCGGCCGGAGTTAGGGCCGATCCGGACGGGGACGGGATTGCAGGGGAAGCTGCATTCGGAGAAGGAGGCTGGTGAGGTGACGATCAACATTGACACGTCGCGGCCGTCGCGGCAGCGCCCTGACAACAAGGCGACGCGGCGGGAGAAGATGGTTAGGAGTCTGGCGGATGCGATGATCAACCGTCGGTTTGAAGTGGCGGCGAAGAAGCCTGAGTCGCCGTTTCTAGCGGCGGAGTCCGGGCATGAGGACTGGATGCGCTATGTGGAGACGGCGTCGGTGCAGGCGACGGCGAAGCCAGAGAACTGGGACAAGGCGCTGGCGGCAGCGGAGCAGGGGTTGAGGGCGGCGGTGGAGCATGGGTTTACGAAGGCTGAGCTTGCGGAAGTGGCGGCGAACCTGGCGACGGCGGTGGAGAATGCGGCGACGCAGGCACCGACGCGGAAGTCGCGGGATCTAGCTGATGCGCTGTCGAAGAACATTTCGGACCGGGAAGTGTTCATGCATCGTGCGGATGCGGCGGCGTGGGTGAAGGCGGAACTGGCGACGGTGACGCTGGAGCAGTGTCATGAGGCGCTGAAGCGCGACTGGACGACGGAGGACATCCGGATTTTCCTGACGGGGAATCTGGCGCTGGAGAATGCAGCGGATCAGATCACGGGGGCGTGGAAGGCGAGTCGTGCGAAGGCGGTGGAGGCACCGAAGGAGGAAGCGGACGCGGCGTTTGCGTACACGGATTTTGGGCCGGCTGGGGAAGTGAAGGAGCGGAAAGAGGTGAAGGATCTGGGGATCACGCAGGTGACGTTTGCGAACGGCGTGCGATTGAATGTGAAGGCGACGGACTTCAAGAAGGACACGATTGAGGTGGCGGCGGCGTTCGGGGACGGGCGGCTGACGTTGCCGAAGGGTCAGCCTGGATTGGCGTTGTTCACGCGGTTCAATTTCGAGGCGGGCGGTCTTGCGAAGCACAGCATTGACGACCTGCCGCGGGTGCTGGCGGGTCGGACGGTGGATTTGAGTTTCAGCATCGGAGATGACAGCTTCGGGCTGAGTGGGCGGACGAACCGGAAGGATCTGCTGCTGCAGTTTCAGTTGATGGCGGCGTCGTTGTCGTCGCCGGGCTGGCGTCCGGACGGGCTGAGCCGGTTCAAGGCGAGTCTGCCGGCGATTTACCAGCAGGTTGAGCGGACGCCCGAGGGGATCATGCAGTCGCAGGTGGATGCGTTTGCGCACAGTGACGACTATCGGTTTGCGTTTCCGAAGCAGGAGGAACTGGCGGCGCGGACGATTGATGAGATGAAGGCGTGGCTATCGCCGGCGCTGGCGAGCGGGTATCTTGAGATCGGGGTGGTGGGTGATCTGGATGTGGAGGCGGTGATCAAGGCGGCTGCGGCGACGGTGGGAGCGCTGCCGGCGCGTGCGGCGGCGCGGACGGACGATGAATCGCTGCGCAAGGTGGCGTTTCCTGCGGGCACGGCGCAGAAGGAATGGCGGTTTGATTCGAAGATTCCGAAGAGCAGTGTGCTGATCTACTGGCCGACGACTGATCGGCGGAAGGATGCGAAGCTGTCGCGGCAGATGTCGCTGCTAGCGGAGGTGCTGTCTGACCGGGTGCGGAAGAAGGTGCGGGAGGAACTGGGTGAGAGTTACAGTCCTGATGTGGCGAGCATGATGAGCGACACGTGGAGTGATTACGGGCAGTTGATGGCGATGATGGTGGCGGATGCGAAGGACGCGCAGAAGCTGGGGACGATCGCGAAGGAACTCGGGGCGGAACTTGCAGCGAAGGGGGCGGATGCCGATGAACTGGACCGGGCGCGGAAGCCGATTCTAACGATGCTGGAGGAACAGCGGCGGAGCAATGCCTACTGGCTCGGGACGGTGGTGCTGCCGTCGCAGTCGCGGCCGGAGCGGCTGGATTGGGCGCGCACGATGATTGATGACTTCAAGAGCGTTACGTTGGATGACATCAACGGGCTGGCGAAGCGTTATCTGAAGGCGGACGCGGCGACGGTGGTGCGGGTGGTGTCGTCGGCGAAGGCCGAGAAGCCGGCGGCGGAACCGAAGCAGTGATGAGATAGCGCATCCGGTTCAGGAGGTGTCTGGACGGATGAGTGATTGAGGAGCCGCCATGGCACGGGAAACCGTTGCTGTGGCGGCTCCGGTTGTTTCTGGGGGGGTGGGGGCATTCCGTGCATTGGGAGATTCCCGTTTGGAGAGTGGGTAGATGGAATTGTTCGAGGTGCTTGCAAATCGGGGTGGGTGAGTGATTGAGAGGCTTGAATTGAAGCAAATGAGACCGCCAAAAAGAATCGATGAGATCCTCGAGCTGATAGTTCCTGTAATCATGACTTCTGGCCCAACAACCCGCTGTCGAAACTGCGCCCCCGGTCGGGCGCAGGAGGAGTTCGATGCGCACCAAACCCAACGCTATCCGTGATTGCTTACATTCAGAAGCACGAAGGGGAGTTCGCCAACATCAACACTCTGACGGCGTTCCTTGGCTTCCGCGAGAAGGGTTACGAGGTACGGTTCTTTGAGTATCCGGAGCTGCCTTACTCCGATATTCAGCCGGATACACCGGTTATGGGTGGAATCCCGGTCGTTGTGGCCGCTTTGACTCATCTGGGCATGGTCGTTCCGGAGTTGCCTTCAATTCCCGCAGCGCTAGAGAGGTTCGCGGGACGACGGACGTGGCTTTCCACGATGCAGGAGGCCAGGAATCTTGTGTCTGGGGGGCAGTCCATCTTCGTGAAGCCCGTTCCCGCAGATCGGAAGCTGTTCGCTGGCATCGTTTTCCGGCAGTTCAGGGACACCATCGCGACCGCACACGTCCCGCCGGAGTATCCTGTGGTCTGCTCGGAGGTCGTTGATTTTGTTTCAGAGTACCGAGCCTTCGTTTTGGATTCGGAGGTACTTGGCCTGCGACACTACAAGGGCGACTTCCGGGTTTTCCCGGCCCCAGAGGTCATTGATTCGGCGGCGGCGGCATACTCACCGTCACCTGAGGCGTATGGGATCGACTTTGGGGTCACTGGTGACGGACGCACGCTGCTCGTCGAGACTAACGAGGCGTATTCGCTGGGTTGCTATGGATTGACTCCCATCCTGTACAGCACATTTCTGGAGAGACGGTGGGCAGAGCTCACGGGAATGAAGCCATGACGATGCACCACGAATCAGCGAAGGCGGGGAATCTCGGGTAGGGGATGATAGGGGCGGACCAGAGCCTTGGGCGGGCTTGTTGGGGTGAGGTGGAGTGTTGCGCCCTTTCAGGGCTTGGGGGTTGTTTGGGATTTTCCTGGGGCGTTGCCCCAGGCTATCACATTTGGGCCCCTTTGGGGCGTTTGGGAGTGCCTGCGGCGGTTGTGAAGTGGGGGCTCACGCGAAGGGGCGAAGGGGTTGGTGGGGAGAGGGCGGGTTCGGAGAGGTTGGGGTAGTGACAAACGGGAAGCGGGTGGTGTGGGTTTTTGGACCACGAAATTCACGAATGGACACGAATGATGTTGCTAGCGGGAGGGGTTAAGGGTTTTTGAACCACGGATGACACGGATGGACGCGGATGGACGCGGATGGACGCGGATGAGTTGGTGGGGTGAGGCGACGGTGGGAGGCGTGTACGGAGGGGCGTGTGGGGAGAGCGGTGCTCACGCGAAGGGGCGAAGGGGAGGTTTGGGAGAGGCGGGCAGGTGCTGCAGGGGCGTCTGATGGGCAGTCGGTGGGTGGAATTGTTGGATGCTCTTGCGGAACTGGGTGGGTGGTCGTATGAACTGCCATGACGCACGACGAAGTGATTGCTGAAATAGCCTTGCGGGATCTCGAGAAGCGAGAACGCCTGAACCGAGCCATTCACCGGACTGCCTATCAGTATTATCTGGGCGGATTTCTGGAGGGCAGTGTTCTCGGTAAGATCACTGCATTCGCAGGTTTATCCGTGCCTGTTTTATTGTTTCCGCGTCTGGACATCCCCGTCTGGGGGGGGGGGGTTATGTGGACGATTGTCAGTTTGGCGGAGACTATCAGGCAGCGGGAGAGGTTTGAGGCGTTTTTGGAGCTTACGGAGCTTGATAATCAGAAGGCGATGAAGCGGTTGGATGCGGTTGGCGCTGCGTCGGGGCCTGATGCTTGAATGTTTGGGCCAAAAAACATGATGCTGTTCCCGACTGCAAAGATGAGCAGCCGTGGAGTGTGGCGCCCTTTCAGGGCTTGGGGGTGAATAGCGTTAAGATACGGCGGTTAGGGATTGAGGGGTATGCGGCGTTCCTACAGAACGCCGGGCTTGGGCGGTGGCGGTCCCAGAGCGGTGCTCTGGGCTGGTATACGGTGTCCCGTTGGGACACGGGGCGGAGGTGAATGGAGCAAAGATGAGAGAGGTCTTCGGGTGGGGTGGCGTTCAGCCCTCGTTCATATTCAGCGATCGCCCGTCTTATTGTGGCGCCCTTTCAGGGCTTGGGGGATTTGTTTGGGGGTTTCCTGGGGCGTTGCCCCAGGCTATCATATTCTGGCCCGTTGGGCCGGGAGGGAGTGCCTGCGGTGGTGGTGAGGTGAGGGGCTCAGGCGAAGGGGTGAAGGCGTGAAGTGTTGGTGGGGGGAGGGCGGGTTCGGAGGGATTGGGGTGGTGACGAACGGGAGGCGGGAGGTGGGTTCTTGGACCACGAATGGGCACGAATGGGCACGAATGATGTTGCTAGCGGGAGGGGGTGAGGGGTTTTTGAACCAGGGATGGACACGGATGAGTTGAGTGGGATGAGGCGAAAGTGGGAGGCGGGTGCGGAGAGTGGGCCGTGCATTGTGGGCGGGGCGAGTTGTGGTTCCTGCAGGGAATCAGTGTTTGCGGCGGGCTTGTTGGGAGGGTTCTGCCGCCCCTGCCGGGGCGGTGGTTTATTATAATGCTAGACCGGTGGCTGACGCCACCGGCTAATCTCCGTCAAGCCTTCGGCTTGGTGAGATCGGAGGGCGGGTTGGGAGGGGGGTATGCCCTGTGGTGTTGTGTTATTATGCGTGCGGTTGATAGTTTCTGTTAAGTCTTCGGCTTCATTGGTGTGGTGATCGCGGGGTGGGCCGCAGCCATAGAGTCTAATCTCCGTCAAGCCTTCGGCTTGGTGAGATCGGAGGGCGGGTTGGGGGAGGGGTATGCCCTATGGTGTTGTGTTATTATGCGTGCGGTTGCCCCGGGTATCGCGATGCGACACCCGGGGTTATTGACCGGTCGTCCCTGCGGGGCGGGGCTGGTGTGGAGGGTTATTTCTGGAAGCCTGAGCCGGTGGCTTTGGTGCGGATTCTTGTGAGGAAGGCGTCGGCGCAGATGTAGAGGGAGCTGCCGTCGTCGCCGAAGCAGCAGTTGCCGTTTGGCATGAAGGTTTCGATGCGGCCGAGGCGTTTACCGTCCGGGGTCATGATGTGGACGCCGCCTGGGCCGGTGGCCCAGAGGTTGCCGGCGGTATCGACTTTGAGGCCGTCGCAGCCGCCTTTGAACTGGCCGCTTTTGGCCATGGGGGTGACATCGGCGAGGGTGCGTGAGGCGCCGAGGGAGCCGTCCGGGTTGATGGGGAAGGCTTTCCAGAGGGCGGCGTTGCCGTCGGACTGGGCGACGTAGAGGGTTTTCTCGTCGGGGCTGAGGGCGATTCCGTTAGGGAACGTCATTTCTTTGGTGAGGAGGGAGATGACGCCGTCTGGGGAGACCTTGTAGACCCCGTTCCAGTCGAGTTCGCGGGTTTCCTTGTCGGCGGGGCCTTTGGGGAGACCGTAGGGAGGGTCGGTGAAGTAGAGATTGCCTGCTTTGTCGAAGCAGAGGTCGTTGGGGCTGTTGAGGCGGCGGCCGTTGAAGTTGTCTGCGAGCGTGCGTTTGCCGCCGTTTTTGGTGAGGACGGAGACGCGGCGGTCGCCGTGTTCGCAGAAGGTGAGACGGCCTGAGGGGTCGAGGGCGAGGCCATTGCTGCCGGGTTCGCGGCTGTAGGGGGGGAGGCCGGTGTAGCCGCTGGGCTTCATGAAGACTGAGAGCCCTTCGCCTTCCTTCCATTTGAGGACGTGGTTTTCGGGGACGTCGGAGAAGAGGACGGCGTTGAGGGAGGGCATCCAGACGGGGCCTTCGGACCAATTGAGGCCGGAGGCGAGGACCTCGAGGGAGGCGTCGGGGGCGAGGAGGGCGTCGAGGGCAGGGTCTTCGCGGACGATTCTGCCGAGGGAGGGGCGCGGGGTGGGGTCGTCGGCGAGGGCGAGGGAGGAGAGGGAGGCGAGGAGGGCGGAGGTGAGGAGGAGGGGGGCGGGGAGGGGAGTCATGAGTGGGGGATAGTGTGGGAGGGAGGGGGTGGGAGGCAATCTTTGAAAATCGGCGGTGAATTTCTTGACAGCGGCGGGTGGATGTATACAAATGAATACATGTCACCGGAATCACTGACAGAGCGGCAGGAGCAAGTGCTGGCGTTTATTCGCCGGAGGGAGGCTGGGGGGGATTCGCCGCCGACGATTCGGGAGATTGCGGCGCACTGTGGGTTTGCGAGTCCGCGGGCGGCGTCGCTGCATGTGGAGAGTCTTGAGCGGAAGGGGGTGTTGCTGAGGGATCCGGGGAAGGCGCGGGGATTGCGGGTGGTGGCGGACGAGGATTCGCCGGTGTTGCGGCGTCGGGTGGCGTTGCCGTTGGTGGGGCGGATTCCTGCGGGGCCGCTGGCGGAGGCGGTGCAGCAGGCGGAGGAGTATTTCACGCCGTCGGAGTTGCTGCCGCATCGGAGTGGGGATTTTCTGTTGCGGGTGAGTGGGGATTCGATGGTTGGGGATGGGATTCTGGATGGGGATCTGGTGTTGTTGCGGCCGGGCATGGAGGTGTTGCAGGGGATGATTGCGGCGGTGTGTGTGGGGGATGAGCGGGAGGCGACGTTGAAGCGGGTATTTTTCGAGGGGGATCAGGTGCGGCTGAGGGCGGCGAATCCTGCGTATGGGGATTTGGTGGTGCGGGCGGAACTGGTGACGTTTGCGGGGGTGTTTCGGGGGTTGGTGAGGCACGTGTGAGGGGCGTGCGACGTGATGAGGATTATGAAGGTGATGAATTGAAGAAGTTATGGCGACGATTGAGTCATTGAGGAGTTTGATAGCGGAGAAGTTTCCTGGGCCTGCGCCTGTGGAGGAGACTTATTTTCGGACTGGGGTGGCGGCGGTGGATGGGGAGGTGGGTGGGTTGCCGCGGAGTGCGTTGACGGAGTGTGCTGGGTCGATGGCGTCTGGGGCATTGATGAGGCATGCGTTGATTGGGGCGGTGGTGAGGGAGGGAGGTTTTGCGGCGTTGATTGATCCGGCGGTGGGGTTTGATCCGTGCGGGTGTCCGGAGGGATGGCTGGAGCGGTTGTTGTGGGTGCAGCCGCGGGATGCGGTGCAGGGGTTGGCGGCGGCGGATTTATTATTGAGGGATGGGAATCTGCCGTTGGTGCTGGTGGATCTGATGCATTTGGGGCGGCGGGAGTTGTTGCGGTTGCCGATGGCGGTGTGGCATCGGTTGCAGCGATTGGTGGAGGGGTCTGTGGCGACGCTGGTGGTGTTTACGCGGGAGCCTGCGGTGGAGTCGGCGCGGTTGCGGTTGTTGTTGCGGGTGGGGGGTGGGCTGGGGTTGCAGGGGGAGCTGCGGGAGGGGCTTTGTGTGGGGTTAGGGGTGAGGGTGGAGCGGCGGCGGGTGATGTACCGAGTGCGGACGGCGTGAGTGGGGAGATGAATGTGAAGATGAACCTGAAGACGAGACGAGCATGCATTTAGTGATTCAGTTGCCAGGGTTTCCGCTGCAGGCGTTGCGTCGGTGGCGGGATGATCCACCGGATTTGCCATTGGCGGTGACGGATCCAGTGGGGCACCGGCATCCTGTGCTGGCGGTGAATGGGGCGGCGTGGCGTGCGGGGGTGAGGCCTGGGCAGGCGGCGGTGCAGGCGTTGGCGCGGTGCAGCGGGGTGGTGTTATTGTCGCGGGATGTGCGGCAGGAGAAGTCGGCGATGCAGGCGTTGCTGCAGGCTGGGGCGATGTTTTCGCCGGAGGTGGAGGCGACTTCGGCGGGGGTGGTGACGGTTGGGGTGGGGAGGTCGCGGGAGCGGGACTGGGAGGTGTTGGGGGCGCGTGCGGTGGAGGCGATGCGGGCGTGTCTGCTGGAGGCGCGAGTGGGGGTGGGGCCGAATCCTGATTTGGCGTTGCTGGCGTCGCGGCGGGCGAGGCCGGTGCTGGTGGTGACGGAGCCGTCGGCGTTTCTGCGGCGGATTGCGTTGCGGGATCTGGGGCCGCCGAGTGGGTTGCTAGCGGTGCTGGAGGGATGGGGAGTGCGGACGGCTGGGCAGTTGACGGCGTTGCCGTATGCGGAGACGGCGGATCGGCTGGGGCCTGAGGCGGCGAGGTTGTGGGAGTTGGCGGCTGGGCGGGTGGAGCGGCCGTTGCGGTG
>JAIXPK010000220.1 GCA_027486335.1 Verrucomicrobiaceae bacterium | reverse complement strand
GCCGGAATCACGGTTATAATCCTTACTAACTCAACTCGACCTCCAACGAATTTCCTTGATCAGCGACCGCCTCTAAAGGGGCGGCACCCTCGTGCCCAGCAGCCTATGGGATGGGTGTGATTTCAAATCTCAAATCTCAAATCCCCCAGGCCTCTGCCTGGGCCCACCTTCACCATTCCAACTTCTCACTTCTCACTTCTCACTTCCCTTTCCCTTTGCTCCCAACCTCGACCTCTGGCATCTTCAACACGCCGCCGTCGCTCATGCCTCCTCCGCCGCTACTCAAGGCCTTCCTCCTCGCTGGGTTCTCCGCAACTCTCGTCGCCACCTCCCGCGCCGCCCCCCCAGCCTTCCAGCAATTCATCTCCGGCGATTTCTCCGAACCCGCCCTCGCCGCCCTCACGGCCGCCCTCCCGTCCCAAATCGCCACCCCTCCGCCCAACCCAGTCCCTCCAACCATCTGGTCCTCCAACGACGGCATCACATGGACTGAACAGGACGCACTCCTCCGCACCCGCCAGTTCACCCGCACCGCCGCCTCCCCGGAAAAAGGCACCCCTCCCGGCACCATCGTCCGTCTCGTCTCTCCCACCGGCCCCTCCACTCTCGAGATCCTCCTGCCCCTCCCCGGCACCCCGGATCCCCTCCGCCAGCGCCGCTTCACCGATACCACCCCTCCACCACCATGGGAACCCGCCGCCTCCGGCACTTCCTCATGGCTCGCCCCAGCTCCCCCACCCGTCCCCGCCGCCCCCAGCACCGACACGCTCTGGCTCGACGCCTCAGGCCTCCACTCGTTCCGCGCCACGCTCGTCTCCGCCAATCCCCGCGAAGCCGTCTTCCAGCGCCCTAACTCCTCCAATCGCTTCACCATCCCCCTCAACCGCCTCGGCCTCCGCGAATCCATCATGGTCCGCCGCTGGCTCGAATCCCACGACTTCACCCCGCCTCTTCCCCCGCGCTCCGTCGGAGTCTCCCTGGCTGAAGCCGCCGGCAATCAACGCGTCGCCCGCGAAAAAGACGACCGCGGCGACTACCGCGACATGCACGCCTACTCGACCCCGCACTACGACTTCTGGTCGTCCCGCGACTTGTCAGGCGCGAACCTCCAGGCCGTCGGCATGTCCTTCGAAGCCACATGGAAACTCATGTCCGTGCTGGACTGGAGCCACCCATGGCCAGTCCCCGTCAACGGCCGCCACCGGGTCCGCATCTTCGACACCATGAACGCCTACCACGCCGCCGGCGGCCCCAAAGGCTCCGCAGGCGTCTTCATGATGTCCCATCGCGAATTCCTCGTCCCTTTCAGCAGTCTCGCCCTTGGTGGCAAGGTCGAAAGCACGCTCCACCACGAGGGCACCCACCAGTGCATGCAGGAAATCCTGACATTCCTGCCGCTCTGGGTCGCCGAAGGCACCGCCGAATACGTTGGCTCGCTCGACTTCC
This sequence comes from Verrucomicrobiaceae bacterium, assembly GCA_027486335.1. Classification (GTDB taxonomy): domain Bacteria; phylum Verrucomicrobiota; class Verrucomicrobiia; order Verrucomicrobiales; family V1-33; genus V1-33. The sequence continues at coordinate 85,650 of JAIXPK010000220.1, read as the reverse complement.
GCCGCGGCCACTTCCAGCTCCCCATGGGCCCCGAACGGCTTCGCCGCACCGTCGACCTCCGCACCGAAGCCGGACCTAACCTCGCCATCCACCCGTTCTCCCACGCCGCCCTCGACTCCATTCTCGGCACGCCATGGTGGCCCGTCGGCGGCTCCGCCAACGCCCCTAACGATGGTCTCCGCACCGTCTTCTGCTACCGTTCCTCCCTCCTCGTCACCGCCTACTTCCTCGAACTCGAACGCGACCGCTCCAAATTCCTCCGCTTCCTCTCCGCCACCCGCCGTCTCCGCGACGAGGCCGAATTCCACCGCAATCGCTTCGTCCGTCTCAACGGCCACCTCTCCTCAGTCTACATCGCCCTCGCCGGTCACTGGAACCGTCTCCCCCCACTCCTCAAACAACAAGGCTCCTCCGCCTCCCCGCACGGCGGCCCGCCACCCGCTCCTATCTACGCCGCCATCCCCGACCTCCCTAAAGGCGGCGACCTCGCCCTCGTCGACGACGGCGGCTTCAGTCCGCTCCTCTCATGGATCCCTCCAGGCCAGAAGCCACGGGACGGCCCCGACGACGCCACCGCACGTCTCCTCCGCGCGTCCCTCCGCAACTCAACCATCCACCCGCGCAACGGCTCCGGCCTCGCCACCCTCATCCTCCGCTGGCAACGCGACTTCCTCGGCGTCGACAGCTCGTTCGAAAACCGCTTCTACGAAACCTACCTCCGCGCCGGTCTCGACCTCCGCCCCGGCCGCGTCCCCTGACAACTCACCGGATCCTCACAACTCCCATCACAGGGTTCCCGCCTTCTTGATGTCCAGATAAAGATTCCCCAGCGCCACCGGCAACTCCGCCGCCGGAGCATCAATTGTCAGGATCCCCTCCCGGTGCAGCGCCGCCGTCACCAATCGCCGCTCCTCCAGATACTGCACCGTCGCCGCACACGTCAGCGCATCCCCGAAGGTCTCCACCGCCCGACCCGCCTGCTCCAGCACCTCCGATTCCGTCAGGCTCGCCACCACTACCAGATGCCGCTGCCTCAGCAGCCGCAGCGGTCTCAGCACTCCCTCCAGATCCTCACTCCTCAGATTCGTGCAGAAAACAGCCAGCGACCGCCGCCTCTGCCGCTGCATCAACCGCTCCACCGCCTCACTGAAATCCCCCGGCGCTCCCGTACTCCGGCACTCGCTCAGATGATCCAGAATCACCGGCATCCCATGCAATCCGCTCACCGGCGGCAACCACCGGTCATCCCCCCCAAACGTCATCACCCCCACCCGATCCCCCTGCCGCAACGCAATACTGCTCAGCAGCAGCATCGCATTCAGGGTGTGATCAAACTGCGACAACTCCCCGTCCAGCGACCGCAACCGCCGCCCGCAATCCGCCATCATGATCACCGTCTGATTCCGCTGCTCCTCATACTCCCGACTAGTCATCACCCCGCGCCGCGCCGTCGCCTTCCAATCCACCGCATTCATCGCATCCCCCTCCGCATAATCCCGCAACTGCCGGAACTCCCGGCTCTGCCCCGGCCGATTCCGCCTCACAATTCCCATCTGCGACTCCCGATGCTGCATCGCTAGCAGCGCAAACCGCAGCACCGGCTCGTAATTCGGAAACACTCTCACCTCCACTTCCTCACCACCTTCATAACGCCTCCGCCACAACCCCATCACCGATTCCTCCTCAATCCTCGTCCGCCCCACCGCCAGTCTCCCGCGCTCCACCGGCCGCACCCGCGCCGCCACCGTCACATGCCCGCGCCCCGGAACTTCCCCGCTCCACGGCCAATCCCCACTCGGCAATCCCACCGGCAATCCATCAATCACCCGCACCCTTACACCGCGCCGCCCCGCATTCCTCAAGGTCACCGGAACCTCATGCTCCACCCCCAGCGCCATCCGCCCCGCCTCCCCGCGCTCCGCCGTCACCCGCCGCCCCAGCACCAGCAGCACCGCATCCACCACCGCCACCAACCCCACCACCACACAACTCCCCACCCACCACTTCTCCATCCCCTTCGCAAACGAAGCCGCCAGCCCCGCCATCAGCAGAACCGCCACCATCACCAGCAATCGGGGCCCGGGTACCATGCGATAATTCCTCGTTCAATCCTAACGCGGGGCCGGAATCGCCCGCAGCAGCGCCGCCAGCACGCCATCCACATCCTGTCCGCTGATCTGCAGCTCCGGCGACAGCGACACCCGGTGCCGCAACACCGGTATCGCCGCCCGCTTCACATCGTCAGGCACCGCATAGTCCCGACCATCCAGCAGCGCAAACGCCCGCGCCACCCTCACCAGACTGATCGCCCCGCGCGTCCCCGCCCCCAGACTCAAACCCTGCCACGCCCGCGTCGCCCTCACAATCCTCACCGCATACTCCACCACATCCGCCTTGCACACCACCGCCGCCGCCACCGCCTGCAGCCGGATCACTTCCTCCACCCCGCACAACTGCTGCACTTCCCCCGTATCAAGCATCCCGCTCCCCTGCCCAGCCGTCACCGCCGCCACAATCCGCTCCTCATCCGCCTGCTCGGGGTAATCCACCAGCACTTTCATCAGAAACCGGTCCAGTTGCGCCTCCGGCAGCGCATACGTCCCTTCCTGCTCGATCGGATTCTGCGTCGCTAACGTCATGAACGGCGGCGGCAATGGCAGGGTCTCCCCATCAATCGTCACCTGCGTCTCCTGCATCACCTCCAGCAGCGCCGCCTGCGTCTTCGCCGGCGCACGGTTGATCTCATCCGCCAGCAGCAGGTTCGTAAACACCGGCCCTTTCCTCAGCCGGAATTCCTGTCGCCCCATGTCATAAAGCGTATGCCCGGTCACATCCCCCGGCAGCAGATCCGGCGTGAACTGTATCCGCCGGAACACCCCGCCGAACGTCCGCGCCAGCGCCAGCACCAGATGGGTCTTCCCTAACCCAGGCTTGCCCTCCAGCAGCACATGCCCCCCGGACACAAATGCCGCCAGCACCTGATCCACCACCTCCGCCTGCCCGAAAAATACCGCCCCCACCGTTTCGCGAATCCGCTGCAGCAATCCCGCCGCCTCGGCACTCGCTCCCGACACCGCTGCCTCCGGTTCCCCGGCCACACTCAACTCGTCTGTGTTCTCGTCGCTCATGATTGTCATTGGTGAATTGTTGATATCTCAAAACCGCCCGCCGCACGCCGCAAGGATCACCTGAAGATCCGCCACCACCACCCTGAAATCCTCTGGCTTCGCCAGCCCGCCCCCTCCCATCGCCGCTGCCACCCGCTCCTCTGGCAATCCGCTCCGCTCCGCCAGCGCCGCATGCAGCTCCCCAGCCTCCTCACTCAACCCGCGCGCCCCCGCCGCCCGCCGCACCCGATGTCGCATCGACTCCACCAGCGCGCCATGGTCGGGAAGCCGCATCCACAGAAACCCTCCCTGATCCCCTAACTGCGCCGCCATCCGCCGCAGCGCCCCCGTCTCCCGCGGCACCACCGGCCCGAACCTCGTCAGGTGCCGCCACAGCCACAGCACAATCAGCACCCCCAGCGCACTCACCGGCATCCACCCGTACTGCCACAGCAGCTGCCAGAAGGTCACCCGCCCGCTGTTCACAAAAATCACCTGCGTCACCGGCTGCAACCGAGCCACCGCTTCCAGCAATCCCGCATGGTCAAGATCCCCGATCCAACGGTTCCGCCACGGCCGCGCACTCGTCACCAGCGTCACCCGCCCCGCCCCACGCCGCACACTCGCCAGCACCGCCGCTTCCTCATCCCCCGCCACCACATCCGCTCCCATCGCACTCACATCCGCCACCATCTCGTCCGCCGTCGTCATAATGTACTTCTCTCCCCTAATCAGACACTCCGCATCCATCTCCTTCAGCTCACCCTCCCGGATCACCACCCCTAGCTCCTTCAAAAACGGCTCGTTCGCCCCCGGAGCCGACACCGCACTGCTCCCCCAGTCATTCCGAAACCGGTCCGTCGCCGTCCCCAGAATCACCAGATGATTCCCCTTCCGCGCCCACCGCAGCATGCTCCGCGCTTCCCCCACCGAACTCGCCCCGCCCAACGGAATCACCAGCATCGTCATCTCCTCGGGAATTGCCCCGGCCGCACTCCGCACTTCCACCGCATAACTCTCCTCCAGCAGCTTCGAAGCCGCCAGCCACGGCTGAAACCGCGCCTCCGCCTTGTACCCTAACGTCACGTCCTCGTACTTCTGCTCACCCCGGTTGCAACCTCCGACCAGCACCACCAGCCCCAGCACCGCCACCGCCGCCAACCCCGGCACCACCCCGCGACTCTCCACACGCCTCCCCACCCGGAACGGCCACTCCGCAAACAACCGCGCCGCCACTTCCTCCCGCGGCAGCACATCCGCATACGCCGCTCCCGTCCACGCCCCGCTCAATCGCTCGAAATAACCAATCACCCCCGCCTCGCCCGTCCCCCGCACATGCCGCACACAATCCCCCTCCGTATCACTCGAAACCACCGGCAGCTTCGCCTCCCGCACCATCCACATCAGCGCACCGCGATACAGCAACCGCATCGCCTCCTTCCCCTCCCCAGCCTCCCACAACCGTCGCGCCTCCCCAGCCACATCCGCTGGCAACGACTCCGGCGTCACTTCCATCCCCATCACCACCCGCGGCCCTTCCACCTTCTCCTCACGCCGCATCGGCCCAGCCACCGCAAACCTCCCGCGACTCAGCAACATCACCAGCGCCACCACTGCCACCGCAATGATAACATACCCCAGCCACCCCAACCCCGCTCCCCACCCGCCACCACGCCAGCTCCGCCCAGTTTCCATGTCCACTTCCTTCACCCGCTGCCGCCTGACCTCCCGCGCAAACTCCGGCCCCTTCAAGATCTCCTCCACCCGCTCCCCCGCCGGCCGCATCCCATCACCATCCGCCTCGGATCCCTCACCACTCTCAATTTCCTTAACAACACCAGCCTCAATCATATCCTCCACCATCCGCTCCATCTCTTCCATGTCCTCAGCAGATTCCTCCGCAGGCACTTCCCGATACCGCTCCGCTCGTCCCGTCTCCTGTGCCCACCCTCTCCCACTCATCATCAGCAAAACCGCCATCATCACCGCCAGCACCGTCCCTCCCATCCCCCGCAGCCGCTCACTCATCCTCCGGAACGCCACCTCAATGTCCCACCCCTCCAGATGCGTCCGGCTGTTGATGTACAACGCAAAACCAGACGCCGCATAAAACGGCTCCATCAGCGCCACCGCGGCCACATAACACAAGTTCCCCATCTGCAGCGCCCACACCGGCAATTCCCCGAACGCCGTACTCCCCTCCAGCGCCGTCTCCAGCGCCTCATCAATCGGACTCTCCACCAGAAAACTGTTCACAAACAGAAACAACCCCAGACTAGCCGCCAGCTCCAGCTTCGCCGAAACATACGTCAGCGCAAACGCACTCCCCCCACCATGAAACCCCAGCGCATTCCCCCGTGTCCGGTACAGCCCGCCCCGCAACCCTTCCAGCATCGCCACCGGCAACCGGAACGACCGCTCTGGCGAAAACCTCAGCCACGTCAGCGACGCAGCCAGTCCCCGCCACAACGAGGTCCTCCGGTCCTTCCAGAAATCCCCGCGCCTCGGCTCGCTCCCGAACAACGCCCGGCTCAGATAATACACCGGCTGCCGCGTCAGCACAGGCTTCATCCACCACAACACCACCGAGGTCCATATCGGATAGTCCCACAACAACCCGAACACCATCGCCCAGCACGGCACCGCCACCATCAGCCACCCACACATCATCCGCCCCCAGTGCCGCCGCGCCAGCGCACACCCGAGATCCACCGCCTCCCACGACCGCCTCGGCCGCAGCACCGCTGTCGCTTCCTCAAGCCGCACCGCTACCCTCCTTCCCACCACGGCCACACCCGCACAAATACACCGCCAGCAGCAGCCAGTTCATCGCCCCAACCGCATACTTCACCTGCGTAGACCCCGGCGACGCCGACCAGAATCCCTCAATGAATGCCGCAAAAAACACCAGCAGACACCCTCCGTAAATCAGCGGCAATGCCTGCCGCCCTGCCTCCGCCAGCGCATCCCCCCGACTCATCCTCCCTGGTTTCAGCACCGCCTGCCCTAACCTCAACCCCGCCGTCCCGCAGATCACGATCCCCACCAGCTCGAACGCCGCATGCCCTGACACAAACCGATAGAACTTCTCCGTGTCTCCCGCATAGTGCACATACCCCTGCATCGCCCCGATCACCACGCCCTGATACGCCAGCGCAAACAGCGCCCCCACCATCGCCAGCACCCCCGCCCCCGCCATCCGCAACCCGATCGATACGTTGTTCTCTATGTAATGCCCGAACATCCCGAAGTCCGACCCGAACTCCCCGCGCAGAAACTCCTTCTCGTCCCCAGGCCCGTACATCCCGTCCAGCATCCGCATCTCCTCAGGCCCTAACACCGAAAATATCCACCGCGGATCATACTTCGCCGCCGCCACCATCCCCGCCATCGGCCCGAAAAACAACAGCATCGCCAGCGCAAACAACCGCCACTCCCGCCGCAACGCCACCGGAAAATCCCTCAGCAGCAGGGTCGCCACCCGCCACGCCGCCGCTCCCTCCTCCCGCGCCAGCAGATTCCGGCACCGGATCACTAACGCATTCAGCTCCCCGCACAGCTTCTCCCCGTAAATCCGATGCTGCGCCAGCGCCGAATCCGCACACAACTGCCGGTACAGCATCGGCAGCCGCACCGCCTCCGCCGTCTTCCCGCCCTTCTCCAGCGCCGCCGCAAGAGCCTCGGTCTCCGCCCACCGCTTCTGGTTCTGCTCTGTAAATGCCTGCTGTGTCATCGTCGGCTCAATTGTCAGGAATCCCTCAGCCACCTCCCCATCGCACGCAACCGCACCACTCCATCCTCACCACCCGTCCCCGTCAGCCCGGACGCATGATCCGCCACCTCCCGCCGCCGCGGTCCCGACCACATCCCGCTCCGCTCCAGAAACCGTACCACCGCCCCCCGTTCCTCACGGCTCAGCGTCACCGGCGGCGGCTCCGGCTCCACCGGCAGCGGCGGCGGCATCCCCGCCACCGGCTCCACCACCACATCCTTGCGCGTCTCATACACCACCAGCGTGTGCGCCACCAGATCCCCTAACCGCTGAAACCGCCGCGTGAACAGGCAGCTCACCAGTCCGCCCAGATAACACCACGGCAGAAAATCCGCCACCCGCACCACATTCCTCAGCATCACCGCTCCCAATCCCGCCGGCCCACCCCCATCAGCCACCACCCGCAATCCCATCCGACGCTTCCCTGGCGTCGCACCCCGCACCCCCGCCTCGTAAAACACATGATACCCCCAGTACACCCCAAACCCCACGATACTCATCGTCCCCGCCGCAAATCCCTCGCCCGTCACCGCCGCCAGCAGATTCCCCGCCACCGACAGCAGAATCACCGCCACAATGAAAATCCCCAGATCGATCGAAAACGCACACGCCCTAACCATCACCCCGGCCGGCCGCAGCTCAATATCCACACCTTCCGCCAGCTCAATCCGCTGCAGGGTGTCCAGCGGCTTGCCCATCGCCCCAGCCGTCTGTGCCGCGCTCATCGTCATCAGCGCGTCGGGTTCGCCTTCTTCGGCAGATCGTTAGGCCTCAGCTTGTATCGGAACGCCGCCGCATTCCCTCCCGGCCAGATGATCCGGTACGCCGTCGATCTCACCCCCGCTCGCTTCTCGAACAACTCCGCCACCCCGCCCGCATAATCAATCCCCGGCCGCATCTCCCGAGACCACCCCCCAGTCTTCCCCTCTCCCTTCAGCCACCCCATCTCCGCCTCCCCAGCCATGCTCTCCCACCGCGCACTCGACCCGAACAACCACTGCACCCCACTGCTCGCCGTCGCCGCAAAATACGCCTGCCCTTCCTCATTCTTCACCTGAAATCCTAGCACGTCCCCCGGGGCAGCCGTCACCGCAAACTTGATGATCGCCCCAGGCGTCCTCTTCCCACCCACCAGATACGTCCCGCTCATTTCCTCACCATTCAAATACACCGTCACCCCGTCATCCGCCAGCACATGCATCTCAAAGGTCCTCGCCCCTGACCGATCCCCCGACCCCGCCGTCACCGCTTCCCCACCACCAACCGCCGCCGCCGCACCACGCCGCTCCATGTAAATCCCACGCATCTTCTGCAGCGTCGCCGGCAATGCCGCCACATCCACATTCAGCAAATCATCCGTCTTCACCCGCTTCACTTCCTCCAACCACGGCCCCTTGTCCCCCGCCTTCGCCGCCTCCCGTTCCAGCGCCGCCACATACTGCCGGTCCAACGCCGTCAACTCCACCTCCGCCACCGATCCCTCTTTCTCCCCATCCTCCTCCGCCACCTCCACCTTCGGCTTCACCTCCGTCGTCGGCTTGGCCACCTCAGGCTTCTCAACCTCCGGCTTCACCTCCTCCGCATCGTCCATCTCAAAAATCCCCGCGTCTTCCTTCCGGAACGGCACATCCTCCACCGCCGCGACCTCCGCCGGCCTCGCCTCCACCTTCGCCTCCGGCTTGACCTCCACCTTCTCTACCTCACCAGCCTCGCCCGAAACCACCGACCGCTCCGCTCCCGGCTGCACGTAAACCATTGCCGCCGGATCATTCACCGGCACCGCCACCGCAGGCACCGACGCCACCGGCTCCTCCACCCGCTCCGGCCCACTTCCCGCCACCACCGCTCCCCCGCCACCCCCGCCACGCGTCCCCGCCCACACGCCCACCCCAGCCGCCAGCGCCACCACCACCCCAGCCGCCATCCACGGAAACGGTGCCTTCACCCGCTCCTCAACCTCCCCGTCCGCCGCCACCCCCACCCGCTTCGGCCTCGGAAACCCCTCGCCGCGCGCCACGATCCCCTCCGCTTCCTCCCCAGTCCGACCCCACGCATTCGGCAATTGCTCTAACGATCCGCTTCCTTTCGGCGGCAGGCTGGAGGTCGGTGGCTCGGATGACATAACTTCGTCTCTCTTCTGCCAGCATTCGCCATTCCGAGCCGCCACGCAAGTTGCATCCGCTTCATTCCCCACACCAATTCTCCCCCGTCACCCACGCCTCCAGCACCAACGCCCCGAACCATCTCCCCTCAGAACTTCAGCAGCAACGCCGCCGAAAGCCCCTGCATGTTCCCCGTGCTCGACCGCAGATCAAACATGTCCGCATCCCCCAGCCCGTGAAACTCATACCCAGCCCTCAACCCGAAGTTACTGCTGAAATCAAACTGCACCCCAGCCCCCACCGTCCACGCAAACACCCACGCATCACTCTCAAACCGACGGTTGAATGAAAAATCCCGACCCCCAATCCGCGCCCGCGCCGACGATTCCCCCGACACCCTCACATTCGCCGTCCCCGCCCCGCCCTCCACATACAACTTAATCAGATCCGCCCCCAGCGGAAACAACACCCGCCCGGCAATCACCCCCTCAAACAAATCCAAATCCGCCGTCGCCCCAGCACTCGCAAACCCAGCACTCGCACTCCGATCCAGCGACAACGCATTCACATACCCAAACTTCCCCCCCAGAAACAAATCAATCGGCGCCGCATCAAACAACCACCCAGCCTCACCCACCACCCCCATCTTCACCTCCTCATCAAACTCCGTCCCCTTATACGCCCCAGCACCCAACCCAATCTGCAACCCAGCCTCCACCTCCCCCATCCCACACACGCCCACCACCACAGTCATCCCAAGCACTCGAAGATTCATAATGTTCATAAGCATTCAGGTTTTGTGAAATTTCCCACAAACCCAAGCAATTGTCAAAAAGATTCGATCCCCACACCCCTCCCAACCCGCCCTCTCCCAACACGCCCTCTCCGACCACGCCCCATCTCAAATCTCAAATCTCAAATCACCCACCAAGCACAATGGAGGGGGGACACTCCTGTCCCCCAATCTCCCAACGAAGCAAAGTGGCACGGGCATCCTGCCTGTGACCCCACTCCTCCCGCCAAAGTAGAAGCCGCGTCCCGCCGCGTATCTCCCCAAAAGCCCCCTCCCAACAAGCCATTCTCACTTCACACTTCTCACTTCTCACTTCCGCCCCCCGCGCGCCGCAGGCTCTGGACTGCTGGGAGAATCACAGCTCTCCCTACGTGCGGAGCACGCCTACGCGCCCCCTCTCAACAAGCCCTCTCCGAACATGCCCGGAACCGCGAGGGTCCGTCTACCAGACCATCGCTCTGAACCAAAGTGGCACGGGCATCCTGCCTGTGACCTCAAACCCGAATGACCCCTAAGATAAGTCAGGCAATCTCTCCCAACGATCTCTCCCATCTTTGCGCCACCCCGTGTCCCAACGGGACACCGTATCCCAGCCCAGCGCAACGCGCTGGGTACCACCCCACCCAAACCCGGCGTTCTGTAGGAACGCCGCATACCCACACCCGGCCGGTTCATCAGGTCCGTGTAGATCAACGGGGGGCTCACCTCGTTGCGGCGCAGCCCAAGACGCCACAACGCCGGCAGACTCAGGGAGAAGGCGCCCAACAGTACTCTCGTGGACATTGACAGCAGATCAGGTGCCCAGAAAAGTCCCAACGGTCCGCCGCACCGCCCCACACTCGCCGCCCACCGCCCCGAGTCCCTCCATTCTCGCAAATACCTCGTCGAGAGCTCCCGCCAGCCTCTCACCCTGAACCATGAACGCCCGGTTGCAGCATCTGCGGCGGCAAATCCATTAGAATCTTGATGCCCCCAACCTCGGCTCCAACTCGATCATCACCAATGCCATCACACCATGGGAAGTCGTTGCCAATCCTGTTGGTTCGGATATCGTGAAAAAAAGGCAGTCCTATCCATAGATTTTCCGCAAGTTGGAAGAAACCGACACCTGGCCGAACGCACCGATTGCAAATCGACACTCCACCAGATAAAGTGAAACAATAAACTTTCGCCCAACTCCATGCGTCTCTCGCAGCCTAAAGAAGCAACGAAAGAGTTCATCGCGCTTCTGGAGTCGCATCTCGTTTCCATTCATCCGGCCTATCGCCGGAACACGAAGGTGAAAGGTATCCGGCACGAATACCACAGAGAGCTTGGAGATGGTCTGTTTGCAATTCATAGCGTGATTTGCATCCGTGCCACATTCCATCACTGCTTTTGCTTGTCCCTGCATCACACACCTGTCGGCCCATACCTTTACAGTCCCTTCACGATTGGTGGGCGTTCCGACCACAACTACACCATTACCAGCGCGTGCCATCGAGACCTTGGCCTCAGTCCAGTCGATCCCGTATCTCCATTTCGGATGAGTGATTCTCATCAGTTTCGCACCGGAGCTGACCGCATCATTTGCCGATGCACCTCAGAAGCTGAGTCACGGCTTCTTCCCGCGTATCAGACCATTTGGACGCAGACGAGACCGGCACTGCGCGGCCTTTTGGATTTCTACAGAGCCACGCCAATGGAGCAGATTGAGGCGGAAGCCTCCGGCTATCCCGGACCTCGACACCAGTTGTCTAGCCATATGATCGAGTTTCAGCGCATCCATTCTTCATTGCTTCCATCGCAGGTATCCAGCTTCTTCGCAGCCACGATCCTGACCATTCCCCACGTAATTCAAGACATCGCCACTTCAAAGCATCCATGAACCCAGCCAACGGCAAACCACGACCGAACATTGAAGACTGCAGGACTTCGAGAATCAAACCAGCCCATGCCAACACATTTGACGTTCGCCCAACGCAACACGGTCCCCGTGATTCACCGATGAAAGTGCTCTTGCCCGCAACATTACTTGCCTTGGCGACGATCTCCGTCGCTTCGGTCGGATTGCAGGTGGGCCGGAACAAGGCCAGGTGGATTCGTGATGGCTTTTATGGCTTTCCAACGGAGGTCGTGGCAGTGGACGCTACAGGGACCCCAGAGACCATAGTTTTGACTGACTCGACACGCCAGCCACTCCCAGGCGCAGTTAGTCAGTGGAGATACGCTGTCAGCGAGATTGCCACAGGTCTCCTCAAGCAGTTTAATCGATGACCACAGCGGAGCAGACCAATACCCAACGAAGGGCGAACAAGGGCGCGGCCGGCAAGCCTCCGGGCTCACTGCTTTCTTCGATGACTCTCCTTAACTCCAACCCTCACCCCGCGTTCCACGCACTGCCCCTCCCGGAGGCTGCTAGCGCTTGAGACGTTCTCCCAACCTCAATGCGTCCCGTGACAACCGACATCGAGTCTGCATTTTCCGAGATTGAGCGGTGCTATTCCTTCCGATTACCACCCCTATTCCGCGAGATTTGGCGACTCGGGTTCTGCTCCGGCGACACCTTTTTGATCATGCCCGACATGGAGTGGATGCCGCTTCAGGACATCATCGACTACCGCTTCGAGGACTATCAGTTGCCGGGCCTCGTTCCGTTCGCTTTCACCGCTGGTGGTGACCTTTGGTGTTGGCAGGCAGTTCCCGATGCCCTCGCAGAGCCCCACGTGGTCGAGTGCCCGCATGATTGTGAGGAGGGCAGCGTTTATGCGCCGGACTTTCAGACGGCTATTTATCGGTGTTTGCTGGAGGCAGCAGCCGGACAGCACACTGCAGAGCGAGATCTTTTGGATGAGGTGGAACTGATTCGGGAGTGCTGTGATCGATTTCGTTCACTCCTGAGTCAGCGGCAGACGAGCAGGTTGGATGAGATTCTTTCTCGTTCACCTCAATCAGCGGTTTTGCCCGCGAGACGGCCGACACGGTGGCATTTTTTGTTGAGCAGAGAGGAGGGCCGTCTGCTTAGAGCCGAGTTTCCTGCTACTACGTTCAGATGGATGACATAATCAGCTTCATCACGACTGCTACACCACCCCAAGGCCGGACATTCAAGAGTGCATTGCTGCGAGGAGCGAGCCAGCAAATGCCCCTGTGGTTGAACAAGCCCGGCAATAGCACCCGGGACAATCGATGCGCGTTGTGTTTGGCCCGCGTGCCCCGATTGCCCATTGAGCGGTGCTTTCAGACGCTTCGCAGGCTCTTGATGGCCGGCGTGCTGCACAGGGCGTTCCATGACCTGTCCCGGTATCCTACCGGGTTGGTCTCGCCCCACTCACCACCGGCCCATCGAACAGACAACGCCCACTTGACGGATGTTCCAACGTCACTCGCCGCCCCATCCCGCACCAATCCCCCAAAGGCCCTTGCCGGCCCCTCAACGGAACTCCGCACTCTCAATGTAAGCCACCCACGCCTTCTCCAGCGCCGCCGTGTTCTCCAGCCCGTAGAACTTCGCAATGTCGTCGGGCTCCGGAATCTGATTCGACGTGCTGATCCGCTCGCACAACTTGTTGAACGCCGACAGCTTCTCCTGCGAACTCTGCAGGAACCGCGCAAACGAATACGCCAGCACAGTCGTCACCTCGTCCGCACTCTCCTGGTCCTTCCCGAACAATTCCGCAATCGCCGCCCGCGCATCCCCCTTCTTCACCCGCTTCTTCAACTCCGGTGCCCAGCTCTTCGCATCCTTGAACCCACCCACCCCGGACACATCATTTCCCGTCCCCGTCGCCCGCAGAATGCTCGTCTCCGACCGACCCGTCAGCAGGATCTCTTTGTAATACGCATGCCCCGTGAAAATCGCAAAGCTCCCCGCCGCCCCGATCCCTGACACGCCGCCCGCCTGAATGTTCAGCATGTCCGACGCCAGACAGTGCGTCCGGAACGGAATCCACACGCCTTTGATGAAGTTCGGCTTCGCCTTCCCGCCATACTGACTCCGCTCAAATGCCCGGAACACCCGCAGCTGAGTATGCACCCCCTGGTCGTCCGCCACCTTCGCAGGCAGATAAATCGTCCCCGACGCGCTCTTCGGCCACGTCGCCCGAGTCTTCCCTGCCTGGTCCTTCTGCCCAGCTTCGTTCAGCATGTCCGCAAACCAGCTCCCCGCGTCCTCATACGCTTCCTCGTCATTCACCAGCATGATCGCCATCTTCCGGTCCTTCCACTTCTGCGTGAACGTGCTGTGGAAAAACGCCGTGTCCAGCCACAGCCGCTCCGCCAGTTCCGCCACATCCATCGGATCCACCGGCTTCATGAACAGCACCTTGAAATGCGGGGTCTCACACACATTGTACGACCGGTCGTTCACCTTGAACAACCCCGCCGCCTTGTTGTAAACCTTCGTGTCCAGCTTCGCATCCTTCGCAGGATTCGGCAGCTTCGGCTTCGCCCCGGTCGCCCCGCTCGGCGCAAGGCTCTTCGTTTTGTCCTCAGGCGCAAACTCGTTCACATAATCCTGATCCGCAAAACTCAGGCTCGTCATCGGCACTTTGCTGATCCGCCCGTCCTTGTCCCGCAACTCTACGTCCGCTCCCAGTCGCCGTAGCAGCTCCGCCTCGATCATCCGGCCATCAATGCTGATCCACGTCCTCGGCTCCGCCGCCCCCGTCGGCATCATCATCGCTAGCAGCAATGCGGCTCCCGCTCCGCGCGTCATCAGGAATCGATGGAATTTCGGCTTCATAGGCTTCCCCCAATAATCCCGCTCACCCCTGCGTTGTCCACGATGAATTCATCAAATAAACATCAAATAAACCCGCGCCCCGGCGTCGCTTCTCTGCTTTCCGCCCTATCGCGGACCTCCACCGGATTCACTTGCCGAAGTGCCCCGGCGAAGGCAGATTCATCACCGAAAATTAAACACCAGCTCCGCCTCCTCACCTTCCCATCATGAACCGCTCCCGCCTCGCCCTCTCCGCGCTCTGCGCCTCCGCCCTCCTCTCGCTCCTCGCCACCGCAGACGCCCAGCAGGCCGCCGCCTTCCGCCGCTTCACCCTCCGCGACGGCAAAACCTTCTACGGGGTCATCACCACCAAATCCTCGACCTCCGTCACCTTCACTCTCCAGAACGGCAAACCGAGCACCCAGCCGATCCGCGCCCTCAGCGAACCCGATCAGCAATTCGTCCGCAAATGGACTAAATTCAAAGACGACCTCCTCAATAACGCCGAGTTCGCCTCCCTCACCGTCAAGGAAATGCTCGAACTCCGCGGCTACCAGTCGTTCGAATTCGACATCGAGGGCAACCACATCTTCGTCGACGGCGAGGTCGGTGGCAAATCCATGCGCTTCATGATCGACACCGGTGCCCACTCGTCCATCATCCACGACGGCTCCGCCAAAGAAGCCGGCCTTGAAATCGGGCCCTACGACCAGGAAATCCGCGGCGTCGCCGGTTCCCAGAAGGCCGCCGTCACCCGCATCAGTGTCCTCAAACTCGGCGACACCGTCGTCGAAAACCGTAAGCTCCTCGCCACCGACTTCGTCCCCATCGGCGGCGGCCCCGGCCAGTTCGAAGTCATCTTCGGTGCCGACTTCCTCCGCGAACTCGACGCCGTCATCAGCTACCGCGAAGGCCGCATCTTCCTCAAACCTGACAACATCGTCAAGAAAGCCGCCCCCGAAGGCAAACCCGCCCCAGCCGCCGCCACGGGCCCCAAAGCCGACTTCCGCCGCTGGACCAGCTCCGACGGTGCCAAAACCTTCCAGGCCGCTCTCGTCGAAAAATCCGACAAGGACGCCACCTTCCGCATGCAGGGCGACAAGCTCGTCAAACTCGAACTCGATAAACTCAGCGAGGCCGACCGCGAAATCGTCGCCAAATGGAGTAAGCTCCGCGACGACCTCACCAAGAGCCCGGAATGGCGCACCCTAACCGTCAAGGAGCTCCTCGAACTCCGCTCCTACCAATCCTTCGAATACCGCCTCGAAGGCAACCACATCCTCGTCGATGGCAAAATCGGCGACACCAAAACCCGCTTCCTCATCGACACCGGTGCCCACTCCTGCACCATGGACTACAAGTTCGCCAAGGAAACCGCCAAACTCGAGGTCGGTAAACTCGGCGAAACCATGGTCCGCGGCATCGGCGGTGAAGCCCCCGCCGCCTTCACCAAAATCCCCGTCATCACCCTCGGCGACGCCGTCATCCGCGACCGCCAGGCCATCTCCGCCGAAATCCACAAGGGCGGCATCGGCGGCGAAGGCAACCACGACGCCCTCTTCGGCGCTGAATTCCTCCGCGAACTCGACGCCGTCATCAATTACAAGGAAGGCCGCATGTTCCTCAAACCCGACAACTCGGACAAACCAGACAGCACCGCCAAACCCGCAGACGCCCCCAAAAAGGACGCCGCCGACGCCCCAGCCGAGGAAAAGAAATAACCTTCCTCCTCTCAACCGTCCCTTCTCCCCAGAGGCAGCCGCTCCCCGCGGCTGCCTCTTTTGCGTCCCCCCTCCGCCACCAGCAAAGTGGCACGGGCATCCTGCCTGTGACTCTCAACGTCCTCGCAAACAAAGTGACCCTGTCATCCTGCCTGTGACGTCAAACCCAAAGCCGCCATAACAAGCCGTCCCGGCCTTGTCTCTGCCGCCACAAAGCTGTATCCCCTCCCACCCCTCCCGCCAGCCAGCCTCGCCGCCCAATCCCATGAAACCCCTCTTCCTCCTCATCCACTTCCTCCTCGCCCTATCCACCCTGTCCTCCCACGCCGCCCCGAAACAAATCCGCGTCTTCGTGGCCCTCTGCGATAACAAATCCCAGGGCATCATCCCCGTCGGGGAAAAAATCGGCAACGGCGACACCCCAGACGCCAATCTCTACTGGGGCTGCTCCGACGGCTTCGGCTCGCTCTTCTCCCGCAGCAAGCTCTGGAAGGTCACCGACTCCCGCAAAGACGTCTCCCCCACCATCCTCCGCCGTCTCTCCCTCCACCACACCTCCGCCGACCTCGATCTCGTCGCCGACGCCTACCGCGGTTCCCAGATCCAGCAGTGCCTCAAGGACTTCGAAGCCGCCGCCGCCTCCGGCAAATTCGACCTCGTCGCCTTCATCGGCCACAACGGTCTCATGGACTTCCAACTCCCACCTCCTCCCATCGCCCAAGGCAACAGAACCGACGTCGCCGTCCTCTGCTGCCTCAGCGACAAATACTTCTCCCCACGCCTCACCGCCAACGGCTGCCGCCCAATCCTCATGACCTCCCAACTCATGTACCCAGGCGCTTTCCTCCTCCAAGCCGCCATCGAATCATGGCACTCCGGCGCTTCCACCGCCTCCATCCGCTCCGCCGCCGCCGCCGCCTACGCCAAAAATCAACACATCTCCCTCAAGGCCGCCTCCGGTGTCTTCGCCAATCTCATGCCCTCCCCTCAACCATCGCCTCAACCGTCTTCTCCCGCCTCGCCTCCTTAACCCTCTTGCCCGCCAACCGCCCGCATGCCATGACGACACCCAGCTCGTCCTCGCCATGCCGCCCTTCCACCGCTGTCTCCGCGCCCTCGCCTCCGCAGGCCTCGCCGCCCTCACGCTCCTCGCCTCCGCCTGCTCCCACTCCAATACCCGCGTCGTCGTCAGCGTCTCCCAGCAACGCCTCGGGCTCTACAAAGACGACCAACTCAAAGCCCGCTACCGGGTCTCCACTTCCAAATTCGGCATCGGCGACCGCCCGCGCTCCAATTTCACGCCCCTCGGTCGTCTCGTCATCGCACACAAGGTCGGTGGCGGCCAACCCTCAGGCATGAAATTCAAAAGCCGCCGCCCCACCGGCGAAATCGTCCGACCCAACTCCCCCGGGCGCGACCCCATCGTCACCCGCATCCTCTGGCTCCGCGGCACCGAACCCCAGAACCGCAACACGTTCCGCCGCTTCATCTACATCCACGGCACCCCGGAAGAATACAAACTCGGCCGCCCCGCCAGCTACGGCTGCGTCCGCATGTCCAGCCGCGATGTCATCGCACTCTACGACGCCGTCCCACGCGGCACCAGAGTCGATATCGTCCGCGGCCCGCTCCCCTCCGCTCAGCACCTCCCCTGATTGTCAGTCTTTCTTTCGTTTCCTCGCTTTCGGCATTGACGGACCGCCACCAACGGTATTCAACAACAAAGCGCCGCCTCAGCCCTCGGGAATTCGAAGAACCCCTGCAATTATTGCGATGATTGGACCCTCAGCGGCGCGTACCGTTCCTGATCTCAGCCATGACTCCCGCCCCAAAAAGGCGTGCGTCTCGGCCGTCCCGTCATTTCCGCATCTTTCAATCAATTCTCTCTCCTGACCTAATCTCATGGCCAATGTCGAACTGGATGGTGGCATCAAAATCTACCTGCGCGAAATCGGCAAGACCGCGCTCCTCACCCCGGAACAAGAGGTAGAACTCGCCGCCAAAATCAAAAAAGGCAGCAAGCGCGCCCGCGATCACATGATCAAGGCCAACCTCCGCCTCGTCGTCAAAATCGCCCAGGACTACGCCAACTACGGCCTCCCTCTCCTCGACCTCATCTCCGAAGGCAATATCGGCCTGATGAAGGCCGTCGAACGATTCGACCCGAACAAAGGCGGAAAGCTCTCCACCTACGCCGCATGGTGGATCAAACAAAGCATCAAACGCGCCCTCGCCAATCAGTCCAAGACCATCCGGCTCCCAGTCCACATGGTGGACAAAATCTCGAAGATGCGCCGGGTCGCCATGTCGATGTCCGAAGACCTCGGCCGCGAACCAACCGATGACGAGCTCTCTGAAGAAATCGGCATCGATCGCGCCAAGCTCGCCCAACTCAAGGCCGCCAGTCTCCGCCCTGCCTCCCTCGATGCCCCCATCTCCGACGACGATTCCACCGAATTCGGCGAAATCATCGGCGACGACCGCGCCCAGACGCCTCACGAAATCCTCAGCCACCGCAACATGCACGACCAGCTCGACGGGCTGCTCGACGTGCTCGACGAACGCGAAAGGAAAATCATCGACGCCCGCTTCGGCCTCAACGGCCATAAGCCCAAAACGCTCGAAGAGGTCGGTCAGGAATTCGGCGTCACCCGCGAACGGATCCGCCAGCTCCAGAACATCGCCCTCAAAAAACTCCGCCGCGCCCTCCAGAAAAAGGAAGACCCAGGCCCGAAACCACTCAAGGGAGCCAAAGGCAAAAAAGGAGCCAAAACCGAACTCGCCACCCCAGGCCCGGACTTCGAAGAAGACCTCGGCGACGACTTCGGCATGGAAGAATTCTAAATCCCATCCCGGACCCACCACATCAACCTTCCTCTCAGACCGCCGCCGTCACCAGACCGCGGCGGTCTTTTTTTTCCCATCCCAACCCAACTCCCGGATAACCGAACCCTATCCTTCAGTCGGGTTCAGGGGCAGACAGAACGCCGCCCCGCGGCGGCGGCGTGGCCGGAAATCGGCCTTCAGATGGCGCAGCGGGAACAGGTTTCGCCGGCTCCGGCGCGCCAGGGCGGAAACCAGTGCCGCCATCAGTGGCATGAAGGATGTTCCTCTCCTTGTCCCAGAGCACGAGGAACGATCCGGCCGCATTGGCAAACGTCTCGGGAGCCTCGGCCGGGAACCAATCCGGAGCCCCCGCCGGTGGACGAGGCGCCGCTCTCTTACCAGCGGACACTGGCGCCAGCATGAACGCGTTGGCCGTGATAAGGTGCTCGACAAGGGCCCCAGAGGGCTTCACGCCGATGAACCACTGCCACCTGGAAACGCCATCCGCATCATGCCACTCGCGGCGCTCGGCATGCAGGATCTCATCCGCAGCAGACGGCCGCTTCCAGAAGGCTTTCTGAAACACAGCGACCGGATCGGTAACCGTGTTCGTAGGCGGACCTGAAAATGGCCCGGTCACCAAGGCCCTTCCGTCAGACCTTGCGCCCACCCTCTCAGCAATCTGCCATGCAACCACGCCGACACCCGCAGCAGCAAGCCCAGTCATCAGAATCCTAAGGGGTTTCATAGTGTACCTTCAGTAGCAGCCAGGCTCCCCGTCTGCCTCCCGGAAAGCAAGGCTGACCCCTGCCCGGACGACGGAACCACCCGTTGACAAGGCCGATCTCACTAGTTCCCGCTGTAGCTGTACGTGCGCAGGAAGATCTGGATGTCTCTCACACTGCGGACGAAGCGGTTCATCGCTTCCTGCTCGTTACTCAGCAGAGAATACGCAGGAATGACGATCTTCCACTGCCCGTTCCAGACACTGCGTCCGATAAGCCGGGTGTTCGTAAACTCGGCAGGCACGCTGCTGTAGAAAAAGGCAGGATCATTGACCGCGCGGAATGCCTGGTGCTTCCGCAAAACCCACGGCTGCTCGCTAAGGGTGCCACTCGCAGTGAAGAAGCTGCTCGAATTGAAGCTGCTGGCACCGAGATTGTACGGCAGCGGCAGAGCCTGATCATGCACCGTCCACGCACGCACAGTATTCGTGTTCCCCAGTGGCGGAGCCAGCATGTAGTCCTCCCCGCACGGAATCAGATAAAGATACGGCGTGGCACCAAGCGCGTTCGGGTCATTGGCCGCCGGACCGCCCGCCACGGGCGAACCGCCGGCAAACGGATCCATGCCAACATAGCCCGGAAGCACGATGCCGGCGCTGCTGATCTTCGTGCTGTAGCTGCTGGGACTGAAATTGTGATCGCCGGCAGAGTAAGGCAGCCCGAAGTAGTTCTTGGCGTGCTGAATCGTGCTGCTGTACGGAATGATGAATCCAGGCACTGGAGAACCATCGGGCTTCCTGATGTTGCTGCAGTAGCGGGTCACGTCCGGGTCGCTCAGCAGGTTTGGCCGGATCGCCAGCTCAAGGCTCTGCTGCCAGGCATCGTCATCCGCCGTCGTGGCTGCACTGGTCGGAATGCGGTAAAGCTCCTGCCTGATGCTGAACAAGGTGCCGTTAGGGTCAGGATTATTGATGCCCAGTCGACCTTCCGCCACCGCAAAATCCGCATTCATCCGCGCAAGGCTGCCCGCCAGCCCGCCGTCTCCCAGCACGCTCGTCGTCGCCTGCGGAACATCGCCGCTCAGGTCTCCCAGCGACCGGCTCGCAACAATCCCCGAAATGAATGCCTTCCCCTGCGGCGTTCCAAGCAGGCCAGTCTCGTAGTCATAGCTCTTCGCAGCAAGGTACGTGTAGCGGCTGGAAAGATCAAAAAGCGTCCGGTACTGCTCCAGCGCTTCATTGCGGAACGTCCTGAACGTCAGGTCGCGCGTCCGGTAACCAGCAACAACCGCTGCCGCTCGCCGGCGGAAGCTCTCTCGGTCAAGCAGCGCGGACTGCCCATCGGCAATCAGGTTCCTGATCTTCTGATCAGCAGTCTGTTTGGCCGCGATCAGGTTGTTGAAAACATGATGCTGCGCCAGCAGATCCTGCATCAGCAGCTCCAGTTCATATGCCGCCTGAAGCTCGTCCTGATCAAATCCAATCTTCATCAGGGTTCCCTCCAGTTCCATGCTCAGCCCGGTCACCGTGGCCTCCAGCAGGCCTGCCGCGGCACCCGCTGAGAGACCAGCCACGACAAACCCCGAGGTGACCCCAAAACCGGCGAATTTGATGCCACTGCGGGCAGGGGCCGTGAGGTCCCCCCCGGCAGCAACACCCGCAATCAGCGAAGTCGGCACAGCTTCCTGCGCGGCCTCCGCAGCATCCCGCGCCGCCTCCCCAGCCCATTGCAGACCAATGCCCAGCGATGCCAGCACCGCAGCAGCTGCCTGAGTCGAGGCAATGTTGTAGCTGGCATTCGACTGCCTCAACAGGGTCTCGTTGTGGCTCTCAATGAGGCTGGCCAGCAACTCCCCTTCCCTCTTGAAGCGCCCTTGCAGCACCTGCAGCTGCTGATTGGCTTCCTGAATTGCGTTCAACGCCATCTGAGACTCCAGTAGCGCGTCCTGCAGCGCCCCAGTCCGTGGCCGCGAACCCAACCCGCCACTCGCGTCTCGGACCGTGGCATATTGCGCAATCTGATTCGGCGTGACCGTGAAGCTTTTCTGCACGGTCGTCGTGCCTGGCAGGGTCCCGGCATACTTGCCCCGGATGTCCGCCACCGAAAGGCTGCCAAACTCAACCGAACCCACCGGCACCCGAAGGGTAACCGTCACCGGAGCCATCGAATCCACAAGATCGGTCGGCCGGTCAATGACATTCCAATTGATAAGGTCAGGACCGACATACCCCTGGGGATAAGTCTTGCCAGGCCCGATGTCACCCGCGTAAGGCCGCCCGTAAATCTCAGTCAACTGGCCATCGAAAGCCCCTTCCTGATCTTCAATGGCAGTCTGCTGGTCCGCCAGTTGATTCTCCTGATTGCGAAGCAGCCGGGTCATTCTCGCCGCCTGATCGAAGCTGCCCCTGGCGTTCAGCACCGACCGCAGCGCCCGCCCGTAAATCTGTTCGTAGTGAGAATCGCCTGCCTGCATCCTAGCGGGGGAAATGTCGAAAGCGATCGCCCCCGGGCTGAGTCCGAGCGGGTTGAGGTGCGCGTTCGCATTGTCAATCGTGGCCTGGAGGCTCTCTCCGGCGCCAGGCAGTTCATCCAGCTCCAGCACCGTCGTGCGGTCGATCTTCTGCACGCCGGTGTTCGCTGTGTCTTCCGCCACCAGCAGGGCATTCCCCGTAACCCAGTGGAAGAAACTCCCCTGCGCACTCCGGCTCGTCCATTCATCCAGCCCCCAGTCCCGCTTGTCAGGTGGACTCGATCCAGGCCGCGCCGCCGTATCCCTCAGGTGACCCCAACCCTGCGCAGGATCATCCCGGTAAACCTGCCGGTGCGTCAGCGCCGCAATCTGCTGGGAAGTCCTCGCTAGCAGGGCAGCGGCCGCGGCGAACTTCCGCTCATCCTGGTAATCCACCAGCACCGGCTGTCCCAGCACCGTAACAGTCTCGGCACGCGGCACCCAGGTGAAATCAGGGTGCGTAAGCAGTTTGTAGTAACCAGTGATCGCTGTCAGATAGTGCCCGTAGGCATCACCATGGCCCTGCGGGAACATGCGCTGAGCATCCGCCGCATCAAGAATGCCGTCCGCCGTGCTGCTGCCTGCCTTCTCCCTGATGTTGTAGTTCACCGCATAAAGCGCTTCTCCGCTATTGATGCCGCGGGTGTAGTTCCAGAAAAGCCGGTTGTACGCGGGCGCAATGCCCGTGCCCGGGCTGGCGAAATTGTCCCTCCCACGCAGCATCGCCAGCTCCTCGTCCAGTGCACTGGCAACCTGCCCCTCAAACGAAAAGCGGCTCGTATTCACCTCCGTGACGGTGGTCTGATCGTCGACGGAAATGGTGGGATTGACCCCATCGGCATAGGCTTCATTGCCAAGGATCACATAAAGGTCGTTCAGATACCCGGCGGCCAGCAGCAGCGCGTCGTTCGAGGCCGAAAAGTCGATGCCCGACCCAATGGTGAACGATTTCCCCCGATTGAGCACCGTTTCGTAGATCTCAATCAATCCCGCACTGTTGATGTTCTCGAGGTTGAGAGCAAGGTCCCCCTCCCATCGCGTGCCAGCCTGCGCGATAAGCGACACGTCTGTGTTCACCGCGTTGTTATAGAGATCCGTCATGCGCTGATTGAACGGTGTGATCTTCCCGAGCACCCGCTTGATCCAGCCTTCCACAAGCTTCGGCGGCATCCAGTCGGACCAGGCACCACTGCTGCCTCTGCGGTACTTCATCGTGAAATATGTGTCCGCCATGATGACTGCAGGTGTGCTGATTGCCGCCGATTGAGATCCACCCACTTTGATGCTGCTCATGCCCGGACCCTGGGTCCCGTTTGGCGTGAACCACGCCGGATCGGAGTCCGCCACAGGAACCGCAGGCGGCGCCCCGTTGTTCGGGTAGGCATAACGCCATGCAAACTCAAAGTTCTCCGGCCTCCCGCCATAGTCGCCGCTGTGGCGCAGCGTGACCTGCTCATCCAGCGGGTTGCTGCTCAGCAGGACTTTCAGATCACCCCGATAAAGCGTGGGGCTGACCTTGATGATCTGCATGGAAACCGGATCCCCCTCGTCCGTGAAAACCGCGCCATTTCCAAAGACGAGCGTCACATAGCCAGTACCGCTGCCGGTGGAACTCAGCGCGTAGCTATCGACAGGGATGTCCGGGTCGTTGATCACAGAGATCGACCGGGCGGGGATCGACTCCACGCTCCTGACCGCAAAGGGCCGCGAAGGTGGAGAAATCGTGATCGTCGGGGTAACTTCGTGATACCTTGAACCTGGATTGACAATGTTGATCGCGGTAACCACTCCGTTGGTCAGCACCGCGGTGGCCGTGGCATGCACGCCGCCGCTTCCCGGACTCGAGATCGTAACCGTCGGCACGGCAGTGTAACCCGTGCCGCCACTGTTCACCGTAACAGAAAGCACCGTGCCGACATTCAGCGGCGGAGCCACGGTAATGCTGGGCGGCAGGAGGCGGTCATACGTGCCGAAGGCACCGACACCAATACCCGTAACTCCGCCGCTGCCGATGGTTGCCGTCCCAGTGGCGCGAATGGCCGACAATCCAAGAATCGTCGACGTCGCCGGAGAGAAGGTGACCACCGGCGCCGCCGTGTAACCCAGCCCGCTATCCGTCACCGACACAGATGCCACCTCATGGTAGACTTGCTCCAGTCCCTGTAGGGTCGCGATCCGCTCCCGCATCACCGGAACCGCAGTCGCTGCCCGTGCCACATTCAGCGTGGCCGTCGCCGTCAGGTGTTCGCGGTAGGTTTCCAGTTCGGTCGTCAGGCCATTCACCGCAGCCTCCCAGTTCAGACGGTTGGCAGTGTCGGAGGCCGGGCACACATCATTCAGATCCACGATGTCGGCGGCGGTCAGGGCATTGAGATTCAGATAGTCATCTCCCGCGACTTCATCAATGAACTCTCCAATCAGGACAAGGCCGCCCTTCGTACCGAGGTTCGAATCGAAATAAAACCGGTTCTGCAAATGCGGCGGCAGCCCCTGGAAGTAGGTGCGTCCAGCATAATCCGTCGTCGCCACCGATGAGGGTAGTGCCTGGAGCCGCCCGCTGCCGCCGAACGCAAACGTCTTCGCTCGCGTCGGGTCATGGAGAAACACGCTCGGCGCAGTGGCACCGCTGTTCGCTATACTCTGCTGGTAAAGCACCTGGGCACTCGACTGACCGCGCACCTGAGGAAGGCCCAGTTTCGCAAGCGTCAGGGTCTCCGCAGCATTCAGCACGCCGAGCGTGGCAGCCTGAGCACCAAAGACAGGATCATCCGGCCACTTCGGCCGGTAAGTGATCGTGACGGCATCTCCCGACACTTTGTCAGCATTCGGCACCGCGGTCGCGATAAACGGCATGATCGTGCCAACTGGCGGCTGCGGAGCAAGGCCAGGTACAAAAAAACCTTCGCGGCTGTAGTAGTAGAACTTCATCCCGAAACTGGGATTGCCGCCATTGTGCGGGCCGCGGTAAAGCCAGTGCTGGCCTTTGCGGTCCTCGAACGTGAAGCCGTTGTACCCGGGCGGGGCACCAGCACCCACCGCATTGTCGGTCGCGGCCACTTCAGAATTCCGCACAGTCCCATCTGCCTTGATCGGCAGCGGCAGGACGGTCAGCGGCATGGGCGGCTGCAGCGGTGTCCCCGCCGCTTTGTTGTAGCTCAGCGGATAGGTCTGATTCTCCCGCACCACCCGGAGCGCCCGCATCGCCGGCCGCTTGTCCGCATCCGCATACGCAATCAGCACAAAGGGCTGAGAGGTCGTCGCAGCATTGTTCAAATCGTCCCTCAACGCATAGGCATTGCCCGTGATCATCAGCGCGTGCTCCTCATTCGGATTGAAACCCACCGCAGACACATCGTTCTGCACATAGATGCTGCCCGCAGCCTGTTCCGCAGTCAGCCCCGGATTCTCCACGCCCCTTCCTGATGCAATCACAAGCTCCTGCGGGTTGTCAGGATAGCTCACCATGTAGCGAGCGGCAATCGCCGGCACATGGAACGGTTTGAACTTGTCAGTCGGAGGCACCACCTTCTTGAACCACCAGACGACAAGGCTGTTGTCCGTCGGCAGGGCATTCACAGGAATAATGCCCCCCGCCCCCGCCTCACTCACGCCGGAAACAAAGGGATCAATATAGGCCGCGCCAGAATAACACCGGCCACTCGACACATAACCTCCCAACTCATAGCCCGGACCCGGCGGTTCCAGCCGACTGCCGACAACAGCCGTGGTGACCGTACTCCCCGCCGGTGAAAAATCCGCAATGCCGTCCGCATTCCGGTCATTCAGCGTATAAACCGCCGGAATCCCGTTCCCAGGTCCGCTCCCATCCGGATCGGGGACTTCCGGTGACCCAAGCAAGTCCTGCGACTGAATGAATAACCGCTCGTACCACGGCCCCTCAGCAGACGTGAATTTCAGCAGGCTCCGGTTGGTCTTGTCCCGCGACGCACTGAAATCGACCACTAGGCGCTGCACCTCGGGGTTCACCTCCGTCTCCGATTCGGCAGGATCATCCTGATAGATAACCTGAGGCAGGCTGGTGGCCGCAAACTGCAGCGCACTCGCAACCCCGCTCCCCGTGCTCATCACGTTGACAGGCTGGAACGCCGCAATGGATTCAGGCCAGACAAAGGTGTAGTTCCGCTTCAGCTTCGGCCATTGGATACTCAGGCGAGGAGCCTCGGGAGCCGGCAGAAAGTGAATCCCGGCGTCACTGGGCTCCAGCCAGTAGATGGTCACTTTGTCAGGGTCAAGACTCTCACGCTCCGCGAAGTAGCGGAACACGCCGTCAGGCCGCTGATGGCTGCCGTACGGGTTCTTCTCGCTGACCACTGGATTGAAAAGGAGGCTCGGCACCAGCTGTTCATCTCCACTCTGAGCCGGCCCCGCCCGGGGCTTCAGCTCCTCTCCCAGCATGGTCTGGACGGTCGCAACCTCTGCCACCCGCCGTACATCGACAATGTCCGCGCCGATGAACTCATGCACGCCGCTGGCACCCTGTTTCTCCACGCCGAGATACTCAATGAAGAGCCTACCCTCCAGATTGTAGGCGCGGAGAGTGGGCGGACCCAGTTCGTTCTCATACCACACGGTGCGGTTCTCCGCCGCAAGGCCAATCCCCGGGTTCGCTCCCACCGGCACATACTCATTGAGTACGGTGCTGGGCAGGAAGGTGTTGAACACCGGATTGGCCCGCACAATGCGGCCTGCGGGGATCGATACCGCTCCGGAATCAAACCCTTTCTCCGTCCAGAATATGGTCCGCACAGGTACCTTCGATCCCGAAGAAACGGAGAAGACCTCACGGTGGAACTTGTATGTTGGCGTACTCCCCTCATTGATGCTGTTGGACGTGTCAGGCACCGCCGAAACCCAGGTGATCGTCACCCGGCCCGGCTGGGTGGCGAAAACCTTGTTCGCATGCGGGCTGTAATAATAGGGCTGATAAGGGGTCAGCGGCTTCAGACTGGCAGCACTGATGGTTTCATTGGCCCCGCTCAGCAGGGTCACGGTATTGCCGTTCACCGTCGCAATCGGTGCACCCAGCAGCACCGCTCCACTCATCAGTGATGCAGGCAGCACCCCTAAAACCGTGACCGTTTTGCCGCCCGCCGTGCTGCTGGTCACCGTCACGCTGTCCCGGGCATAGGGAGGATCGCTCAGCGGGCCGAGATTGCTCGTGCCCTGAGGGCTGAAGGTCTCCCCCGGCTGCACAGGCTGCGCACGCCAGTAATCCTGCGGCAGCAGGGTCCCACCCCGCCGCACCAGCGGGCGCTGGATCTCGTCTCCCATCGAATAAAGCGGCGTGCCGGACGCAAAGCTATGCCCGACACCAGCCCCCTCCAGCACCGCCGTCACCACAGGATTGCCAGGGTTCGTGACGTCGCGCGCCCGCGGAAACCGCCCGTTCAGCAATCCCGCCGTCGAAATGGGGCCTGCCGTCGCTGAGGTCGCCGCCACCCCTGCACTCTGCGGCGTCGTGACCGGTGCACCCGCAGGCGTCCGCGGCGGGGCAATAGCCACAGCCGGAGGCGAGGTGTACCCGGATCCCGCCTGTGTGATCGTGATCGCACTGACCACACCAGAACCATTGATGGTTGCCGTGGCTGTCGCCGTGACACCGCTCGGCGGCGGGGCAATCGTCACCGCAGGAGCCACCGTATACGTACCCCCGCCCCCCCGCACCGTAATGGCATTCACCGAACCCCCGGCAATCGTCGCTGATGCCCCCGCTCTCCGGGAATCAAGCAGATTCGTAGTCCCTCCTCTGATCTCAAACTGCGCCCGCACAGCAGCAGGCAAAAGCGCAAGCATCGTTAGTAATAGGAAACGCTTCATGGGAACGATGACCAGTTCTGATGAATAAGACAGCCCGGGACACGGACAAAGAGGCCCTGACGCGGCGGAACTAGCGAGGCCTGCCCAGCGCCTCTCCACGTCGCTGCCGCGTCCCAGCGTTCCCAGGCATCCGGGCTCATGGTTGGATTTCCTCGCTTCACAACAATGGAAAGAAAAAGCAACTCACTCCGCGCGCCGGGCACCCGCTTTCAGAACGACAGGCCGCGCGTTGCCTCCGGCCCCGCTCTGCACCAGTTTCTCCAGCGCGGCCAGCCTCGCAGCGAGGGCTTTGTCTTCCTTGTCGCGCGCTTCAAGTCCGGCGAGTCGCTTCTCCTGCGCCGCGAGCCGCGCCTTGAGCGCCTCGTTCTCCTCACGCAGCGCCTTCACCTCGGCGTCCTTCTCCAGCTTCAGTTCCTGAATCGCCCGCGCGTTGATCCCCTCGAAACCAGCGCTCGCAAGATGCTTCAGTCCGTCCTTCTCCTGCACGAGATCAGGGAACTGCTTCTCCACATCCTGGGAAATGAACCCGTGAATCAGAGGCGAATCGGCCGACGCGTGCTTGTAGCGGAATGTGCTCGGCGTAAGTCTCATCAGGCGGGCAAGGCAATCGGTCATCGGCTCTATGTCCTTCTTCACGCGGCGGTCCGAAGTGGAGATCAAGCCGAACGATGTCGGCGATAGGAATGAAAAGTTGTTTCCGGCCGTCAGATTGCACCGGAATATGAGCGAATTGGTGTTATCCACAAACATCCGGTAGTTGTTTCCATTGGACGCATGCTCGATCCGCAACGCACCCCTGACATGCAGCAGATCAGCGGGCGAAGGGGTGCCGATGCCGACACTGTTGAACAAATTGATGCAGATCGCCGCTGGTCCGCTTCCCGACTGCAACAGTAGCCTGCCGGCGCTCGCACGCAGCACGGCATCACCAGCCAAGGCATCGGTGGACCAGGCTTGAGGGCCTCCTCCCATTCCGAAGGCACCGCGTTCCGTCCCCGCGCTGCTCACGAGGGTCAGACCCAGATTGTCTGCGGGGTTCGTGCCGCGGATCATCGCGTTTCCACCGGCGACCTCAAGCCGCGCGAAAGGGTTGTTCGTCCCGATACCGACATTTCCGTTGCCCGTAATAGTCATCGTTTCCGCTCCATTCGGCGCATTCAGAAACACGAAGCGGTCCGTGGCATTCCCAGTGTGGAACCGAAACTGATTCCCCTGGACGCCCAGACCCATCAACGTTGTCCCATCGTCGAAGAGGGCCAACTTGGTGTTGGCGAGGGTGGAGCCAAGCGACAACCGGGCCGCAGGATTGGTCGTGCCGATGCCAAGATTGCCGCTGCCATCCACCCGCACTCTCTCCGAGCCACTCGTGTGGAGCGTCACGACACCGGCCGCTGGCGAGAACAGGCCGCCACCAGTGTCTCCCGAGTTGAACGAGTGCCCCCCGGGACCCGTGGCCTTGATGCCACCATTGACATCCAGCCGGGAGGTCGGGGCCGTGGTCATGCCGATGCCAATATTCCCGCCGTTCGGGTTCAGCAGAAAATTCTGCGCCCCGCTGCCCTCTTTGAAGGACTGGATGTACCCAGTGCCGCTGCCCGTGCTGTCCACCCCGATACGGAGCCGCTCCGTTACATCGTCCGCAGTAATGACCAACTGCGGGCTGCCGGTGCCGGTGCCTGCGTCAGTGACTGTGAACCGCGCCGGCGGCGAGGCATTCCCAACACCGATGTTTCCCGAATCCAGAGTGGTCAGGGCCGTGCGGGCGCTGGTGCCAAGTGACTCGGCAAACCTCGAGCGGAAGGCAAAGGCAGACGTCACAACCTGCTGACGTGGACTGATCTCATTGTCCGTCGTCGCGATCGCTGCCCCGGCCGCCACAGTCACACCAAGATAGCGACTCGAACCGTTGAAGGCATCCGCAATGCTCACCACGGGTGGCCCCTTCGGCGTTTCCGAAAATCCAAAGGGCGTGATGCTCGTGCCAGTGCCGGTGCCCACAAGCACGCTGAACTCTCCAGCCGAGATGGTCACAGTCTGCTGCTCGGAGTAAATCAGGTTGGCATTCTGCGTGTTGGACGGATGGTCCCACACCCGGAAGATGACCGTGCGGTTGACCGGATTGGGGTTCTGGGCCGTGCCGCCAACCGGGGCTCCCGTCGAGTCAAGCACGCGTCCCTGATAGCTGATCGAACCCGGGATGGCAGTGGTGGCAGTCTGGGCCGTCACGCTCGCCGGCAGCGCGAGCAGAAACATTGTCAGGAACTGGCGGAAGGTCGTGTTCATGGCTTGGTGGGTTGGCTATTCCGGTTGTTGAAAGTGCTTCTTCGGCAATTAAGTCAGGGATTGATCGAAATACTCCCCAGTTCGGAGATGCGGTGCAGCTCGAACGTGCCCCTGAGGTTCAGGCCGTTCCCGGCACCGACGCCCGCGCTGTCCTTGTGCAGCCCGTGGATCACCTCCGCGTAGTTGCCGCCAATCACCGTGCTGCCCCAACCGGACGTAACGGTGCTGCCCGGCGGTGGGGTGCTCGTGAAGGTAAAGGTTACCTCGCGAGTGACGCTGTAGCTTTCCTTACCAGCAGAAAGTGGCTGACCCCGCGGGTCTTTGTTGTCGTGATCCGGGTGGTACTTGTGAACAAATGGATTCGTCGGATCATCAAACGGCAGGCTGATGCTGCGGCTGAGTGTTCCCGGCACCGCCACACTGCCACTGCCCGCACTGCCGTCCAGCACACGGTCCAGCGGCAGATGCACGGCGCAGATCCTGGCAGCTTTGGCCTTCTCAGTCCCAAGGAGTCCGGCTTCCTTCGTGCAGACACCGAAGTTGTTTCCAGGCGTGCTCAGCCGTCCAAGGTAAACTTGGGAAAGCACCCGGGCCGTGCCGTCATCAGCCACATGAAGTATGTAACGCAGCGGATAGGGACGGGCCGTGGCCGTCACTGCGTCCGCAGCAGGCTTGCTCTCGACCGCCTTGACAAGTGCATCACCCACCCAGAGGCCGGAAAGAGAGGTCTTGCGCGCTCTGACAGGCACGAGGATGTCAAATAGCGTATTGTCCGTCATGCGGAGCAGTGACGCATAGAGCGCGCCCGGACTGGCCGCGGTCATGGCAGTACGATCAATCCCAAAGAACAACTCCACCGAACCACCAGGGCCGATTACCTGCGTATAGCTGCTGCTGATCAGCGTTTCAATCCACTGTCCAGTGCCAGCATCGAACGACCGGCGGGTGACCGGCACGTTGCCCGTGGGCAAGCCGGCATTGTTGGTGCTGCCACCGAGATCGTCCTGACCGGCCGGCGCGGAACTGGATGCCACCGGCGATATCGTAACCGTCATCGCGGCCGCGCTCCGGTTCATCAATCGAGCGCTGATGATGCTCCCATTCCGGCCGAAATCCATGCCGTCAGCCGTACTCAGGCTGATGGACAGCGGCGAGGAAAAGTTGCCCACCACCTCGGCCGAAAACCAGTAGGCTTGGGTCGCATCCAGTCGCTCGGTAGCAGGGGAAAAAATCTGCAGTGGATTGCCCGCTCCAAGGTCCCCTCCCACGTACCTGAAGACCCTCGCATTCGCCGCAATGGCTGCCGGAAAGGTCGCGAAGTAACTCGACAACAATGGATAGCTGTTTCCATTCCAGAACGCCGGGAATCCAAGAAAATTCGCTCCATTGCGCACCCACGTGTTCCCCGGCAGTCTCGGCGACTGCTTGATAGTCACCGCCGGATGCGATGTTGTCCCGGCCCCGGAGCACTTCACCAGATAGGCCGTCTGCCCGTTGAGGGTGCTCAGCGTGTTTGCAACGCCACCACGGATCCATACGCTCCACTCCGGAGTGCCAGTCGCCGGAATCAACGGCGATTCCGTGAACTGCACCTGATCCGGGTTGGGATTCCAGCGCCAGACCTCCTGAATGACTGCCGTCGCACCGGCGTTAGGAAATAGTGTTTCAATGGGCGCATAACTGGCATCCCCATGCAGATAAATCGAGTTCCAGCCGCCTTTGAGCGCATAGGATACCGTTTGCCACTGCGCGGAGGCCCGGTCGGCAAACGATGCCATCAGAAATAACGCGGCCAGAATCGCCCGAGAACCTAACTCGGCCTTTTTGTGTACTGTATTCTGCTTTTTCATCTGGTTCCTGCTTCTGCGGTCCTCACTGCTTGTCCGTTTTCCGCGCTCACTCTCAACGCACGGTCAACCGGTAGAACTCCTTCTCATTGCCCGGCGCCGGGGTGGCAAACGCCCGGATGATTCCCACCTCCCGGGCGGTATAAGCACCAGCTCCCGCAGCCGGACTACCAATGGAGAATTCCACAGGTGCCCACGTCTTCACATCCGTACTCCGCTCAATCGTGTACGTCTTCCCAGTAATACCGTAAAACTCCAGCCGGACACTGCCTGCTGTCTTCTCCCTGATCTCAAGTGTGAATCGCTCCGTAGCATCCCCAGCAAAGGTCCCCGCCAGATACTCCGTCCAGTCCGAAAGCCCGTCTTTGTCAAAATCCCCTCGCATGCTCAATAGGTTGATCGGCCAGTTGCCGTTCTCGTCCGGCAACACTCCCGCCTGATAAAGCTGCCATTGCTCCCACACATCCGGAAGGCCGTCCCTATCCACATCCTCGCCGAGATTCAAATCTAACCGCACCCGCTCTCCTCCCTTTCCCGCCCTCAGATTGCCACTCACCTCAATCGGGAGAAACCGGCTGCCGTTCATCTCCACAGCAAGGCTGAACTGCCCCTCGGTAATCACTGCCTTGTCCGTATATAACGCCGTGCCGTTGCGGTTGTGATCCAACCGCACACTAAGATCATAATTCTGCTCCAGCAGCAACCCGCTCCGGATCGGCGACCGCCCAATCTCCACCGTTCCCTTTAACAGCACCACCACCGCCCCTTCAACATTCAGCGTCTGCCCAACCTGATCCCGCACCGTACCAAAAATCGTGTAGTACGGCGCCGGCGGAAACGCTCGGCCAATGCCGCAGGCAAACAGGCCCAGCAGGACACTTAACGGAAGTTGATGCTTCATGTAAACAAATCGTCGTTGGTTGATTGCCGAATCATGCTACCGCGCCTCGATGCGGAATGCACCCGGTCCCCCGCACGCTCCGAATCACGAAACAGTTCCATTGGCTCCACGCCTGAACCCTCAGGACAAAGACTCCCCACGCAGGGTGCGCACTGCAAAAGTCTTCAAGCATGCCACGCGGCGTACCTTTCCTTCACCGGTTTGCCAAGAGAATTCTCACTTCGTTGTCTTTCTATCACCGATTTTCACCTCACCCCTTACACTAGGCACACAAGGCAGGCCGCATTTCCTGCTGAACCATTCGCCCCATCCGGGTGACTTCATTCCGCCATGTCCTCTCCATCATCTTCCGCGTCCGGACGATCTGCCCAGACGACACTCGCTTCCGTCGCACTGCCACAACTCTCACGGCTATAAGCCGCCGCCAACACCACAACACACCGCGGGGGCCATGATCACACCACTGCCCCTGATCTCCACCAGTGCGCCTATATCACCCTCCGCGGCACCACCCCTCCCCCGCCGCTCTTGGCCGTCAGCATGAAACCCTCCCCGCCTTCACCTGAGGCGGTGACCACTTCGCAACCCTGCCCAGCCGCTTTACTTCAAGACCAAAGCCCACGAGCCAAATCTCGGCATCAAATGGCCCGTCACCGCCCCGGCAAGCCGAGCCCATCGGACTGCCGTTCGCCCGAGCCGACTCAAGCATCCTGCATACCACCAGTCGGGCGACCACAAACCGCGCCCGAAATCCACCGCCACAATGGTCCTCGGCCCGCTGCGCAGAGCCCACCACCCCCTTCCCCCTTTTTCATTCGACATCAAACAGCATTAGACTTTAAGGTTTCCGGGGTAAATTCTCATCATGGCCCGTCGGAAAGACATCGCGGACGATCCCCCTCCCGCCGCCGATCCAGCCCCCCCTGAACAGGTGGTTGAACCAGCGGAAGAAGTCGTGCGCTCCCACTACGAGAAGACTCGCAAGAGTCTCATCGAACGACTCGGCAACTGGGAGGACCAACGCTCATGGGACGAGTTCTACCGCACCTACTGGCGCCTCATCTACGGCGTCGGCCTCAAAAGCGGTCTCCGCCCCGAAGAAGCCCTCGACGTCGTCCAGGAAACCATCCTCGCCATCGCCAAACAAAGCCGCGAACACCGCTACGACCCCAAAGCCGGTTCCTTCAAGGTCTGGCTCATGAACATGACCCGCTGGCGCATCGGCGACCAATTCCGCAAACGCGCCAAGGACACCGCCATGCAGAAATTCCCGGACGAGGACGACCGCAAAACGTCCACCCTCGACCGCTTCGCCGACCCAAAAGCCCAGAAACTCGACGGCATCTGGGACCTCGAGTGGAAACAGAATCTCGCCGACCGCGCCGTCGCCACCGTCAAACAACGAGTCTCCCCCCGCCAGTTCCAGATCTTCGACGCCTACGTCATCAAGGGCTGGTCCGTCAAAAAAGTCATGACCGAACTCGGCGTCAGCATGGCTCAGGTCTACCTCGCCAAACACCGCGTCGGGGGCCTCATCAAGAAAGAGATCGCGGAACTTGAAAAGCAGCTCATCTAAGCTCGTCGCCATCCGTACCGATCCCCCGCGCATCCCCGACCACGAGGTCCTGCGCTGCATCGGCAGGGGCAGCTATGGCGAGGTCTGGCTCGCCAGAAGCGTCACCGGCGCACTCCGCGCCGTCAAAGTCGTCCGCCGCGAAGACTTCGAACTCGACCGTACCTTCGAACGCGAATTCGACGGCATCCGCAAATTCGAACCCATCTCCCGCGACCACCAGGGCCTCGTCCACATCCTCCATGTCGGCAGAAACGACGACGAAGGCTTCTACTACTACGTCATGGAACTAGGCGACGACCGCGACCGCGGAAGCCGCATCGACCCCGCAGAGTACGAGGCCCGCACCATGGGCACCGACCGCACCGCCCACCGCCGTCTCTCCATCGAAGAGTGCATCGACCACGGCATCACTCTCGCCGACGCCCTCGTCCACCTCCACGAACACGGGCTCACCCACCGCGACATCAAGCCCTCCAACATCATCTTCGTCAACGGTAAGGCCAAACTCGCCGACATCGGCCTCGTCGCCGCCGAAGGCCAGCACACCTATGTCGGCACCGAAGGCTTCGTCCCTCCGGAAGGCCCGGGGTCCGCCTCCGCAGACCTCTACAGTCTCGGCATGGTCCTCTACGAAATGTCCACCGGCAACGACCGGCTCCAGTTCCCAGAACTCCCGGACGACCTCGGCAACGCCGTCAATCGCCCCATGTGGCGTGCCCTCAACGACGTCGTCTGCAAAGCCTGCGCCCCCAATCCCAAAAAACGCTTCCCCGGCGCCCGCCCCATGGCCGACGCCCTCCGCGCCGCTCGCAAGGTCCGCCGCAATCGCTTCGCATGGCTCCGCCGCGCCGCCGCTCTCACCATCTACAGCGCCATCGCCGCCTTCTCCCTCCTCGTCTGGCGTCACAAGGGCGATCTCCCATGGCCCCCAGGCCGATTCCACGATCTCAATACACCCCTCCCTCCCGTCTCCGGTGCCGTCTACTTCGAAAGCACCCCCAAAGGTGCAGACATCTTCTTCCAGGGCCGCTCTCTCGGCAAAACCCCCGCCACCATCAACGGAATCCCCGTCGGAGCCGCTGACTTCACGCTCCGCCTCGCCAGACACCGCGAAACCTCCGTTCGCATCGACCAGATCATCCCCGGCGGCACCGTCGCACCTCCTCCAGTCAAGCTCTCCTTCTACGACCCACCCGTCCCCGGCCAGCCATGGACCAATAGCATCCGCATGCTCTTCGACCCACGCGGGCTCTCCCATGTCTCCCGCTGGCCCGTCAGCTATGACCAATTCCGCGATGTCCTCCAGATCATGTCAGGAACCGTCATCGACGAAAACTTCGGCGACCAGGGCACCATCTACATGATCAGTGTCCCCCCGGAAGAAGCCCTCCGCTACTGCGACCGCCTCACCGAATCCGAACGGCTCTCCGGCTTCCTCCCCGACGACTGGTGCTACCGCCCGGAACCCTACACCCCAAAAAAATCGCCCAACCCAGCCTCCCCGGAACTCAAAGCAGGCGCCACCATCTGCTTCCGCTGCGTCGCCGAACGCACCGGCAAGGTCGTCTTCGAAAGCGTCCCTTCCTCCGCCCGAGTCTTCGAAAACGGCCGTCTCCTCAAACTCACGCCCTTCACCATGTACGGCCGCCGCACCGGCCCCGTCAAATTCACCGTCACCTTCGACGGCTTCGAAGACGCCATCGTCGAAGGCGATGTCCCCAGCGGCGGCACGCTCCTCCTCAAAGCCCAACTCAAACAAAGCCGCCGCCCGGTCACCGGCAAAGAATGGCAGAACAGTCTCGGCATGGTCTTCCAACCCGTCGACCAGCTCTTCTTCAGTCAGTGGGAAACCCGCGTCCAGGACTTCGCCGCCTTCGCCGCCGCCTCCGCCACCGCCATCCGCCCACCCTCCCCTCCAGTCCCCGCCCCACCAGACGGCACCCACCCTGTCACCCGCATCACCCGCACCGAAGCCCAGAACTTCTGCCGCTGGCTCACCCAGAAGGAACGCACCGAAGGGCTCCTCGACGACCGCCGCGAATACCGTCTCCCCACCGACGCCGAATGGTCCGCCGCCGCCGGCGCTCCCGACATCGACCCTCTCCTCACTTCCCCGTCCGAACGCCACCTCCGCATCACCGGGGTCTACCCATGGCTCCCCCACTACCTCTTCCCGCCTCTCCCTGACGCCGCTAACCCCAAACCCGGCGGCAATCTCGGCGACCTCACCGCCGCCCGCTCCGGCGCCCTCAACGCCATCGCCCCGGAACAGGTCAAAGCCGTCGAACAACTCGCCTACGACGACGGCACCCCCTTCACCGCCCCAGTCGGCTCGTTTCGCATCGCCGAATTCAAACTCCACGACATGGCAGGCAATGTCTCCGAATTCGTCGCCGATGCCTACGGCGGCAAGAACCCCGCCAACGCTGCCTTCGCTGTCACCCGCGGTGCCTCATGGGCCACCCCAGCCACCGCCATCCTCGAACTCAATACCCAGTTCCGCCGCGCCGTCCCACAAGAGGCCGAACCCGACAGCTGGACCGGCTTCCGCGCCGTCCTCGCACCCGTCGCCTCTCCCTCCAAAGACAGCCCGTCCACCAATCCCGCTCCTTCCCCAACCAGCCCCGCGTTCCCTTCTCCCAACCCGCCAGTCTCCCCGGAACCGCCACGCTGACCCCCACTCGCCCGCCTCCCGGTTTCCCGTTGCGGGCCGCGTCCCACCACGGCAAACTGCCACCCCCGCCCGTCTTTCCTCCCCGTCATGCGCCGTCTGCTGCCAATCCTCTCATTCGTCCCGTCCGTGGCGCTCGCGCTCACGCTCTCGACCGGATTCAGTATCGCGGACATCACCACCAAAAAATCCTCCAAGTCCGGCTCGTCCTCGTCCTCCAAAAAACCAGCGGCCCCTCAGAAAACCGCAACGAAACCCGCCGCCAAACCGGCCACGAAACCCGCCGCCCCCTCCACGGAGAAACCCGCCACCACCTCCTCCGGTGCCCGCGGAGCCATCGGCGCCATGGCCCCCATGCCCCGCGTCTACGCCCCCACCCGCGCCCGCGACGCCGCCCCCAAATACCCGTGGCGCAAGGACATCGTCACCACCATCTTCTGGATCGGCGAACAACCATCCCAAAACAACCCGGTCCCCAATCACGCCAGCAGCTGGGACCGCCAGTGGCAACTCAACTTCGGCGGCTACGACAACCCGGACCGCGACGCCCGCACATGGGACTTCTGCCCAAAGGGCTTCACCCCAGGCCTCAACCCGTTCTACGTCGCCCTCCCCTTCAACGACCTAACAAACCCGGAAGTCGCCCGCCGCATCCCATGGTTCAAAGCCCGTAAAGCCGATGGCTCCAAAAGCGTCTGCAAAGACGTCTGGCTCTCCATCCGCTGCGGCAACAAAACCTGCTTCGCCCAATGGCAGGACTGCGGCCCCTTCACCACCAGCGACCACGCCTACGTCTTCGGCGGCAGCCAGCCCATGAACAAGGAAAACAACGGCGCCGGCCTCGACGTCTCACCCGCCGTCCGCGACTTCCTCGGCATCTCCTCCGGCGCCCGCTGCGACTGGCGCTTCTGCGAGGAATCAGAAGTCCCCGACGGCCCATGGAGCCGCTACGGCGCTAATAATACATTCCTCACCAAAGACGCCCGCAATGACGAGCGCATCCGCAAACAATACGAGGAACTCGTCCGCAAACGCGAGGAATGGCTCAAAAAACAAGCCGCCACCCGCGTCATTAAATAACCGCTAGTCCCGCCTCGCCCCCGTAGCAAGGCCGTCCCGGCCTTGTCGCTGCACCAGCAAATCGGCTCCATCGTGCTTCCGCAGGACGCCCCGTAACATCGCCGACCCGGCCCTGCTACTGGCACCCCTGCTCTTGCAGGCACATCCTAACATTTCCCCAGCCGCCCGCCCCTCACTTCTTGTCCAGATTCGCCTTCAGATCCTCCTCCGCCACCCGCGAATCCACTCCCCCCGCAGGCACCTCCGCCTTCGCCACCCACACCAGCGCATTCAGAATCACCCGCCGGAAATCCGCATTCCCCCAGTTCAGGTGAAAATGCCCGCCCGTGAACCCGAACCCACGCCCGCCATCCTTCCGCTCCACCGCCCACATCATCGCCTCGCTCCGCCCACTCGCCGCCTGAATGTGTGGATACGGCCCCGCAGGATACACATACGGCCCCTTCCGAACCTTGTCCGTCGGCTTCGCCACCAGCAACGGCGTGAACTTCACCCCGTCCTTCTCCCCAGCCCCGTCCGCTCCGAAATCCCCCGCAAACCGCATGTTGAAATACCACTCATCCTTGATCTGAAACGGCTGCACCCCACGCGTCACCGGATGCTCCGGGAACGCCTTGAACTCGGGCTCCCAGATCGGATTGCACGAAAACTGATGCTCGTAATACCCACCCACAAAATCCTTGAACGCCGGCCCTCCCCGCTCCGCAGGCACCTCCACGCCGTAATGCATGAACCCAATCCCGCACCCCTTCGCCGCTAACGCTTTCATCTTCTCCAGATGATCCCCCTGCAGCGCCGGATGCCCCCCACCACCATCCGCATAAATAATCACCGCATCCGCCTTCTCCAGCACCGCTTCATCCTTCACCCATCCCTGGTCATGCCGGTCAAACACCACCCCCGGCACTCCCTTCAGACACTTCTCCAGCAGCAGCGACCCCGCCCGGAATTCATGCATCCCCGGCGGATGACTCGGCCGCCCCGCAATAAACACAATCCGCTTCGGCTCCGCTGCCCGCACCGCAGGCATCACAGCGCTCACAGCAACCATCAGAAAAACAGCTCGGCGAATCATGGTCTTCATCATTGAAATCTGACCACCCCTCCTCACCCCACTCAAGCGCTCTCTTTACCGCATTCACCCCCCACCCCATCCATTCCCCTGCCCCTCCCTCTCTCCCCACCCGCATTCCCCTGCCATCCATTCCCCTGCCTCCCCCTCTCCCCACCCGCATTCCCCGCCCCACCCCGCACTCAAAGCTTGTCCCCGCCCCCATCTTCAAGCTAACCATCCCTCATTGAAACCGCCCGCCGCCCCTCCACCCCCGGTCCCCGACCACGAAATGCTCGCCATCATCGGCGAAGGCTCCTACGGCCAGGTCTGGCGCGCCCGCAGCACCCTCGGCACCATGCGCGCCGTCAAGGTCGTCTGGCGCGACAAATTCGACAGCGTCCGTCCCTACGAACGCGAATTCAGCGGCATCAAACGCTTCGAACCTGTCTCCCGCAGCCACGAAGGCCTCGTCGACATCCTCCAGGTCGGCCGCAACGACGACGCAGGCTTCTTCTACTACGTCATGGAACTCGCCGACAACGCCTCCGGCTCTCCCGACTCCTACCGCCCACGCACGCTCCGCTCGGAAATCGACTCCCTCGGCCGCATCGAAACCTCCAGCTGCGTCAACTTCTTCCTAACTCTCGCCGCCACCCTCGGCCACATGCACCGTCTCGGTCTCATCCACCGCGACGTCAAACCCTCCAATATCATCCTCGTCGACGGCGTCGCCAAACTCGCTGACATCGGCCTCGTCGCAGAAATGAGCGAAAGCCGCAGCTTCGTCGGCACCGAAGGCTACATTCCCCCGGAAGGCCCTAACAGCCCACAAGCCGACCTCTTCAGTCTCGGCAAATCCCTCTACGAAGCCGCCACCGGCATGGACCGCATGCGCTTCCCCTCCCTTCCAGCCTCCGGCCCCGACGGCCTCGCCGCCCTCTCCGGCATCATGGACCTCAACGCCGTCGCCATGAAAGCCTGCGCCCCGGACGCCACCAACCGCTACCAGTCCGGCGCAGAAATGCTCGCCGACCTCGCCACCATGCAAAGCGGTCGCTCAGTCCGCGACGCCCACCGCTCCGCCGACCGTCTCCGCTTCGCCAGACGCGGCGGCCTCGCCGCCGTCCTCGCCGCCGTCCTCGCCGCCGCCATCGGCACCATCGCCGTCTGGCGCGCCAATGCCGAACGCTCCGCTCGCCAGCACACCGAAACCCTCCTCCTCCGCACCGAAACCGCAGAACAGGAAGCCCGCGAGCGTCTCTTCGGCCAGTCCGCCGCCCTCGCCCGCGCCGAATGCCTCTCCTCTCAAACCGGCCGTCGCTTCCGCGCCCTCGACGCCCTCCGCGATGCCGCTCTCATCCACCCAGGCGACGTCGCCCTCCGCAGTCAGGCCATCACCGCCCTCGCCATCCCGGACTTCCGCGAAGTCTCCCGCTGGCCCGCCTCCAAATCCCCGGACGGCTCTCCCCTCCGCCAGGCCATCAACCCTAGCATCGACCGCTACGCCAGCGTCCAGCCCGACGGCACCATCCGCATCCGCCCCACCCACGGCCCCGGCACCGATCTAACCATCAAGGGCCCTTCCCCCATCAGCGAATGGCTCGATTTCTCACCGGACGGCCGCTTCCTCGTCAGCATGAGCCCGCAGCGCCGCGGCGACTGCATCGTCTGGGAAACCGACTCCGGCTCAGTCCAGCTGCACATCCCCGCACCCGTCGCCGCCGAAGCCCTCGACATGGTCCGCTTCAACCAGGCCCGCCCGGAACTCATCATGCTCGTCGACAAAGCCATTCGCATCTTTCCACTCGACGGCAGCGCCCCTGTCTCCATCCCCCTCCCCTCCCCGCGCGATATCCTCTCCGCCGTCGCCTCCGACCGCATCCTCGTCGGCTCCCGCCACAACGGCCCAGCCTACCTCGTCAATCTCCTCTCCCATTCCGTCGAACTCGCCATGCCCCCGTTCGACTCCTCGTGCTCCTTCGGCCTCTCCCACGACGCCCGCACCGCCGCCGTCGGCGCCAACGGCACCGTCTCGGTCCACAACCTCGTCCCCAATCCTCCCCAGCCAGACTCCCTCGGCCGCCACGGTATCATCACCACCCTCGAATTCGACCCCGCCGACGAGGT
Organism: Verrucomicrobiaceae bacterium; assembly: GCA_027486335.1. Classification (GTDB taxonomy): domain Bacteria; phylum Verrucomicrobiota; class Verrucomicrobiia; order Verrucomicrobiales; family V1-33; genus V1-33. The sequence continues at coordinate 44,016 of JAIXPK010000220.1, read as the reverse complement.
CCTCTTCACTAGCGGCTGGGACGGAACGCTCCAGCTCTACGGCGTCGCCGACCGCACGCTCCTCGGCCTCCACCCAGCGTTCGTCACCGGCAGCATCCGCTTCACCAACAATCACCGCATCGCCTACTCCGACGGCACCACCTACGACCTCATCGAAGCTGAATGGGCCGGCCGCGATGTCTGCCGCCCATGGCGCCTGCCCCTATCCGATCTCTCCAGCATCGCCACTTTCGCCGCCGACGGCCGTCTCCTCCTCAGTACCGGCAACTCCGGGGTCCATATCAATGACGCCATCTCTCTCCTCCCCACACACCTCCTCCCCTCCGCCTCCGTCCGCCACACAGCCATGGCCACAGAATCCGGCCCGCTCTACACCGCCACCATCGAGGGGCTCTTCCAGCACAACGTCCATCGCAACCCGGACGGCTCCCTCCAGTTCGATCCCCCTTCCCTCCTCATCCCCGGCGACACATGGAGCGTCGCCGCCAGCGCCGACGGCCTCACCGTCGCCGCCATGACCAAAGGCACCATCCACCTCCGCCGCAACCTCGGCAACTTCGCCCCTGTCATGCCAGCTCCGGAACAATTCCGCATGCTCTTCCTCAGCCCCGACGGCCGCTGGCTCGCCACCCGAGGCACCCGACTCCTCGTCTTCGACCTCAACGCCCCGGATCCCCTCCGCCCCGCCGCTAACTGGACAGGCGCAGGCACTTCCATCGTCGCCTTCTCCGCCGATTCCCGCAGCCTCATCATCAGCTCCTCCTCAGGCATCCGCTGCGAACCCCTCGTCCCCTCCGCAACCTCATGGTCCTCCTCCCACAAAGCACGCGGCATGGTCGCCGCCTGCTCCCCGGACGGCTCGCTCATCGCCGCCCAGGACTCCTCCACCTCCTTCCTCCTCCTCAACCCAGCAGACGGCACCACCATCGCACGCGTCGAACACCACCTCGGCACCGTCATCGGCACCCTCGCCTTCAGCCCCGACAGCACTCGCCTCCTCGTCACCGAAACCAATCACCTCGCCCGCATCTGGGACCTCCCCCTCCTCCGCTCCCACCTCGCCACCCTACACCTCGACTGGCCCTCCCCCTGACCCCAACCTCCCACCCCAGCCCCATTCACCCTTTGCACAACCGCTCAAAACACCCAACCCTCTCCCCAATCTCCTCGCACCCACGGCCCAGTTCCCCCACCCCATGTCAATCACAGACCATCAGGCCAATTCCGTCGCTCCCCAACCGCCGAAACGCCGTGCCTCGGACACCACCAAAACGCCCAGCCCCCCCGCTCTTCGTCGCCAACGCCGTCATCAATCAGCAGTTCCAAGGCTGCTTTGGGACCATTGATTGGAACCTGCAGCAATCCGGCCCCACCCAGCCACACATCACTCTCCGCTGGAGTCAGGTCTGATTCCCGTTCACCATTCGTCACCCATGTATCTTCATAAGATCAAGCTCACCAACATTCGCGGCTTCAAAAGCCTGGATTTTGATCTTCAACGCCCGGACAAAAGTTATGCAGGCTGGACGGTCTTCACGGGTGACAATGGTTCAGGCAAAAGCACGCTTTTGAAATCCATCGCCATCGGGCTTACCGGCCGCGATACAGCCCGTTCGCTGCAACCAAGCTTCAACAAGTGGGTCCGGCATGACGCCCCCCAAAAGAAAGGTCATGTAGAACTCGAAATCGTTCGTGTGAAGCCGGATGACAAACTCAGCGGCGTCGGCAAAAGCCCGTCCGAAAAATTCCCTGCCCACCTGGTTTTTGAAAACGGCGGAAAGGAAACCTCACTCACGGTCGAGTTGCCAGAAGGACGGCAAAAATCCTACCAAACACCTGAACGCACTATTTGGGCCAACGGATCCAGCGGATGGTTTTGCTGCGGCTATGGACCATTCCGGCGAGTTTTCGGTGAGTCGCCCGTAGCACAGCGACTCATGTCTTCTCCTAGCACAGAACGATTTGTCACCATGTTCGAGGAGGCCGCATCTCTCGCCGAAGTGGACCGCTGGTTGAGGGAGCTGGACCATAAGAAACTTGAGAAAAAGGCAGCCGAAGTCAGCCAACTTGCCATCCTCCTCAGCCTGCTGCGGCAGGACCTCCTGCCCAACCAGATCACAGTAGACCGAGTAGATTCGGATGGCCTTTGGCTGAAGGATCGTAATGGGGTGGAAATCTCATGGGCCTCCATGAGTGACGGATATCGCTCCGCACTGGCGCTGGTGGCCGATATCCTTCGCCATCTGATCAATGCTTACGGTCACGAAAACCTGCTCACGACAACGCTCGACGGCAATATCGAGATCGCTCACTCGGGAGTGATCCTGATCGACGAAATCGACGCCCATCTTCATCCCGAGTGGCAGCGTGACATCGGTTTTTGGCTGAAACGCCATTTCCCGAAGATCCAATTCCTCGTCACCACGCACAGCCCCATCATTTGCCAGGCCGCGGACCCTGGCGGTTTATTCGTCCTGCCCGAGCCGGGCAGCGGGCAAGAGCCACGCCGTCTCACCGATGATGTGCGCGATTCCATCATCGCCTCACGCCCGGACGCCATTCTGCGCAGCCCGGCGTTTGGGCTTCAGAGCACTCTCTCGCCGGTCGCCGTAGAGGCCCGCATTGAGTATGCACTCATCGAGGGGAAGAAACGATCCACAGGCAAACTGACCGCAGAAGAACAGAAACGGTTCAAACAGCTCGAACTGTTCGTTAACGTTGACGAAGACCTGTAATCGATGCGCCGCGTCCCCAGACATGACCTGCCTCCTGTCGTTGTCCGCTACATGGAGGAAAGGCAGAAGCGGGCCGATGCCGACATGGCAGCCGGGACGCTCAATATCGAGAAGACTTGGAAGAACGCTCGCCAGACCGATAAGCTCGCGATGGTGAAGCGTCAGCTTCAGCAAATGGCAGGCGGCAGACAGCGTTGCATGTATTGCTCGGACTCCGCTGGCACGGACATTGAGCACTTCTGGCCTAAGTCTGTCTATCCAGAGCAGATGTTCCGATGGCCCAATTTGCTGCTTTGCTGCACGGGCTGCGGCCGTGACTGCAAAGGCAGCCAGTTCCCGTTAGTAAACGGAAACCCCGCACTCCTCGACCCCACCGTGGATGATCCGTGGGATTTCCTGGATTTCAGCCCCGCCACCGGAATCCTCTTCGCCCGCATGGATTCGAAAGGAAGCACCTCGATCAAAGGTTCCGAAACGGCCCGCGTGTTCCAGTTTGCAAAACGCGACGCCGTCACCCTCGGCTATCGACGCAGCTTCCGGCGCATCAGCAAAATCATCCAGACCATCCTCGATGATCCCGCAGGGCACGCCGCCGCTTTCATCAGTGATCTCAAGGACGCCGACGAACACGGCATCCTCGGCTGGTGCTTCCGAGGAGCTGGAGTCAACGAATCCCCCATGTCCTCCCTCCGCCAAAACCATCCCGCCGTCTGGTCGGCTTGTGTCTCTGCTTTCAAGAACTACTAACGCCTTCGTTCCGGGGAAACCAGACTTGACCTCACATGGATCGGCAAGGATGGCACGCAGCAGCCTGCGCCCCAGCGGCTTCGCCTCCTCCCCGAAACTATTTCAGAACCTGACCTCCCACCGGAGGCCGCCTCACCCCTCCCCCCTAAAAAAATTCCTCAAGGTTCCCGTAATCGGCCGCTCCCCGCCGCCGAACAGAGGGACCTATGACTCCTCCGCGCCCGTCCGTCATCCATCCCGCCAGCCCGCTCCGGCTGCCGCTCGTCCTCTGCTTCCTCGCCACCTGCACCCAGCTCTCCGCCATCTCGGAATTTCAGGACGGTCAGGTCTTCTCCGCCCGATTCGGCCACACCGACAACCCGCGCTTCGTCTCCCCCAGCGCCATGGCCGTCGACCCCGCCACCGGCAAACTCTTCGTCGCTGACTGGAACGGCGACCGCGTCCTCCGCTACAGCTCCGCTCAGAAACTTGCCGAAAACGGCGAGCCTGAAGCCGTCTTCGGTCAGCGCTCCGTCTCCGAAACCCTCCGCCAGGACTCCATCGTCTCCACCACACTCCGCGGCCCCGCCGCCCTCGCATGGGACCACGGCTCACTCTGGGTCGCTGAATTCAAAACGCGCCGCGCCGTTCGCTTCAACGACGCCGCCAACGCCGCTAGCGGCACCCCCGCCGCCCAGGTCCTCGGATACCCGGACTTCGCCAAGGGCACGCTCGACTACCACTCTCCCTACCCACCACTAACCGCCACCACCGGCTGGGCCTTCGGGCTCGCCGTCGACACCGCCGGATCGCTCTGGCTCTCTCAAGGCTCGCGCGTCATCCGCTTCGATAGCGCTAGATTCCGCGGCAACATGCCGTCCGCCGACGGCGTCCTCGGTCAGCCGGACCTCGTCACCGACGACGGCTCGACCCTCGCTTCCCCCAACAAATTCTTCGCCCGCACCATCGCCGCTCACGGCAGCACGCTCTGGATCATGGACGAACACAACGCCCGCATCCTCCGTTTCGACAACGCCCGCACTCTCCCTGACAACGCCCCTGCCAGCGGCGTCCTCGGCGCACCAGACCTCCTCACCAAAGGCGGCGGCCTCACCGCCCAGCTCATCGGCAACAGCGGTGCACTCTCCTTCGACCCCGCAGGAAATCTCCTCCTCGCCGACTACAACAACTACCGAGTCCTCCGCTGGCGCGCCTCCGCCCTCCTCTCCAACGGCGCTCCCGCCGACTCCGTCTTCTGGCAATCCGACTTCACCTCGAGTCTCCAGAACATCCTGCCCGCCAGCATCCTCGCCGACACCGACGGCCGCTTCTTCGTCAACGACCTCAACAGCCGCCGCATCCTCCGCGTCGAATCCTCTCCCGCCACCCCCTTCACCGGTTCCCCCGCCATCATCTCCCGTCTCTCCGAACAGTCCGACAACTTCGTCTCCGAACAACACCTCGAAGACCCCGCCGCCATCGCCATCGACCCGATCTCCGGCAAGGTCTTCGTCACCGACCGCAAACACCACCGCGTCCTCCGGTTCCCTAACTGGCAGGCACTCCGCGAGGGCATCGCCGCAGAATGGGTCATCGGTCAACCCGACCTCCGCACCGACGCCACCGGCCCCGCCACCCGCAGCAATCTGAAACTCCCGCGCGGCCTCGCCTTCTCACCCACAGGCCACCTCTTCATCGCCGACACCGGCCACCACCGCATCCTCCGCTTCGCCAACGCCGCAACCCGTACCGACCCTAACACGGATGCCGACGCCGGATGCCACTTCGGTCAGCCTGACTTCTCCTCGGAATTCCCCAGCATCAGCAGCACGGGCCTCGATACACCAGCCGCCGTCGCCATCGACGCCGCCAACCACCTCTGGGTCGCCGACCAGCTCAATCACCGCGTCCTTAAATTCAACAGCGCCACCGCCTCCTCCCCCGATCGATCCGCCGACCTCGTCGTCGGCCAAACCAGTCTCAACGGCTTCAACTGGGGCACCGCCGCTAACCAGTTCACCGAACCCGTCAGCATCGCCCTCGACCCCGCCGGCCGTCTCTGGGTCGCCGACTCCCGCAATCACCGGGTCCAGCGCTTCGACAACGCCGCTTCCCTCCCTTCCGCCAACGCCTCCGCCTCCAACTCCCTCGGCCAGGCCTCCCCTGCATCCGCCAATCTCATCCCTCACAATGTCTGCGGCATCTACTATCCGGAAGCCGTCTCCTCCGGCCCGGACGGTTCCATCTTCGTCGCCGACAGCGGCTACCACCGCGTCCTCCAGTACCGCGCCGAAGACGTCAGCTCCACCGACCGCATCCTCCCCCACCGAGTTCTCGGTCAGCCCAATCTCTCACGCCAACGGGTCTACGACGACCACTACTCCGGCGGCCATCTCGAGACCCCGCTCCGTTCGCCCCAGTCCCTCGCCGTCGCGCCTAACGGTTCTCTTCTCATCGCCGAACCATGGCGTCACTCCATCCTCGTCGCCTCCCCGGCCCTCGTCGACTCCGACAACGACGGCTGGCTCGACGCCGCAGAAATCGACAACGGCTCCAATCCCGCCTCCGCTGCCAGCACCCCCGCCACCTCCGGCCCAGGCAGCTTCGCTCTCAATTTCTCAGGCCGCGTCCCCGACGGCGTCGTTTCCTCTGACCTCGAAATCCCCTCCCTAACCTACGCCGGCATCGTCCTCCAGCAGCAATGGCTCAATGTCAGCCCCGACCTCACCGGCGGCTACCCCTACACCAAGGGCTACAACGAGGTCGTCTTCAATATCCAGAACTCCGGTGCCGCCGACCTCGCCCTCGCTCAGCCCGGCCAACCGCTCCCAACCGACGGCAGCTCCCGCCTCATGCACGGTTCCATGATCTGCTCGACCGACACACGCTGCGTCGCCGACCTCTATAACATCCCGTGGCAGTCCTACGATGTCTGCGTCTACTTCGACGGCCCCGCCCCGGACAACCGCTCGGACTTCACCGTCACGTCCCTGACGAAATCCGAATCCCTAACTGGTCTGCGCGACATCACCGACTGGAACGTCGCCGGCGAATCCGGCAGCTTCGTGGCCGTCCAGTCCAGCGGTGCCGCCGGCAATGTCGCCATCTTCAAAAACCACTCCGGCGGCCGTCTCCGCATCGTCGGCCGCGCCGGCGTCGGCGGCACCAGCGCCGCCATCAACGCCATCCAGATCATCAGCCACGGCCGCGTCCGCATCATCTCGCTCGTCCCTTCCCCCCAACTCACCGCCACCTCCGTCACATGGGATGCCCTCCCCGGTCGCTTCTACTCGCTCCAATTCTCCTCCGACCTCAAATCATGGCAGAACGTCGCCACCCGTCTCTCGCCGCTCCCGCTCGATCAAGGCCACGGCGCCTTCACCCAGCAGCACGCCGCCGCATCCAAACGCTTCTACCGCGTCATCATGGAATAACCGCATCCGCTCTCTCCCCAATCCGCCACCCATCCTCACACGATTTCTCGAAATCTCCCGTAATCGCCCATCCCAACCCGCCGAACCATCACGATGTCTCCTCTCTCCTTCCTCTCCACCCGCCATTCGCTCTGCCGGATCGCTCTGCTCGGTTCCCTCCCCGCTGCCCTCGCCTCCGCAACCCCCACCGCCATCATCACCGCCGTCAACCCAGGCGTCGTCGAACAAGGCCCCTTCCCTAACCTTGATAACGGTGCCCTCGCGCCCGCCCGCCTCGAATTCCGCATCTCCCTATCCGAACCAGCCCCCGCCAATTGCCACCTCGAATACTCTTTCGGCTTCCCGGAATCCAATCAGTCCCCCCTGACCCCCGGAAAAGACATCGTCTGGGAATTCTCTCCCTCGCACCCGCGCCCCGGCCTCATCGAAATCCCACCCGGAGTCACCACAGCTTCCTTCTCATGGCTCATCCAGCCCGACGGCTTCCAGGAACCTGACTCTGAACACGCCAAACTCACCTTCCACAGTCCCAGAAACCTCACGCTCGCCACTTCCTCCGTCACCACCAGAGTCACCGACGACGACGGCCCCGTCTTCATCCAGGCCCTCGCCACCGGCAAACACCGGCTCACCACCGGCGAAATCGAGGACGCCGGCGTCCGCTACTTCCTCTTCTCCCTCAACGGCCTCAACTCTGCCCACCTCACCAGCCGTCCCATCAGCTCTTCCTCCATCGTCCCCGGCCGCCAGCCCGACTCCACACTCCACCTCGGCTCCTACACCGAGGGCACTCACCTCGGTAGCCAGTTCACCGCATCCGGCCCCGGCAACATCGGAATCTCCGCCGCCGTCGGCGATGTCACCGGCGACGGCGTCCCGGAAGCCGTCTTCGGCTCCGCCCAAGGTGTCAGATCCCTCGTCGTCGTCGTCAACACCGTCACCAATCAGCAGATCACTCAGTTCCAACCCTACGGCGACTTCACCGGCGGTGTCCACGTCGCCATCGGCGATGTCAACGGCGACGGCCGCGACGACATCATCACCGGCCCCGGCTCCGGCGGCGGCCCCCACCTCCGCGCCTTCGATCTCGGCCCCGTCATCGCTAACTCCAGCCCCCCAGGCCTCCTCCGCGACTTCTTCCTCCCCCATGCCCCGACCTTCACCGGCGGCATCCGCGTCGCCTCCGGCGACGTCGACCGCGACGGCTTCGACGACATCATCTACGGCTTCGGCCCCGGCGGCGATCCGGAAGCCGGTGTCTACAGCGGCCGTCTCAGCTCCCTCAACAACGTCGGCGGCCCGCCCCTCTTCATCACCACCGTCTACGGCGCTGACTTCCGCGGCGGGGTCTGGGTCGCCTCCGGCGATTACGACCGGGACGGCTTCGCAGACATCGTCACCGGCGCAGGCGAAGACGGCGGCCCCCACGTCCGGGTCATCAGCCCGCACCTCAACACCCCCCTCGACAGCTTCTTCGTCCCCGCACCGACTAACACCTTCCCGGGCGTCAAGGTCGGTAATGTCCCCTTCGAAAAACAAGGCTTCGGCTTCACTTCCCGCCCAGCCTTCTTCATGGCCCAGGCACCCACCTACGGCAGGGCCATCTACCACGATCGCAATGGATCCGACCAACCAATGGGAATGGACGCCTCAATCGGCATCGGCTACGGAGGAGCCGGCACCTACTACTCCCCCTTTAGCATCGCCAGCATCGGTGCCTCCCCCGAACCAGCATGGCCCGCCCTCCCTCCAGCCACGCTCCCCTTCATCTCCCTCACCAAATCAGCGTCCGGCCTCGAACTCCGCATCTCCACCGAACAAGGTGCCTTCTACGATCTCGAAATCTCCAGCGATCTCCGCTCATGGCAACGCGCCGACAGCTACATCGGCGATGGCCTCGACAAGGTCATCAACGTCTCCCCGCTCAACGGCACCCCGCCCACCCGCTTCTTCCGCGCCGTCAGCACCGACCATCGCTACTAGCCATTTCTACCGCATTTTCCCCGTTTTCCAACTCGCCCTCCTCCCCTCCCGCGCCCTATACTTCCCTACCCACCTGCGCGCTCAGCCCGCCCCATGACCACCCTCGACCCTCCCAGCCTCCAACCCACCCGGCACAGTCTCCTCAGCCGGCTCCGAGACTGGAATAATCAGGACTCATGGCAGGAATTCTTCAACACCTACTGGAAACTCATCTACGCCGTCGCCCGCAAATCAGGCCTCGACGACCAGGAAGCTCAGGACGCCGTCCAGGACACCATCCTCTGCGTCGCCAAAGAAATGGCCGACTTCAAATACGATCGCTCCAAAGGCCGCTTCAAAGCATGGCTCAAAACCATCACCCGCCGCCGCGTCGCCGACATCCTCCGCCGCCGCTACCGCGAACAACCACCTGACAAAGTCGTCGCCCTCGACGCCGCCGCCGTCGCCAACCTCGAAGACCCAGCCATGGCCCAGCTCGACGCCACATGGGACGCAGAATGGCAGGAGCACATCGTCGCCGCCGCCCTCGACCGCGTCCGCCGTACCTGCCCCCCACTCCAGTTCCAGATCTTCGAACTCACCACCATCCAGGGCCACCCACCAGCAGACGTCGCCCGCGTCCTCAAGGTCTCCAGAGTCTCCGTCCACGTCACCAACTTCCGCGTCCGCAAAATGCTCCGCGCCAGCATCAACCTCCTCGAAGAACGCGGCTGACCCATCCCACCCAGCGATCCCTAACAGCATCGCCGACCTGCCCCCGCCGCCGCCCCATCAGCCGCCGGGCGCCCCACCACACCCCATCCCCTCCACGCACCGCGCCCATCCGCTCAGTGCGCTGCAATACCTCATGCCCGCGACTCGCCCCCCTCCACATTCCTCTGCCTCTCCCTCTCCTCCCCCACATTCCCCTGCCACCCATTCCCCTGCCTCTCCCTCTCCTCCTCCGCATTCCTCTGCCATCCATTCCCTTGCCTCTCCCTCTCCTCCCCCGCATTCCCCTCCCCCTCATTCCTTTGCCTCCCCCTCCGCATTCCCGGGACGATTTCCAAATCATTCCTCCCCCCACCGTCGCTTCCCTCAGGCACTTGCCACTTCACCCACCCTTTCCACTTGCACTCAATCTGAATTTCTGTAATTTTTATAAATACCACAAACCCTCACCCTCCTTCTCCACCTCAAAGCCCATTCCCATGACCCCAAATCCCATCGCCCTCTCGCTCATCTACGCCGGTCTCACCGGCATCCTCGCCGCCCAGAACCCGCTCATCGCCCCGCCGCCCCCTCAAGGCAACGGGCCAGCCACCGTCCCAGCTGCTCCAGTCCCCCAACCAGACCCCACCGCACAGCCCGACTTCCCTAAAATCGAAGACGTCCTCCGCGGCTTCGAAAAAGTCGTCAGCACCGCCGACGGCCGCAAATCCTTCTACACTCTCTGGAGCCGCGGCAAGGACCAGCAACTCTACGCCGAACTCCCCAAGGAATTCGCAGGCCAGCGCCACTATCTCGCCCTCACCGTCGCCAGCGGCGACGACTACGCCGGGCTCCAGGCCGGTGACCTCTACTTCTACTGGCGCCCCTACGGCAAACGCCTCGCCATGGTCACCCCGGAACTCGGCATCCGCTCCACCGGCGATAAAGCCAGCCAGGACAGCATCAAAAGGCTCTTCACCGACCGCGTCGTCCTCGACATGCCCATCCAAGGCATCATGCCAAACGGCGGCCCCATCATCGATCTCGACGAACTCGTCGTCATGCACGCCGAAAAATTCTTCGGCGCAGAAGCCGCTGGCATGAACAAGGGGCTCTACAAAATCAAAACCGCCAAGGCATTCCCTAACAACGTCGAAATCGCCATCGAAGCCCCCACCGCCGGCGGCAAACTCCGCACGTTCCACTACAGCTTCAGCCTCATCCCCGACAACACCGGCTACCAGCCGCGTCAGGCCGATGAACGCGTCGGCTACTTCACCACGTCGTACACCGACTTCGGCAAGTTCACCCCCGAAGAAACCAAAATGCGGTTCATCAACCGCTGGCATCTCGAAAAGGCCGACCCTTCCCTCAAGCTCAGTCCGCCTAAAACCCCGATCATCTTCTACATCGAACACACCACCCCCATCCGCTACCGCCGCTGGGTCAAGGAGGGTGTCGACATGTGGAACAAGGCCTTCGAAAAAGTCGGGCTCGTCAACGCCATCCAGGTCTACTTCCAGGACGCCAGCACCGGCGAACACATGGAAAAAGACCCCGAAGACGTGAACTACAACTTCATCCGCTGGCTCTCCAACGGGGTCGGCACCGCCATCGGGCCCTCCCGGACTCACCCGCTCACCGGCCAGATCCTCGACGCAGACATCGTCCTCACCGACGGCTGGATCCGCCACTGGTGGCGTCAGTATAACGAAATCGTCCCTCAGCTCGCCATGGAAGGCGCGTCCCCGGAAACCCTCGCGTGGCTCCACGACAATCCTAACTGGGATCCGCGCGTCCGCCTCGCCGCCCCCGAAAAGCGCGCCACCGTCCTCGACCAGATCAAGCGCTCCCCCATGCCCGCCCTCGGCGGTCACGCCATCGCCGCCGCCATGATGGGCGGCCCGCTCGCCGGGAAAAACGAATACGACGGTCTCGTTGGCCGCAATGTCCAGTTCAATGGCTACTGCCAGGCCGCCGACTGGATGAGCCACGGCCTCGCCCTCATGGACATGGCCATGGCCACCGCCGCCGTCGCCCCAGCCCCCGGCGACCAGCTCATCGACGGCATCCCCGAAAACTTCATCGGGCCCCTCCTCGCTGACCTCACCGTCCACGAGGTCGGCCACACGCTCGGGCTCCGCCATAACTTTAAAGGCTCCAGCATCTACACGTGGGCCGAAATCAACAGCGACGCCGTCAAAGGGAAAAAACCCTTCGCCTCCAGCGTCATGGACTACATCCCTATCAATGTCGTCGCCAAAAAAGACGTCCCCCAGGGCGACTACGGCATGATCACCGTCGGACCCTATGACGACTGGGCCATCGAATACGGCTACACCTTCGAGAAGGACCTCAAACCCATCCTCGCCAAGAACACGCAGCCGGAACTCATGTACGCCACCGACGAAGACACCGGCGGCCCTGACCCACGCGCACGCCGCTACGACTTCGCCAAGGACCCCATCGCCTTCGCCGAAAATCAGATGACGCTCGTCCGCGAACACCGCGGCAAGCTCCTCGACAAGTTCGTCAAGGACGGCGAATCATGGTCCAAGGCCCGCCGCGGCTACCAGCTCACCCTCCAGACCCAGGTCCAGGCCGTCATGATGATGGCCAACTGGCTCGGCGGCAGCCTCACCACCAGAAACCGCAAGGGCGACCCTAACGCCGGCGCACCAGTCGAACCAGTGCCCGCCGCCACTCAGCGCGAAGCCCTCAAGTTCGTCCTCGCCAACACGTTCCCGGACGACTCCTACGGCCTCAGCCCTAACCTCCTCAAGTTCCTCACCGTCGACAAATGGTTCGACATGGAAAACAACTTCGAGGAACCCAACTGGCCAGTCCACGACCGCGTCCTCGGCATCCAGGCCAGCGCCATGACCGCCATCCTCAACCCGGTCACTCTCAGCCGCGTCTTCGATAACGAATTCCGCACCGCTGCCGATCAGGACGCCCTCACCCTCCCAGAGGTCCTCTCCACCGTCCGCGCCGCCGCATGGACCGAACTCGACAACGTCGACGCCAACCAGAAGTTCAGCGACCGCCAGCCGCTCATCAGCAGTCTGCGCCGCAACCTGCAGCGCGAACACATCGACCGGCTCGTCGACCTCGCCAACAACAAGCTCGGCAGCGCCCCAGCCGCGAAACCCATCAGCGATCTCGCCGCCACGCAACTCGCCGAACTCCGCGACAAACTCAACGCCGCCGCCGGCAACGCCAACCTCGACAACTACACCCGCTCCCACCTCCGCGAAAACAGCGCCCGCATCACCAAAATGCTCGACGCCCGCTACGTGGTCGTGAAGTAACCTCCTCGAGGTCGTACCACACCCTCAAACTCCGCGAACGCCGGCCCCACAAAGGCCGGCGTTCTGCGTTCCCCCCTCTCCTTCACGAGATCCCACCTCGCAGAACAAGCCTCCTTTTCCGTCAGACTCGCAACAAGCAAGGTGGCACGGGCATCCTGCCTGTGACCCCAAAGCCCAAGCCCCAGCATGGAAGCCCGGCCATTATGACCGAACCCACCGCTCCCCTCCCCGCACACCAAACCCCCAATCCCCTCCCCAAAACCAGAATCCCTTGAACCTCCACGCCCCCGCAGCTCAACGAATGGATGAGCCATCCTCCTACGGCGACGCCCCCTTCACCTCCCGCTTCGCTCCGGCCAACCCCCTCAATCGCCGCGTCGTCTCCTCAGCAAGCACCTTGAAATTGCCGCGGCCTTCATACATCACCTGCAGCCTCGACCGCATCGCCGCCAGCTCACTCGCAGCCTCATCGCCCTTCCCCGCCTCAATTGCCCCCACGGTCGCCTCCAGAAGGTCGTCTGCCGACTGGCTGTACCAGATATTCAGATTGAATGACTCAACCGCCCCGGCCGCCACGAACATCAACCCCGACCACCCCAGCGCCGCCGCCCCGGCAACAATTCGTCCTTTGCGCGATTCAGCTCTGGCAACACGAACAATCAGCCCGGCAAGGATCAGGAAAAAGAGGAAGATGATCAGGATAGGTTCCATTTTCCTACCATCATTAGCCGCCGACATCGATTTCATCAAGCAAGACCAACGCCTCCGCTCGCCACCCCCTCCCGAGATAAACACGCCTCCTTTGCTATCAGACTCGCAACAAGCAAAGTGCCACGGGCATCCTGCCTGCGACCCCACAGCCAAAGCCCCAGTATGCCATCCCGGGCCTCATGACCGAGCCAACCGCTCCCCTCCCCGCACACCAAACCCCAATCCACTCCCCAAAACCAGAATCCTTGTAACCTCCACGCCCCCACAGCTCAGGTAATGGATGAGCCCAATCATACGCTCACAACCATCACCAATCCATGAAATCCCATCACTCCTCCGCCTCCCTCATCCTCCTCATCGCGCTCGCCAGCGCCATCCCCGCCACAGCCGCACCTCAATCGTCCAATCCACCCGCCGAACCATCCAAAACCACCCCCGCCAAACATCCGGAAACCATCGAACAGGCCATCCCCGTCGCCGCCCTCCTCCAGTCCGTGAAAGACTCCAACACCTCCCTGTTCCTCCAGTGCTGGGACCAGCCAACCACCCGCAAAATGGGCCTCTCCGCCACCACCGCCTCAAAGTGGCTCGATCAATACAAACTCGGCTTCGACAAGGCCTTCGGTTCATGGTCGCCAGTCGATTTCACTTTCACCTTCACCGGCGATGCCAACTCCGGTACCGTCACCGCCACATTCAAAGACAAATCCCTGCCCCCCCTCAAAGTCGTCAGATCACTCAATGCATGGAAACTGGCCGAAAAGTAACCCTAGCAGTCGCACCACCATGGCCTCTCCATCCAGCCCCCTCTGCCCGAAATGCCGCGCCCCCATCACCCCAGGCGCACCGCAGGGTCTCTGCCCGAAATGCCTGCTCCTCGCCGTCGCCACCGACGCAGGCCCTCCCTCCCCTCTCACATCTCAGGGTCCTCCTCCCTCCACGCACGACCTCGCCCCCCACTTCCCAGACCTTGAAATCCTCGATCTCATCGGCATCGGCGGCATGGGAGCCGTCTACAAGGCACGCCAGATCAATCTCGGACGCCTCGTCGCCCTCAAAATCCTCTCCCGCTCCCTCGCCGACGACCCCGCATTCCTCGAACGCTTCGAACGCGAAGCCCGAGTCCTCGGACGCCTCAACCACACAGGCATCGTCACCATCTTCGACAGCGGCACCGCGGGCTCCTTCGCCTACCTGCTCATGGAATTCGTCGATGGCGTCAATCTGCGCCAGGCCATGCAGTCCGGCGGCTTCTCCCCCATGGACGCACTAGCCGTCACCAGGGAAATCTGCTCCGCCCTCGAATTCGCCCACTCCCAGGGCATCCTCCACCGCGACATCAAACCGGAAAACATCCTCATCGACCACTCAGGCCACGTGAAAATCGCCGACTTCGGCATCGCCAAACTCATCGGCGATCACGGCAACGATCACGCAACCCTAACCGCCAACGGCGCCATCCTCGGCAGCATGCACTACATGGCCCCGGAACAATTCGACTCCCCAGCCCGCATCGACCATCGCGCCGATATCTACTCGCTCGGCGTCGTTCTCTACGAACTGCTCACCGGCGAACTCCCCATCGGTCGCTTCAAACCACCCTCGGAAAAATCCACCGCCGACGCCCGCATCGACGAAATCGTCATGCGCACCCTCGAACGCGAACGCGACGCCCGCTTCAAGGACGTCCAGCAACTGAAAACCCACGTCGACGCCGCCACCCGCACCGCACCACCCTCAAACCCCGCTCCTCCCGACCGCAAGACCACGCGCCTCGCCAACACCGCGCTCCTCTGCACCGCCCTCAGCCTCATCATCGCAGCCCTCGGAGCCATCCCCATCTATCAGATCGAATCCATCAACCAGTCCGACACGCCCATCCCCGTCAGTCCCCTCCCCATCGTCGCCCTCTCCCTCTTCCTCATCGCCATCACCGCCATACCCGGTACCATCCTCGCCCTCCGCGCCCTCCGCCTCCTTCGCACCCCGGATAGCAATCCCGCAGGCCTCAAACGGTCGATCATCAGCGCCCTCGCATGGCCCGCCATCGTCGTCGCCCTCATGCTCGCCTTCGCCATCGCCACCGCGTTCGCCGACAACGCCGTCGGCACCGTCTCGCGCCTGCTCCTCGTCGCCCTGCTCGTCGTCGCCGGCAGTCTCGGCATCACCACGATCGCAGGTCTCTTCCGCAGCATGTCCGCACGCCCCCCATCCGCCGCCCCCACCCGCCCCCGCATCTGGCCATTCGCCACCGCCGCCTCCCTCGCCCTCATCTGCTCCACCGCCTATCTCCTCAAGGTCCGCTCTTCTAACGACACCTACTTCCACCCATCCGGCACTCGCATGGCCATGGATATCTCCCTCCCACCCGGAACCTCCCTCTCCTACCAACTCATCCGCGTCAGCACCGACGGCCACGAATCCCCCATGAACATCAACGGCCGCATCTTCGCTCCCCCCAGCTCGCCACTCATCGCCAGTCTCATCGTCCTCACGACCGATCGCTGGAAAAACAACGCCCACCAGCAGATCGAGATCTCCCATCACTCCCCCTCAGGATCCACCAGCAGAAAAACCATCCAGCTCGACGACCCATGGACGTTCACCTCCTCGGACTCAGCTCACCTCCAGCTCACCCAGGGCCTCAAGGAGCGAGCCGAACTCGCCTCCCGCTCCAACTGGTACGGCAAAAAACTCGAGTCGCTCTACCTCGAAACGGTCGCCTCCCCGCCACCACCCGACCCAGCACCCTAACCGGATCATCAGCCACCCCCATGACCGCTTCCTCCTCCGTCTCCAACTTCACCGCCACCCGCTGGACGCTCGTCATCAAAGCTCAGGGCGATTCCCCCGAATCCCGCCTCGCCCTCAGCGAACTCTGCGCCGCCTACTGGAACCCAGTCTTCCTCTTCCTCCGACGCGAAGGCCGCTCCGACGACCTCAGCCGCGATCTCACCCAGGAATTCTTCGCCCGTATCCTCGCCCGCGGCGGCATCGGCAACCCGGACCCCGCCAAAGGCCGCTTCCGCTCCTACCTGCTCGGCGCTCTCAAACACTTCCTCGCAGATCAACGTCGCCTCGCCAGCCGCCTCAAACGCGCAGGCGACGCCGTCACCGATTCCCTCGACGCTCCACCCACCGACGGCTCGCCACCCCCTCAAATCCCCGATCCCTCCGCAGCCTTCGCCGACAAATGGTTCGACCGCGAATGGGCCCTCGCCATCATGGACCGCAGTCTCTCCGCCGTCCAGTCATCCTTCGAACAGGCCGGCAAAGGCCCGCAGTTCGAGGCCCTCAAACCATGGCTCGTCGGCGACTCCGAAAACCTCTCCCAATCCGACGCCGCCGCCTCTCTCGGCATCACCACCGGAGCCGTCAAAGTAGCCATCCACAGGCTCCGCAAAGCCTTCCGCTCCGCCGTAGAAACCGAAATCGCCCAGACCGTCCCGTCATCCGACGACGTCGCCTCCGAACTCGCCTATCTCATCGAGGTCCTCAGTTGATCCCCCGCACCCACACCCGCCGACATGGACCCTCCCGGCAATTGCAATGCCCACCTCCCGCCGGAAAAATGTCTCGAAACCCCCATCTCCGCCCGCCATCATCGCGCCCTCGTCGCCCCCCCACATCATCTCCCGGCCATGACTCGCCTCCTCATCCTCTGCACCCTCGGCGCCATCATCGCCACCGCCACCGCGAGGCATCCCAACATCCTCATCATCGTCAGCGACGACCACGGCTACGCCGACGCCGGCTTCCAGGGCAGCAAGGTCGCCATCACACCCCATCTCGACGCACTCGCCAAATCCGGCATCACCTGCACCAGCGGCTACGTCACCTATCCAGTCTGCTCGCCCTCCCGCGCGGGTCTCCTCACCGGCCGCTACCAGGCACGCTTCGGCCACGATAACAATCCCGTCTACGACCCGCTAGATAACAAGGAAGGCCTTCCTCTCACCGAAACCATCCTCCCCCAATTCCTCAAACGCGCCGGCTATCACACAGGCTGGATCGGCAAATGGCATCTCGGCTCAGCCCCCGCCTTCGTCCCATGGGCCCGCGGATTCGACGAATCCTTCGGCTTCATCGGCGGCGGTCACCGTTTCACCAACTGGCTGCCCGACGAACGCCAGTACTCGCTCCCTCTCATCCGCGACGGCAAACCCACCACCGACGTCCCCCCACACCTCACGCTCGCCTTCGGCAACGCCGCCGCCGCCTTCATCCGCTCCCACAAGGACCACCCATGGATGCTCTACCTCCCCTTCAACGCCCCGCACACTCCCCACGAACCTTCTCCCGACCGTCTCGAAAAATTCTCCCACATCCCCAACCCTCAGCGCCGCAAATACCTCGCCCAACTCAGTCTCCTCGACGACGCCATCGGTCTCGTCACCTCCGCCCTCGCCGATTCTAACCAGCGCGACCACACCCTGACATTCTTTTTCAGCGACAACGGCGGCCACACACCCAGCGGATCCGACAACTCCCCTCTCCGCGCCATGAAAGGCACGCTCTACGAAGGCGGCGTCCGCGTCCCCTTCCTCGTCAGTTGGCCCGCAAAACTCCCGGCCGGCAAGCACTACCACCACCCGGTCTCCTCGCTCGATGTCCTCCCCTCCGCCCTCGCCGCCGCTGACATCCCCATGCCCACCGACCGCAAACTCGACGGGGTCAACCTCATCCCCCATCTCGCCGGCGAGGTCTCCACCCCACCCCACACTCACCTCACATGGCGCATGCACGGCAAACAGTCCCTCGCCATCCGCGACGGCAACTGGAAGCTCATCCGCACCGGCAACACCCCACCCGAACTCTACGACCTCGCATCCGACTCCTCCGAATCCAAAGACGTCGCCGCCCAGCACGCCGACGTCGTCACTCGTCTCTCCGCCACTCTCGACTCGTGGAACCGCGAACTCATCGACCCGGTCTTCCCCGGCAGCTCGGTCAAAAACGAAGACTGGGGCCCCGGCGGCGCCAATCAGCGCAACCGCCCGAAACCCAGGCGCCCCACCCCCAAACCTCCCGACGCCAATCCGTCGACCGCCCCTAACTGACCCCGCCGCCATGCTCCGTCGTCTCTTCATCTTCCTCCTCCTCGCCGCCGCCCCCCTCACGGCCGCCGAATCCATCGTCTACAAATCCACCGACAACCGCCAGCTCCACCTCCACGTCGAGAAACCCTCCGACTGGAAACCCACAGACAAACGCCCCGCCGTCGTCTTCTTCTTCGGCGGCGGCTGGGTCGGCGGTTCCGCCGAGCAGTTTCTCCCTCAAAGCAAATCCCTAGCCGATCAAGGCGCCGTCGGCATCCGCGTCGAGTACCGCACTATCCCCAAAGGCGATCCCGGCCCTCCCGTCGTCTGCTGCGCCGACGCCAAATCAGCCATGCGCTTCGTCCGCAGTCACGCCGCCGACCTCGGCATCGACCCAACCCGCATCGCCGCCGCAGGCGGATCGGCCGGAGGCCACCTAGCCGCCTTCACCGCCCTCGTCCCCAGCCTCGACGACCCCGCCGACGATAAGTCCATCTCCTGCAAACCCGACGCCCTCATCCTCTTCAACCCGGTCTTCAACAACGGCCCCGGCCAATGGGGCCACCAGCGGCTCGGCAATCGCTACCGCGAATTCTCCCCCGCCCACCACATCTCCAAAGCCGCTCCCCCCACCTGCGTCTTCCTCGGCGACGCCGACAAACTCATCGGCGTCCCCGTCCTCCGCGAATACGAAGCCGCCATGAAAACCTCCGGCGCACGCTGCGACGCCCACGTCTATCCCGGCGCCGGTCACGGCTTCTTCAACAAGGAATCCTATCTCTCCCAGACCACAAGGGAAACGATCCAGTTCCTCGTCTCCCTGGGCTGGCTCAAAGCCTCACCCACCAAACTTCCTCTCAAAATCTTCATCCTCGCCGGCCAGTCCAACATGGAAGGCCAGGCCGTCGTCGACCTCACCGGCAAGGACTACCACTTCAACTCGGTTGCCTTCGCCCCAACCCGCTCCTTCGTCCGCAAACCCGAGGACTCCCCCAACCCCGGCCACGGCCACCACGAATTCGGAAACGCTGAAACCATCTTCCTCGTCGGCGACGCCCTCGGCAAAGCCATGCTGCCCCTCCTCCCGAAATCCTCGCCCTGACCTCTACCACCTCCCCCCGATCATGAAACCTCTCTTCCACTTCCTCGCCGCCTTCGCCCTCTCCGGCATCCCGCTCGCCGCCGCCGGAAAACCTAACTTCATCATCATCAGCATCGACGACCTCGGCTACGCCGACATCGGCCCGTTCGGCTCAACCCTCAACCGCACGCCCCACCTCGACCGCATGGCCAGGGAAGGCCGCAAGCTGACCAGCTTCTACGCCGCTCCGGTCTGCTCGCCTTCCCGCGCCTCGCTCATGACCGGAGCCTATCCAAAACGCGCCCTGCCCATCCCCCACGTCCTCTTCCCCGAAGGCCCCACCGGGCTCTCGCCTGACGAGGTCACGGTCGCCGAAGTCCTCAAACCATCCGGCTACACCACCGCCATCATCGGCAAATGGCACCTCGGCGACCAACCGGAATTCCTCCCCAACGCCCAGGGCTTCGACCTCCACTTCGGGCTCCCCTACTCCAACGACATGGGCCCCGTCAGCGACGGGGTCCGCAGCGATCTCGGCAAACCCATCCCCACCCCCAAAGGCAACGGCAAAGGCCAGCCTCCTCTCCCGCTCCTCCGCAATGGCACGGTCGTGAAACGGGTCCTCCCCGACGACCAGCAGTCTCTCGTCGAGATCTACACCGACGAAGCCGTCAGGTTCATCTCCGATCACAAATCCTCACCCTTCTTCCTCTACCTCCCCCACAACGCCGTCCACTTCCCCATCTACCCCGGCAAAAAATGGGCCGGCAGATCACCTAACGGGATCTACTCGGACTGGTGCGAGGAAGTCGACTGGAGCACCGGCCGCATCCTCGACACGCTCCGCGAAAACCATCTCGCCGACAACACGCTCGTCATCTTCACCAGCGACAACGGCGGCACGCCCCGCGGTCTCAACACTCCCCTCCGCGGCCACAAGGGCTCCACCACCGAAGGCGGCATGCGCGTCCCCACCATCGCATGGTGGCCCGGTAAAATCCCCGCCGCCACCTCCACCGACGCCATCACCGGCATGTTCGATATCCTCCCCACCTTCGCCGCCCTCGCCGGTGCCGCCCTCCCACCCAACCGCAAACTCGACGGCGCAGACATCTGGCCCCACCTCGCAGGCACCCCCGACGCCAAACCCGCTCACGATTCCTTCCTCTACTATCAAGGTCTCCATCTCAACGCTGTCCGCCTCGGCGACTGGAAGCTCGTCATCGCCGCAGGCAGTCCCGCGGCCAACAAAAAACTCTCAAAACCTTTCGAACCCCAACTCTACAATCTCCGCACCGACCTCAGCGAATCCTCCAACGTCGCCGCCGCTCACCCCGAGGTCGTCGCCCAGATCAAAGCCATCATCGCCGCGAACGAATCCGACCTCGCCAGCGATGGCGTCGGCCAAGGCTGCCGCCCGCTCGGCAAGGTCGAAAATCCCAAGCCGCTCATCCCGCACGACCAGAAGCCATCTCCCGAACAATGAATCTCCGCGCCCTCCTCTTCTGCGCACTCTGCCTCGTCACCACACGCTCCCGCGCCGTCGAGAAACCCAATGTCCTCGTCATCCTCGCCGACGACCTCGGCTACGGTGATGTCCATTGCTATAACCCGGATCGCGGCAGGATCCCCACGCCAAACCTCGACGCCCTCGCCGCTCAGGGCATGCGCTTCACCGACGCCCACTCCTCCAGCGGGGTCTGCTCTCCCTCCCGCTACGCGCTCCTCACCGGCCGCTATCACTGGCGCTCCCGCCTCCAGTCAGGCATCGTCCCCTATCTCGGCGACCCCCTCATCGCCCCAGACAGGCTCACCGTCGCCGACTTCCTCAAACAGCAAGGCTACCGCACCGCCGCCATCGGCAAATGGCACCTCGGCTGGAACCTCCAACTCTCCGCCCCGGAACGAAAGCTCCTCCTCAGCTACCGCAAAAAAGACAATCCCGCCGCCGACGAGAACACCCTCGCCGCCGACCGCGCCGCATGGCACACCATCTACTCGCGCGACTTCCTCGGCGGTCCCACCGAAGCCGGTTTCGATTCCTACTTCGGCACCGATGTCCCTAACTGGCCGCCTTTCTGCTTCATCGAAAACACCCGCACTGTCGGCATCCCTTCCAATCTGCTCCCCGCTGCCGATCTCCTCGATCACAAGGCCAGTCTCCGCGGCCCCGCCCTCGCCAACTGGAATCTCGAAAACATCCTCCCCACCCTCACCGACCGCGCCTGCACCTTCATCGATGACGCCGCGAAGCACCCGGAACCATTCTTCCTCTACCTCCCCCTAACCTCCCCGCACACCCCCATCAGCCCCACCGCCGACTGGCGCGGCAAAAGCAGTCTCAACCCCTACGCCGACTTCGTCATGCAAACCGACGCCGCCGTCGGCCGCATCCTCGACTCGCTCGAAAAATCCGGTGCCGCCCAGCGCACTCTCGTCATCCTCACCAGCGACAATGGCTGCGCCCCCTACATCGGCGCAAAGGACCTCGAAGCCAAAGGCCACTTCCCCAGCGGCCCATGGCGCGGCTACAAAGCCGATGCATGGGAAGGCGGGCACCGGGTCCCGTTCATCGTCCGCTGGCCCGGCACCGTCGCTCCCGGCTCGACCTGCAACGCGCTCGTTCATCACGCCGACCTCATCGCCACCCTGGCGGATTCCCTCCACACCGCCCTTCCCTCCACCGCCGCAGAAGACAGCGTCAGTCTTCTCCCGCTCCTCAAAGGCAGTACCAACCCTGTCCGCGAGTTCGCCATCAGCCACGCTAGCTCCGGTCTCCCCTCCCTCCGGCGCGGTTCATGGAAAATCATCTTCGGCCAATCCGGCGGCGGTTTCTCCGGTGCCCCTCCCATCGCCTCCTCCGGCCAGCTCTACAATCTCGCATCCGATCCCTCCGAATCCACTAACCTCTGGAACCAGCACCCCGACGTCGTCGCCGATCTCACCGCCGCCATGCAGCGGCTCGTCAACGCCCATCCCAACGACGTGCCCGTCAAATGGCAACGATTCCTCAAATAACCCCAATCTCATGAAACCGCTCCCCACTCTCCTCTTCCTCCTCCTCGCTCTCGGCATCACCACAGCCCGCGCCGCCGACCGCAAACCTAACTTCCTCTTCATCTATTCCGACGACCACCGCTGGGACGCCATCGGCACCGTCCAGCGCGAACAAGGCGACAAGGCCCGCTTCCCATGGATCCAGTCCAAAGGCATGGACCGTCTCGCTGCCGAAGGGGTCCGCTTCCGCAACGCCTTCGTCACTCTTTCCCTCTGCGCCCCTAGCCGCGCCGCCTTCCTCACCGGCCGCTACAATCACCTCAACGGCATCACCAACAACAGCCGCCCGTTCCCCGCCGATTCCATCACTCACGCCTCCCTCCTCCGCGCCGCTGGCTACCAGACCGCCTACATCGGCAAATGGCACATGGGCAATCAGCGCATCCGCCCAGGCTTCGCCTACTCCGCCAGCTACATCGGCCAGGGCCAGCACCAGAACTGCCCATTCGAGGTCAACGGCACCACCACCCCCACCAAGGGCTGGACCGACGACGTCGCCACAGACTTCGCCATCGACTTCATCCGCCAGCACAAGGACCAGCCGTTCTCCGTCGTCCTCGGCTACAAAAGCCCTCACAGCCCGCGCGGCGGCAACCACCTCCCACCTCGTCTCCGCAATCTCTACGACGGCCAATCCAGTCGCCCCACCCCTAACTGCGGGGTCCCCGCCATCTTCCACAAACCCGCCGCCGACGGCTCCAAAGCCACCGGGCTCTCCGCCAACGAGGTCCATCTCGACTACCTCCGCCACGTCGCCGGCGTCGACGACAACATCGCACGTCTCCTCGACTCCCTCGATTCCCTCGGCCTCGCCGACGACACGGTCGTCGTCTACTCCAGCGACAACGGCTACTACCTCGGCGAACACAACTCCGGCGACAAACGCTCGCTCTACGACGAATCCCTCCGCATCCCCTTCATCGTCCGCTACCCGCGTCTCTTCCCAAAAGGCTCAGTCGTCGACCAGCTCGTCCTCAACATCGACCTCGCCCCATCCTTCCTCGATCTCGCCGGGCTGCCCGTCCCATCCCAGATGCAGGGCGCTAGCTGGAAACCTCTCGCCGCTGGCCTCAAACCCGCCTCATGGCGCTCGTCCTTCCTCGCCCAGTACTACAAGGAACTCGGCGATGTCCCCACCTGCTACGCCCTCCGCACCGACACCCACAAGCTCGTCCGCTACCCTAACCACCCGGAATGGACCGAGGTCTTCGACCTCTCCACCGATCCCTACGAAATCAAAAACCTCGCCGCCGACGCCTCCCTCACAGCCACTCTCGACGCCGAACTCACCAAGCTCATGCAGGCCGCCGATTACTCGCCGCCACCCGACGCCAACAAACCTGCGGCTCCCGCAAAGTGACCTCGCCGCGCCATGAAGTCCCTCTTCCTCATCCTCGCGCTCGCCGCACCCGCCGCCGCCACCCCCTCCCTCAATGTCCTCCTCATCATGGCCGACGATCTCCGTCCCGCCATGGGCTGCTACGGGGACTCCATGGCAAAAACGCCCCACCTCGACCGGCTCGCCGCCCGCGCCGTCCGCTTCGACCGCGCCTACGTCCAGTACCCCGTCTGCAACCCTAGCAGGGTCTCCCTCCTCACCAGCACTCGCCCGGAACACAACGGCATCACCGGCAATGCCACGTTCTTCCGCGACAAAATGCCGGACATCATCGCCCTCCCCCAACTCTTCCGCCAGCACGGTGCCACCGCCCTATCCTTCGGCAAAATCTACCACGCCGGTCTCGTCGAAGGCACCTCCGAAAACCGCTTCCTCGACATCGGCAAATCATGGGACCAAGCCTCCATGTTCCGCCCCACCGCCCTCGGCAATTCCGGCCCGCGCCGCAATCTCACCAACGGCTCCCTCAAATGGTGCGAGGTCGCCGACCTCGAAGGCGCCGACAACGACCAGTCCGACGGCCAGACCGCCCAGCAAACCATCGCCGCCATGGAAAAACTCGCCGCCAAACCATGGTTCATCGGCGCTGGCTTCCATCGCCCGCACGACCCCTTCGTCGTCTCAAAAAAATACGTCGCCCAGTTCCCCGCTGGCTCGCTCTCCCTCCACCGCGACCCCGCCGACGCCTCGCCTCTCAACAAACACGCCCTCGGCGGCGGTGCCTTCGAAGCCGCCTTCAATCGCTTCGACGACAGGGACCGCATGGACTTCCTCACACATTACTACGCCGGGGTCTCCCAGACCGACGCCCAGGTCGGTCGCCTCATGGACGCCATGGACCGTCTCAACCTCTGGGACAAAACCATCGTCATCTTCGTCGGCGACCACGGCTATCATCTCGGCGAACGCGGCTGGTGGAACAAAAACACGCTCTTCGAACGCTCCTGCCGCGCCCCCCTCCTCATCGCCGCCCCAGGCACCAAACCCGCCGTCTGCCGCAGTCTCGTCGAATTCCTCGATCTCTACCCCACCATCGCCTCAATCTGCGCCCTCCCTCTCCCAGCCACCGTTAAAGGCAAAAACCTCCAGCCTCTCCTCGCCAACCCGGATCTCTCCCTCCACGAATCCGCCCTCACCCACATCTCCCGCGGCAACATCACCGGCTTCAGCCTCCGCACCAACCGCTGGCGCTTCATCTCATGGAGCGACGGCACAACCGAACTCTACGACCACAACACCGATTCCGGCGAGTGGCACAACGTCGCCTCCCACCCCGCCAACGCCGACACCCTAGCCCACCTCAGGAACGTCCTCGCCGCCCGCCGCTGACTCCGTCATCCAACTCTCGCCCCTCGCTCTCCTCCGCCTTCGCCTTCACCGGAGGCATCAGCCAGTACGCAACCGCCAGCGACAGGCTCAGCGGAAACATATACAGCCCGTGCATGGCAGCAGCTACCACAGCTTCCCTCGAAAACCCAAGCGCACCACCAGTCATCACCACTAGCCAGAGATAACTCAGCACCATCGCCACCGCCGGACCCAGCCACAGGATCGCCGCCGCCCTCCATCCCCGTCGCCGCCGGATGAAGTCAATAGCAGCCATAAATAGCAGACTGTATGCCAGCGATCGGCCCAGCAGCATTCCCATCGAGGCCAGCACCCTCATCCAACCCCTACTCACCGAATACGCCGCCACCACATACAGCATCGCATAAACCCCTGTGCCGTTCCCGGAACTGTCCGCCATCCACGCCCATCCCTCAAACAGCACCACCTCTATCCAGAAGACGCCACTCACCAGCCCGATCGCCCCGTACCGAGCGCCCCAACGCCCCAGCCTCCCTCCCAAGCCGCGCCCAATCTCAATCCCCGCAACACTCGCACAACTCACCACGGCACTCATCGGCAGCGTCGCCGCCCAGATCATCCAGAACCGCAGGCTCTCCCGCCCCGCAGGCCCATAGCTGCCGAACACGGAACTGGACCGCCTCTCGCCAACCCCGCCCGGCAATCCCACCAAATACACCAGATACGCCAGCACCGGCACCACCCCGAACACCGTCCACACCGGCCATCGCATCCAGCGCCGCCATAAATCCGCAACCACATGGCACGGCACGCTCAACCCAAACGTGAACACCAACCAGATCGTCAACAACCCAACCCGCGGCTCCGTGTAACACCGGTAATACCCGCAAAGGCCCAGCGGTCCCAAAAACACAAGGCTCAGTAAAATCGCAGTAAGGTACCGTTTCATGCAGTTCTCCAGCGCCGCCGCCCGCAGCATCCCGCCGCCTCAAGCCCCAGCGCACCTCCCTATCGCACCACTTCCTCCCTCACGCATCCGAATTCCCCCCTCCCCACCCCACCCAAAAAAACATCCGCCGCCCCCGGGGAGGGGCGGCGGATCACTCATGGATTGGTGGAGGCGACGGGAATTGAACCCGTGTCCTGATACCCTTCCGCGTAGGTTTCTACATGCTTAGCCAGCGATTTGATTTAAGGTTGAAGACTTCCGCCGACAGAATTCTTCTCCCCGGTCACCCTGTTGAATCTCGTCTCCTCGCCCGGATGCCCGGCTCAGAAACCAGCCTGTTGGTAGTCGGCCTTCGCAGTAACAGACATTCTGCGTCGACCGTCGCTGTCAATTAAGCAGCGAGAGCAAGCTCGTTAGAGTTCGCATTTGTTTGTTTTGATCCGGATTGTTAACGCGGCCAACGAATCATCCGCGGCATGCTGCCCGCGCTTCCGATTACCAGTCGAAACCGGTGCGCCCCCATGACAGTAGTGTCGAGACAGTCACCCCGTTCCCAGTCATTGCAACCCCTCATTTACCCATTCGCTCCCCTCCGCCCCTTCGCCCCCTCTCCCCACAAGCCCTTCCCACTTCCTCCACCCTCTCCCCACAGGCCTTTCTCACTTCCCACTTTCCACTTCTCACTTTCCCCTCCACCCTCTCCCCACAGGCCTTTCTCACTTCCCACTTCCCACTTCTCACTTTCATCGCACCCGCCGCCGCATCAGCACCAAGGCCGCCGCAGCAGCCACCGAACTCCACACCGGCTCTGGCACCGGCATCGGAGGAGTCGCCATGTTGTCCGGACGCACCGGATGAAACAACGGACCCGCCGGCAACGCCGGATCACTGTCCGGTGCCCGCCACTCCGTCACCGGAACCGCCGTCGGCACCACCGCCGCCGCGTCCGGAGTCTCAAGAGCCAGCACTAAAATCAACGGAATCATGAAGAAAAGGAACGAGAAATCAGAATTTCAGACTCTATGCGCCTCCCGCCTCATCTGTCCAATGACTGATTCGTCACGGACATCGAAATATCCCCTCAGCACTCCACCACATTCACCGCCAGCCCGCCCCGCGACGTCTCCTTGTACTTCGTTTTCATGTCCCGCCCCGTCGCCAGCATCGTCCGGATCGCCTTGTCCAGCGACACAAAATGCCGCCCGTCCCCGCGCAACGCCATCCGCGCCGCATTGATCGCCTTCACCGACCCCATCGCATTCCGCTCAATGCACGGAATCTGCACCAACCCGCCCACCGGATCACACGTCAGCCCCAGATTGTGCTCCATCCCGATCTCCGCCGCATTCTCCACCTGCTCCGGCGTCCCCCCCAGATACTCCGTCAACCCCGCCGCCGCCATCGAACACGCCACGCCCACCTCCCCCTGACACCCCACATCCGCCCCGCTGATGCTCGCATTCTTCTTGTAAAGCGCCCCGATCGCCGCCGCCGTCAGTAGAAACCGGTGCACACCATCAGGCCACGCCGAATGCGTGAACCGCGTCGCATAATGCAGCACCGCCGGAATAATCCCCGCCGCCCCATTCGTCGGAGCCGTCACCACCCGCCCACCAGCCGCATTCTCCTCATTCACCGCCAGCGCATACAGATTCACCCAGTCCAGCACCGTCAGCGGATCCCGCAAACTCGCCTCCGGCTGCTCCCGCAACTGCTCGTGCCACTGCTTCGCACGCCGCCGCACCTTCAACCCACCCGGCAACTCCCCATCCACCGCACACCCCCGCGCCACACAATCCTGCATCGCCCGCCAGATCGCCTCCAATCCCTCCCCCAATCCCTCCCGAGTCCGGGTCACCAACTCATTGCGACGCTGCACTTCGCTCATCGCAATCCCCTCCGCCCGACACCACCCCAGCAATTCCGCCGCCGAATTGAACGGCATCGGCACCTCCACCACTTCAACCACCCCGCCACCCGTCTCCTCCTCCCGCACAATAAATCCGCCACCCACACTGTAATACACGCGCCCCAGCAGTTCCTCGCCGCCCGCACCAAACGCCCCGAAACTCATCCCGTTCGGATGAAACGGCAGGCTCTTCATCCGCTGAAACACCAGCGACTCCTTCACTGGAAACGCAATCTCCCGCCCCCCACCCAACCTCAATCGCTCCTGCCCCCTCACCCGCTCCAGCGTCGGCTCAATCTCCTCCAGCGGCACCGTCTCCGGTAAATGCCCCTCCAAACCCAGAATCACCGCCTTGTCCGTCCCGTGCCCCTTCCCAGTCAACGCCAGCGACCCAAACAGATTCACCACCACCCGCTCCACCCGATCCTCCATCCCACCCGCCCCCAACTCCGCCACAAACGCCCGCGCCGCCTTCATCGGCCCCACCGTATGCGAGCTCGATGGCCCAATCCCCACCTTGAACAGTTCAAACACACTCACATGCATCCCCACCACTCACCCGGTTCTCCCGCCTCATCAAGCCGCTCAACTCCCGATTTTCCCCACCCTCACCATCCCCCCCAGTTTCCCTCGCCATCCGCCTTGCCCGATCACCCGGAATTCATTACTGCCCTCCCATGCCCGCCCACGCCCGTTTCCTGACCAGCGCCGCCGCACGATTCCTCCTCGTCGCAGCAACCCTCTTCTCCGTCGCCTGCGCCATTCCCGGCCGGAAATCCCCGCGCCAAATCTCCAAAGCCCTCGCCGCCCCTCCCTCCTCCGGCTGGGCCGCCTCCGTGGAACTCCAGCTCCGCGCCGCCCCGCCCGGAACCTCAGGCATCGCCGTCATCAACTCCAACATCGACGCCTTCAACGACCGTCTCCTCCTCGCCTCCCGCGCCACCAAAACCCTCGACATCCAGTACTTCCTCTGGACCCCGGACACCGTCGGCCTCCTCCTCACCGACGCCGTCCTCGCCGCCGCCCGCCGCGGGGTCCGCATCCGCTTCCTCATCGACGACCTCAACCCGACCTTCAGCGACCGAACCCTCGCCGCCATGGCCGCCCACCCGAACGTCGAAATCCGTCTCTTCAATCCTCAGGGCTGGCGCAGGCTCCGCAAAATCGACTTCATCCTCGACTTCGCACGCCTCAACTACCGCATGCATAACAAAATGTTCATCATGGACAATGCCTGCGCCGTCATCGGTGGCCGCAACATCGCCGACGAATACTTCGGGCTCCACAAATCCCATAACATGCGCGACCTCGACCTCTTCGCCGCCGGCCCGGTCGTCCGCGACGCCTCCCGCGTCTTCGACGACTACTGGAACAGCGCCGTCGCCGTTCCCGTCGAAGCCCTCACCCGCAGCCGCGCCGACCTCGCCTCCCTCCAGTCCCAGACCGACACCCTCAAATCACAACTCGCCGCCGAACACTCCCCGTTCCTCCCGCGCGAATCCTCCCTCGCCGCCCGCCAGCGAGCCATCGCCAAAGACCTCGTCTTCGCACGCTGCGAGGTCCTCTACGACAACATCGCCTCCTTCCGCTCCCGCAACCACGAAGGCACTCTCGTCAAACGCCTCGAACAGGAACTCGCCACTGCCCGCCACTCCCTCGAAGTCGAAGCCGCCTACTTCGTCATGAGCAAACGCGACGCCGCCATCACCAGCGCGCTCCTCAATAAACAGGTCCACGTCCGCGTCGTCACCAACTCCCTCGCCTCCACTAACCAACCCGCCGCTCACTCGGGCCACGCCAACCGCCGCCACGATCTCCTCCGCTCCGGCGCAACTCTCTACGAACTCCGCCCGGACGCCGCCGTCGCCCGCGCCGACCACGCCCCCGGCCGCCAATCCGCCCTCACCGGCATCCACACCAAGGCCCTCGTCATCGACGAACGCAAAGCCTTCGTCGGCAGCTTCAATCTCGACCCGCGCTCCGCTAACATCAATACCGAGGTCGGTCTCCTCATCGACAACCCAGTCATCGCCCGCAGGGTCTCCAACTTCCTCGACACCGCCACACTCCCCGAAAACTCATGGCGCGTCACTCTCAACCCGCACTACCGGCTCGAATGGGCCCCGCCCATCTCCCACCACGAACCCGCCACCACCCGCTGGCAGCGCTTCAAATGCTGTATCTACCGGCTCCTCCCCATCGAAAGTCTCCTCTAACCATCTCCTCCCTCACAACAGGATCTCCCGGATCGGAGCCGCCTCATTCTCCACCCGGTGGAATGTCGGCAACCCGGGCAATCCGTACTCCGCATGCGGATCCAGTCCCAGCGCCGTGAAGATCGTCGCAAACAGGTTCTGCTCGTTGTAAGGCTTCTCCACCACTTCCCGGCCATCCTCGTCCGTCGCTCCCGTCACCACGCCACGACGAATCCCCCCACCGCACATCATCAGGCTCCACGCGTTAGGATAATGATCCCGCCCGCGCGCCGGATTCAGCCACGGCGTCCGCCCGAACTCACCCATCGCAATCACTAGCGTATCATCCAGCATCCCGCGTTCCTCCAGATCATTCACCAGATGAAACAGAATCCGGTCCAGCTCCGGCACCAGCATCTGATGAATCTCATGCTGAAACACATGGTTGTCCCAGTTCATCCCGTTCGCCACCATCACAAACGGACACCCGTTCTCCGCCAGATGCCGCGCCTGCAGCACGTTCAACCCGAACATCCCCGGCCCGTACCGCGCGCGGTCCGCCTCCGGCAGTTTCGTCAGATCAAATAAATCCGCACACGCCATCAACCCCCGCACGCGCTCAAAAACCGCATTCTGACTCCGCGCCGCCGCACTCCGCCGCTCGTTCTCGTACTTCTTCGCCATAAAACGCCGCAGCGCCTCCCGCTCCTCCCTATCCTCCGGCGTCAATCCATCCCCCGCCGCCGACAACTGGGTGTATTCGCCCCCCATCCTCACCGGCCCGTACTCCGCTCCCAGCCACCCAGCCCAGTTCCCCGCCTTGAACGCCTGAAACTCATTCCCCCCGGGAATCGGATCCAGCAGAATGAAATTCGGCAGCTTCGTCTCCACCTGCCCCAGCGCATGCCCC
The DNA here is from genome assembly GCA_027486335.1 of Verrucomicrobiaceae bacterium. Taxonomy (GTDB): domain Bacteria; phylum Verrucomicrobiota; class Verrucomicrobiia; order Verrucomicrobiales; family V1-33; genus V1-33. The sequence continues at coordinate 12,579 of JAIXPK010000220.1, read as the reverse complement.
ACCACCGACCCTAACGTCGGCCGCGTAAACCCGGGCCGGTCCGGATTCCCCCGCTGCAGCAGGCTGATCGCCTGAAAATGCTCGGACTGCGCCGTCTTCATCGACCGCACCACCGACAGTTTCCCAGCCATCGCCGCACACCGCGGCATCAACGAAGAAAACCTCACACCGGGAATCTCCGTCGCAATGCTCCCAAACGGTCCGCTCGATGGCCGCCCCGGCTTCGGATCCCACGTCTCAAACTGGCTCGGAGCCCCACACAACCACAGCAGAATACACCGCTTCCCTTTCTTCTTCACATCCTCCGCAAACGCCGGCGAACTGAACAATCCCGCAAAACTCGTCACCACCGACCCCAACCCAGCCGTCCCCACGCCCTGCAGAAACCTCCGCCGATGCAGGGTGTGTTCATCACTCCGGCACTCCCCGGGTTCAGTGTCGCTCTTCATGTCTCAATGATTAGTTAGAAATTCCGGCCCGCACATCAGCGACCACATCAATCCCGCCACCGCCTTCGCCCGCCGCACCGAATCCCCCCGCCGCGCCACAAACTCCTGCGCCCGCTCCGCCTCGTCCGCCACAGGCCCCCTCCCTAGCACCACCTCAAATGTCCGCCGCACCAGCACCGCATCGTCCAGCTCCTTCGCCAGCTCCACCGCCGCACCATCCGCCGCCCCCAGCAACCCCGCCATCACCGGCGAATTTGTCAGGAACATCGCCTGCTGGGTCGTCGCCAGATACTCCCGCGGCATCACATCCGGAAACTTCGCCGCCATCTCCCGCGCCAGCGCTTCATCAGGCACCGAACGCCCCGCCACCACCGCCATCGACCGCGCAATCGTCTCCGCTGGCAGCACCCGCTCCGCAAACGCCGCAAACCGCGCCGCCGCCGGCGGCTCACCCGCCCCGCCCCACGCCGCCCTCTGCCACGCCCCGCTCCTCACAATCCCACCCACTAACCGCTTCACATCCCCGCCACTCTTCAGAAAATCCGCCGTCAGCCACTCCAGCAGCTCAGGATGCGACGCCTTGTTCCGGCTGTTGATCTCATCCACCGGATGCACCAAGCCACGCCCGAAAAACTGCGCCCACGTCCGGTTCACCATCGCCCGCGCCGGCAAAGGATTGTCCCGCGTCGCCGCCTCCGCCAGCGCCGCCCGACGCGAAAACTTCGGCACTTTCGGCCGGCCGCCACCACTCACATACTTCTCCTCCCCGTCCGCTTCCTTCTCCCCCTCCGCCGGCCTAACCTCCTCCACCACGGGCCCATGCAGCAGCGCCACCACCGCCGCCTGCGATTCCTTCTTCAGATTCGTGAAATTCATGAAACCGCCCACCGCCGCCTCATCCACCGCCGGCGGCCCGCCCTCCGCACGCTTGCTCCGGTTGAACGCCGCCACCAATCCCCAGTAATGACCCTGACGAATCTCCCGCGCCAGCGGATGGTCATGACATTGCGCACAATCCAGCCGCGTCCCGTAAATCACCGGCGCAATCGCCTCCGCCATCTCCTGATGCTTCGCCTCCCGCTCATACAGAAACCACTGCGATCCCTTCGTCTCCTCACTATCCGGCCTCCCCACAATAATCTCCCGCAACACCTGCGGCCACGGCCGGTTCTCGTTGAACGCCCGCTCCAGAAACCCGTGCCACCCATGCTCCGCACGCTGCCGCACTTTCCCATCCCCGCCCCGCCCCATCAGCACCACATCCCACAACTCCCGCATCGTCCGCCCATACTCCGGCGCCGCCAGCCGCTCCGCAATCAGCGCCTCCCGCTTGTCCGCCCGATCCGACCTCACAAACGCCTCCTGCACCTCCGCCGTCGGCAACACCCCTGCCAGATCCAGCCACACGCGACGCACAAATGTCCGGTCATCACACTTCGGCGAACCTTCCACCCCGCCCGCACGCCAACCCGCCTCAATAAAATGATCAATCGCCACCGCCGGATCCTCCGTCACCGGCCCAGCCACCACCGGCCCTGCCACCTCCGCCTCCTTCGGCGCCCCCAACGCCACAATCCACTGCCGCACCGCCTCCCGCTCCGCATCACTCACCTGCTTCTTCGGCGGCATGTGCGTCTCCGACCCAGCCGCCAGATACAAATACATCCGGCTCTCCTCCGGCCTCCCAGGCACCACCGCCGCCCCCTCATCCCCACCCTTCAGAATCCCCTCCACCGTGTCCACCTCCAGCCCGCTCTTCTCCTCAATCGGCCCATGACACTTCACACACTGCTCATCCACCATCGGCCTCACATGCGCCTCCCACAACGCCTCCGCCTCCCCACCACGCACCCCCGCCGCCATCAGCACACTCAGCGGCATCATCAGCAAAACTAGTTCCGTCTTCCGAATCATCATCGCGAATCCCTACGCCTCACCACCTCCCCGCATTTCGCCCAATCGCTCCGCATTCACCTCCCCACACCGCCCTTCCGGGTTGACCATGCGGCATCAGGCCAGTATGCGGGAACACATGAATACTCTGTGCCTGCGCGAGATCAAACAAACCGCCGCCGGTTCCCCCACCCAAGCCGAAGCCTTCGTCCAGGTCGAATCCTCCACCGTCAAACCCACCAAGTCCGGTGGCGAATTCCTCGAACTCAAAATCGCCGACGCCGAAGAACACTGCACCCTCCGCGTCTGGAGCGACGCCCCCATCTACGCCGACGCCAAAGCCCTCCCCACCCACGCCTTCATCGCCATCTCCGGCGAATGGTCCTCCGGCCAGTACGGGCTCGAAGCCAAACAATGGCAAATGCGCCCGCTCCTCCCCGACGAAATCGCCACGCTCCTCGGCGGCCCACCCGCCCTCCGCGAAAAACAAGCCGCCGACTTCGCCGACATCCAGCAACTCACCTCATCCATCTCCGACCCACGCCTCCACGCGCTCTGCGCCCTCTTCCTATCGGAATTCGGCGAACGCTTCCGCCGCACCGGGGCCGCCCGCGAATACCATCACGCGAGACGCGGCGGTCTCGTCGAACACGTCGCCCAGATGATGCGCACCGCCGCCGCCGTCTGCTCCGCCTACCCCCAACTCAACCGCGACCTCGTCATCACAGGAGTCCTCTTCCACGACTGCGGCAAGCTCTGGGAAAACTGCTTCGCCGCCGACGGCTTCCACATGCCCTACTCCGAACCCGGCGAACTCCTCGGCCACATCCCTCTCGGCATCGAACTCGTTAATCGTCTCTGGCGTCAGCTCTCCGACTCCCCCGCCCACGCCCCATGGAAGGACCTCACCCCCACCTCCGAAGAGGTCCGCCTCCACCTCCTCCACCTCATCGGCTCCCATCACGGCGAATACCAGTACGGCTCCCCAGTCCTCCCCAAAACCCCGGAAGCCATCGTCCTCCATCACGTCGACAACATCGACGCCAAACTCGAAATGATGTTCTCCTCCTACCAATCTTCCCCCACCGTCAGCCGCAACATCTTCGAACGCACCCGCCCCCTCACCACCCGTCTCGTCCGCCCCCTCGCCACCTTCCCCACCGATCCCCCCGCCGACTGACGCGCACTCGAATCCATCACCCTCTCCATCGCCGCCAATCATACTCGAAAAAACAAGGCCGTCCCGGCCTTGTCTCCGCACAAGCCACCGCAGCCGCCAAAGTGGCACGGGCGTCCCGCCTGTGACCCTCAATGCCAACGCCCCTCCTCCCCAGCGGCAGCCACTGTAGCAAGGCCGTCCCGGCCTTGTCTCCGCACAAGCCACCGGACCTAGCCACTCCGGCCTTGCCGAAGGTCCACTGGCTAGTCACCGTCTGCCTATGCCTCTCAGGCTTAGTGAAATTCAGGCACTGCGGGTCCAGATGCTCCAGCCCCACATAGATCTTCTCCTACGCAGCCTTCGGCTCCGCCCGCTCCCCAATGCTCTCCGCAAACTCACCAAACGCCACACCCTTCCATCCCGTGCGATCGAACAGCGGAAGGGAGGCCCAGGCGGGGTTGGGCTTCAGTTTGGCGAGTGCTGGCAGGGCGGCGGTCATGCGGTGGCGGCTTTGAGTAGTTGAGTGGCGGCGTCCACCATGTCCTGCCGCAGTGTGGTGCGGAGGAAGCGAGTGTCTTCGGATTCGCCGGGCTGGGCCTGCCCGAGCACGAAATGGCTAGCCTTCACTGGACCGGGTGAGGTTTCCGTTGGGAAGTGCTCCTGCAAGGTGCGCAGGGCGTCAGTGCAGGCGGGATTGCCCACCCGGACTTCTTCGGCAAAGGCGGCAAAGGCAGCGGCGCTCCCGCCGTCGCAGTGGCGCAGAGTGTAGAGGATGTCGAAGGCGTCTTTTGGCTGCTGACGGTCGCAGAAGGCCCGGAGCTTGAGCGCGAGAAAGGGACCAACTTCGCAGACGCGGGCGATGAGCTTTTGATCCGCTCCGTGGAGATCCACTCCCGTTACTTCGATGGATCGGGCCTGGGCACAAGTCCACCCACGAGCACCAGATCGTCATGCCATGAGCCGAGCGTTGACCACAGGGTTAGAAAAGCGCTCTCCGCGAGAGCGGTATGGCGTGGGTCGTATTCGCTGTGGGTCTCGTATTTCATGGGCGACAGAAACCCTCCCATTCCCGTAGTGCCGCGGCGGCCTCCGGCCCGCGGAGTCCGGTGCGTTTGAGGTCGAGGTAGATTTGAGCATCGGTGACGAGCGTCAGACCACTGCGCGTCTGCGTCTCAGTCAGGATGCCCTCGTCATCCGGGACATGCAGCCAGAGTTTCCCGCCTTCGGTGACAGTGCGGAGTCCAAGTTGCTCGAGTGTAGCCGCGTCAGGAAGGCGTTCGACATAAGCGGAACAGACTACGGGCTCCGTGTAGGGATGCCGGGTCCATGCAGCTGTCCACTGCGTGAAGGCCAGCGGGACACTTTCCGTCTTGGCCCATTGCTGGAGGCGGTGCGCCAGTTCCTGTGGCGGTCCGAAGTAGCCAGCGTAGGCCGTCGTGCGCGTGCGTTTAGGGAAATGGTCCGACTCTACCCATTCATTGAGCAACCCATGCCAGTCGCGCAGCCGGAACTCACGGGCGCTGGTCTTTCCGACGAATCCTTGACTGATGAGGTGCTGCACAATACGTGAAACAAGGCCGGAACTAGCCTTGGTGCGTGGGACGATTTCCCCCTGCGTCCAAGTGCGGTCCCGATCCGTGAGCAGGCACCGGACAATGCGGGCGCTCTTACCAATGAAGATGTTTCGCGGCTCCAGTTCGTAGCTGAACGAGCGGCCCGGCAGCGGACGGCGATCCACTAGCAGACCGGGAGCGCGCAGCCAACAGCGACCATTGAGGTCGATGGCGGCAATACCAAGTTCCTTACAGGCAGCCACAATGCGCGGGGACAACTCCGGCGTCACGATCAGTGGTCGCGGAGACGCGGGGAACACCCTCAGGTTTTCCAGCCACGGCAGGCTGGGCTTCAGTTCATAGAAGGGACGAAAGGCAAGCCTTTGATGATCCAGTTCCAGTTCCACATGGTCGAGGCGCTGCCAGTTGCCGCCGGGTGGCAGCTGCCAGCGCAAATCAGGGTCCTCGGGCAGGAACTCCCGGAAATGGAGGGCCAGCTCGCTTTCGTGGCGGATGATTGTGCTTTTACTGGAATCAAATATTTTCACTGCCGGGTAAAATTGGGCATTTCAGTGAAAAAGCGAACAGATTTCCACTGAAAACAGCCATTTTTACTGCCTGGTGAAAACGAAGGTTGGGAATGAAAGGCTTCACATTCCCAATGCTTCGAGGGATTTTCTGACTTGTTGGCTGCTCTGAAGCCACTCTGTAAGCGCCTCCGGGAACGCCGTGGTATGCGACTCAGCCGCGGCATCCGTCCGCTCCTGCGCATCCCCGCCCCCTCACCGCTCCGCACTCCACCCGGCATACGGTGCCGTGTGCCCGTCCTTCCCCAATCGCTTCGTCACACCTCCCCGTGTCTCCTCCACCCGCACCGCAAACGGATCGCCGTTATAACACACTTCCCCGAAAAACGCCCACATCGACGACTCCCGATTCACAAACATCGGAGCCAGCTTCCCCGCCGTCGTCGTATAACTGAATCCTCCCAGCACTTCACTCCGCCCGCCGCCCCGGGTCTCCAGCAGGGTCCCGCCTCGCTCGCACTTGTACCCGAGAATCCACACATCCCCTCCGTCGTTCAGCAGATGGGTCCCCTCATTCTCAATGTTCAACTGCCGCGCCCACAGCTTCACCCCCCGCATCTCCAGGTGATGCGTCACCACATCCTCGAAAAACCACTCCGCCCCAACCACCCGCTTCGTCACCGTCAGATCACAATCCGCCACACTCCGCAGCACCAGCGTCCGCTTCGTATCCACTTCCATCCCCCCGAAGATATTCCCAAAATGCTCCAGCATCACCACCGGCGACTCCCCGTCCCCTAACCGGAAATCCGGCTTCAGCTTCCCCCCGTAATTGATCATCCCCCCAGTCCCCACCACCCGCCGCACTTTCCCCCGAATCACCACCGTCCGCTCCAGCTTGTAATTCCCCGGTAGAAAGACCGTCGTCGCGCCCGAATCCATCGCCCGCTGCACCGCCGCCGACGCATCCTTCTCCCCGCTCGGATCCGCCCCGAACTTCGTCGCGTCCGCCCACCGCCCCGGCTCATCCCGCGCCACCTCCGGCGTCTCCTTCACCGCCAAGCGCAGCGAACGCTCCGGCGACGCAAACAAACTCGCCGCCCCATGCGAACTGTATTCCCCAATCTCCGGCCCCCGACTCCCCGCCTTGTCCTCCCCCTCAACCCGGTACGCCGCCCCGAAATCCGGGGTCTGCGACACATCCGCCAGCGCCCGACCATACCCGCTCGTCTTCACATCCCTTAACAACATCCGCCCGCCATTGAAATTCACCACCGCTGGATGCTTCCCAGCCCCGTCCTTCCCCGTCAGCTTCGCCTCCACCAGACACATCACCCCGTAACTCGAAACCGCCGGCACCGCATTCTCACTAGCCAACCCCCGCACGCTCACCGCCTGACCCTCGTTCATCATCCCAACCTCCCGCTGCCCCCGCAGCACCAGATGCTCGAACACCTGCCCGTTCACCGCATGCGACGTCGCCACCCCGCGACGGAATCCCACCACCTCGCACCCCCTCACCAGCAGCGGCCCGTTCATGTCCCGATGCCCCAGATCCAACCCCGTGTGCCCGCTCCCCTCACCCGCCACAAACCGACAATCCCGCACCGCCCCCGAATTGTTCGAATAAAACTGCAACCCCACCGCCCCGGGATTCCCCTCCCCCACATCAAACGTCAGGCCCTCCACATAATTGTGAAACCAGTCCGCCGACCCGAACCCGCCACACCACATCATCGCCTCCGGCTTCTTCTCGTCCCGAAACGTCCCCGCCTTCAACCGAATCACCGTCGTCTCCCGCGACTCCCCGCACACAAACGTCATTCCCCAGTTGTCCCGCCCCCCGAACCGCTTCGGCCACTTCAATGTCCCGCTCACCACATACGTCCCCCTCGGCAGATAAATCACCCGATGCCTCCCGCAGTTCTCATCAATCGCCCGCTGCAACGCCGCCGTGTCATCACTCACCCCATCCCCCTTCGCCCCATACGGAGCCTTCCTCACATCCACCACCTGCCCACACTCAGGATACCCCCCACCAACCCCACGCCCCACCACCACCACCGAAATCACCAGAGTCGTCAGCATCCATCTCATCCCACACCCTACACCCCCCACCCCACCACCGTCAATCCCCCCAACCCGACCCATCCCCAAAGTGGCACGGGCATCCTGCCTGTGACCCTCTCGCAACTCGCCCCTCAATCAGTCCCCTTCGCCCTTTTCCTTTTCCCCTTCCCCTCACCCTCACCTTTTCCGCCGCCCACAATGTTAGCAATCAGCCTTGCAACATATTCATTGTACCGTCGGTCAGGCGATTCCCCCGTAGTCTTCATCGCCGCTATCGAGGCATGCAGCGGCGCAGCCTTCTCCCCCAGTGCCTCGATCGCACTGAGTGCCGACATCGAAACCAGCACCCCGTTTCGTTCAGGAGGAGCCAACTCACCCAGCGTGCTCAGTGCCTTGCCAAGTGCCGCAGCATCGCCAAATCCACCCAATGCCTGCGCCGCCGCAATGCGCACCGCAGGCGACGCATCACTCAAGGCCTTCTCCAGCACCGCCACATTCTTTGTGACCGCATCGCCGCCCCGCATCAGCAATCCCATCGCAGCCCACCAGCGCACCGCGCTGTCAGCATCACCCATCATCCCAACAAGTTCCGGCACGGCCGCAGCATCGAGATTCGACGCAAGATCCGCTGCCTTCAGAACTCTCTCCAAAGGAAACTTCCCCGGATCCCGGGCCATCTCGTAAGGTGTGCTGCCCACCGAGCGGCTGTGGATCTCCATCTCCGGCAGAAAACAAACGTCCTTCACCCGGATAAGGTGCTCCCGCTGCGCCTCACGCAGTCTCTCCAGCACCGCACGATGCTCCAGCGAACTAGCCAGATTCTTCACCTCATCGCGATCCGCCTCAAGATCATAGAGCTCCTCCGGCGCTTTCGGCACACGCCAGAAAATCGACTGCGCCTCGTTGGTCCTTCCCTCGCTGAATAACTGATGCCAGACCCGCGTCGTCGGGGTCTCAAACTGATACGCCACATGCTGCGCCTGCGACACGTGCGGGAAATAATTCCGCAGGTAGACATAACGACCATCCGTCGTGCTCCGCACCAGATCCATGCACTCATCCATGCGCCCACGCTCTCCATGCAGAAACCGCTGCAACTCACTCTGATGCGGTCCAGCAAACGCATGCCCCTGCATCCAGTCCGGCGGCTTGACTCCCGCAATGCTCAGCACAGTAGGCGCCAGATCCGCAAAACTGACCATTCGCTCCGATGTCCCGCCCGCTGCATATTCCTTGGGAGCCAGATGCTTCCACTTCTCCGGAAAAAATACCACCAACGGCACCTGCAATCCTGAATTGCATGGCCATCGCTTGCTCCGTGGCATCCCGCTGCCGTGATCGGCATAGTAAAAAACAATCGTATCCTCAGCCAGTCCACCCGCTTCCATCTCCTTCAGCACTCTCCCCGCATCCGCATCAGCCTCACTGACCTGATCGTAATACTGCGCCCAGTCCTCCCGAACCTCCGGAACATCAGGATGATACGCCGGAACCCGAATCCTGCTCGGATCGGTAACCCGCTTGTGCGGCCGCGTCCGAATCTGACTCTCGTGGCTTTTCGTCGAATTAAAGATCGCGAAAAACGGCTGACCCTCCGCGCGATTCCTCCAATGCGCATCCCGAGATGATTCATCCCATACCTTTCCCGCCTCACGCAGATTGTAATCAGTCTTATTGTTATTGGAACAATAGTAGCCAGCTTCGCGCAGCATCTGCGGATACATCTTCATCTCCTTCGGCAGCGAAACCATCGACCTCATGTGCAACCCACCCGTGCTCGATGGATACACCCCACTGATCAGACACGTCCGCGCCGGCGCACACACCGGAGCCACCGACCACACGCGCGTGAAACGCATCCCCTTCGCCGCCAAAGCATCCACATTCGGCGTGCGCGCCAGCCCATCACCATAACAACCCATCTCCGGCCCATGATCCTCACTCGTGATCCACAGAATATTAGGTCGATCCACCGCACCAGCACCCACGCAACTCAGTCCCGCCATCCAGAAAAAAACGATCAGATTCTTCATGCCGTGTTTGCTCTTCGATTCACGCGTGTCGATACGCCCTCTGATTGATATGTTCCCCGCCCTCAAGTGGCAAGTGAGATACTCAAAGTCGTCGGTAGCCCAAAGTGAAAGCCGCATCCCGCCGCTTATCCATCAAAGTGGCAACACCATCCCGCCGCTCATCACGCACCGAATTGCAGCAAGCCACACCAGGCACTCCACGAATTTCATGACCGGCCATGCATGAATCCAGGCCGGACAGCCTTGCCCGAGGCGGTCGATATCGCTGCTTGCTGCTCTTCGGTTTGTCCGGTATGGTCATATCCACAAGGCCCACCGCTACCGCAGTTTGCTGGTAGTGCTCCCTGAAGTGCTTCTCGTCCTTTAGCCCAAGGGCCTCCATGATCTCAGTCCGGGTCATTTCCCCTTCGAGCACGGCAAGCATCCGCGCCACTTCGGGGGTCACTTTGGGGGTCACTTTGGGGGTCACTTCGGGGGTCACTTCGGGGGCACGGAACGTGACAGTGACCCCAAGCTTCGGATCTGACTTCCAAAATGGCAGGCGAAGCCCCGAATGTTCACCTTTCTGAACACCCAGCCCCGCCCTTCCAAAAAACCTCACTCCCTCTGAGATGGAAGTGGCGGAGAGGGTGGGATTCGAACCCACGGACAGTTTAACCCGTCGCCGGTTTTCAAGACCGGAGCCATAAACCGCTCGACCACCTCTCCGTGATACGCGCCACGCCAAATTGCCCGCACCTCGCCCCGCGGCAAGCCGAAAAATTCGCCCGACACCTGGAATTACGCGTCTGAGGGAATGCACAAGGCCGCCCCTGCAGGAGGCTGCACCACGAATTCACGGATCCTCGGTCTGATCTGGGCCAACCGCTCCGTCCTCTCCCTCGCTCCCGGCGTCACCCCGCCTGACATGTCAGGAAACCCCACCATCGGCTGCGCCGCCGAACGCAAGCCCTCCCCCTGATCCCGCACCGCCGCCCCAACAAGCTTCCCCCGTCATCACGCGGCGAAGCCCGATACCCCCTAACTCATCATCACCGCCTCCGCCGAGCCATGCTCCTCACTCTCCGGTGCCTTGATCTCCCCATGCTCCCGCGGTGCCAGCCCGAGATCGCTCGTAATCAGATTGCTCGAAATCCGCGCGCTCTCGAAAATCACCGGCAACCCGCTCCCCGGATGCGTCCCGCCACCCACCAGATAGACTCCGTCCAGATCCTCAAACCGGTTCCGCGGCCGCCAGTACAGCATCTGGCTGAAATTATGCGCCAGATTGAATGTCGCCCCGAGATGAATCTGCTGGTCCTCCGCCCAGTCATCCGGAGTCACCGCCGTCAGCGACACCAGCCGCTCCCGCACGTTTTCCACCCCTAACAGGTGCAGCTTGTCGAGAATCATGTCCGTGAACCGCTGCTTCTCCGCCTTCCAGTCGATGTTCTCATGCTGGTGCGAAACCGGAACCAGCACGTAAAGCCCGCAATGCCCCTCCGGAGCCAGCGTCGCGTCGCTCACACACGGATTCTGCACGTAAAATGACGGGTTCTCCGGCAGGACATGGCTCTGCTCGATCTCCTCAAGATTCCCTTCGTAATCGCTACTGATATAAATGTTATGATGCTGCAGCTTCTCGCACGTCCCCCGCAGCCCCAGATACAGCATGAATGTCGAACATGAAAACTTCTTGCCCTCGATCTTCCGGTCCGTCCACCGCCGCCTCAGCCGGTCCGGCACCAGCTTCCGCATCGTCCTCGCAAAGTCACTGTTGATCACCAGCCCGTCACACGCATGCACCCCTGACTTCGTCCGCACCCCCGTCGCCCGCCGTCCCTCGAACTGAATGTCCTCCACCGGCTCGTCAAGGTGCACATGCACCCCTAGCTCCGACGCCACCCGCGCCATCGCCTTCGAAATCGCACCACACCCGCCAATCGGATGGAAAATGCCGTACTCATACTCAAGGAACGACAGAATCGTAAACAGGCTCGGACACCGGAACGGCGACATCCCGAGGTACTTCGTCTGAAAACTGAACGCCAGCCGCGTCCGTTCATCCTTGAAATACCGCCGCAGATCCGCATCCACCGATGTCGTCGGACGCAGCAGCGGCAGGCACTTCAGCAACGCCGGATCAAGGAAATCCCGAAGCCCCAGAAACGGCTTCTCCAGCACCGGCCGGAACGCCGCCAGCTTCTCCCGGTTCTCCGTCAGAAACCGGTCCACATTCGCCGCATCCTCCGGCGCAAACGTCGCAATCTGCCGTTTCAACTCCGCCACATTCGCCGTCGCCGTCAACTCCCCGCCACGCCCGAACACCAGTCGGTAATGCGGATCCAGCCGGACCATCGGAATCTCCTCCTGCATGTTCCGTCCCGCCGCAGAAAAAATCTCCTCAAGAATCCGCGGATACATGAAAAACGTCGCCCCCACATCCCACGAAAACCCATCCTTCTCATAGATCGAGGTCCGCCCCCCTACCCGCCCATGCCGCTCGAAAACATGAACCTCGGCCCCACTGCGAGCCAGCAGAAGCGCCGTGGCGAGTCCGCCGGGTCCGGCACCGATGATATTGACCTTGCGTCGCTGATTCGCCATGGATGAAAGTGTGAGCAGAAAACGGGCATCCCAACGGGGAAAACCTCGACAAAACCGATACGGAACCTAAGCAGATGCGGTTGCCCGTTTCCACCCGATTCATCCCTGATCACGCGAATGCGGTGCCTCAGTCAATCTGCAGCTTCGATTGGACCACATCCCCCGTGTAACGGATCGCATCGTTGATCGCCGTCACATCGTACCGCTTCGTCGCAATCGTGTGAAAAGTCCCCGCCGCTGGCAGCGCCAGCGAATAAATCACCGGACCCGTCACCACCTTCGACCCCAGCAGCAGCGCCGCCAGCACCG
>JAIXPK010000414.1 GCA_027486335.1 Verrucomicrobiaceae bacterium | reverse complement strand
GCATCACCAGCTCCACCTCCAGCTCGGACCTCTTCTCCGCCAACAACCTCATCCAGGGCCCCGGCATCGGCTACTCCGCCGCTGAACCCCACGACGCCCTCGGCCCCGGCGGCGACCCCGGCTTCTCATGGGTCACCTCCGCTCCAGGCGGCTTCCCCTCCGACTACATCGCCGTCGCCGGCCGGCCAATTCTCGTCCTCGACCTCGGCACCGACCTCCCTCTCTCGGAAATCAGCACATGGGGCTATAACAACGGCAACGCCAACGGCGTCAGCGCCTTCTCCCTCCGATTCTCCACCACAGGCACCTTCTCCGGAGCCCCAGTCGAATCCTTCACCGCCGCTATCTCCAGCACTACCCGCGATAGCCACCCGTTCACCAGCGGCATCCAAATCGCTCGCTTCGTCGAATTCACCGTCACCGACAACTACTACTCCGGCGGCGGCTTCGGCCCTCCCCCAGGCGGTGACCGCGTCGGCCTCGGCGAAATCTCCTTCCAGGCCATCCCGGAACCTTCCTCCGCCCTCCTCTCCGCCGCTGCCCTCCTCGGCCTCGCCCGTCGCCGCCGCGCCTGAGTAAACCCCTCTTCGGGCCCAACGCCCTCTCCTCACGCCCTGCCGGAGTACCCACTCCCGCAGGGCGTTTCCCTTCCTGCCACCTCACCCAAGACGGCTCCCCGATCATAAAATGACCATCGGTCAAAAATCCACTTGCGCCCACCCACCCTCTGCGCTCCCATCCCCCATCCCCATGGCACCAGCCGTCACCTCCCTCCGCAAGGAACGCGACCTCAAAGCCCGCGAGGAACTCATCCTCGACCACGCCCGCCGTCTCCTCGCAGAAAAAGGCTTCCAGGCATGGAACATGGAACAACTCGCCGTCGCCGTCGAATACTCCAAAGGCACACTCTACCAGCACTTCAGCTCCAAAGAAGACCTCGTCCTCGCCGTCGCCTCACGCATCCTCAACCTCCGCGCCGACCTCTTCGAACAAGCCGCCTCCTTCAAAGGCTCCACCCGCGAACAAGGCCGCGCCATCGGCCTCGCGTCCTGCGTCTTCGCCCACCGTCACCCGGACTTCTTCCACATCGAAATGATGCTCAAATCCGCTTCCTTCTGGGAAAAAGCCTCCCCGGAACGCAAGGAAGCCCACGCCCGTGCCGGTGCCCGCTGCTGGCGCACCCTCTACAATATCATCGTCTCAGCCATCGCCCTCGGCGACATGCCCCGCCTCCCATGGTCCGCAGAACACGCCACCATGGCCCTCATCTCCATCACCATCGGCAGCCACGTCGTCGGCATGGAACACAACCTCCGCGTCTTCGCTGGCATCGATAACCCTCTCCTCAGCGTCCGCCTCAACCAGGACCTCGTCTGCGACGGGCTCGGCTGGAAACCTCTCCTCCACGAACACAACTACGCCGCCACCGACCAACGCATCGTCTCCGAAATCTTCCCAGACGCCGCCGCCTTCCTCATCCCAGCCTGACTCTCCTACCCCTTTTTTACCCCGAAATCGACCGTTGGTCAAAGTTCGCCCCTCATTCCAAATCATGTACTTCGTCGCCCTCCGCATGCTCTCCGCCGACAAAGCCAAATACCTCGGCCTCGTCTTCGCCATCGCCTTCTCCACCTTCCTCCTCGAAAACCAGACCAGCATCTTCGCCGGCATCATGAAACGCACGGCCAACCGCATCCTCGATGTGACCGACGCCGAGGTCTGGGTCATGGACCCCGCCACTCAGTACTTCGACGAAACCAAAGCCCTCAAAGACACCGACCTCCTCCGCGTCCGCGCCGTCCCCGGCGTCGCATGGGCCGTCCGTCTCCTCAAAGACCTCCCCGTCGCACGCACCGCCTCCGGCCGCTTCAACCAGGCCATCGTCATCGGCCTCGACGACGCCACCCTCACAGGCGCTCCCCGCCGCATGCTCCTCGGCTCATGGGACCGCCTCCGCGAACCCAACAGCATCATCATCGACGAAGCCGGCTTCCGTCTCCTCTTCCCCTCCACCCCCCTCCGCACCGGCGATACCCTCGAACTCAACGACCGCCGCGCCACCATCGTCGGCATCAGCGACGCCGCCGCCCCCTTCACTAACTTCCCCATCATGCACGCCCGCTACTCGGAAGCCCGCGAATTCCGCGGCCGCGAACGCAGTCAGCTCTCCTTCGTCCTCGCCCGACCCCAACCCGGAATCTCCCCCAACGACCTAGCCAACCGCATCTCCTCCACCACCGGCCTCCGCGCCCGATCCTCCCTCGACTTCGCATGGGACTGCATCCGCTACTACATGGCTAACACCGGCATCCCCGTCAACTTCGGCATCACCATCGCCATCGCCATCATCGTCGGCCTCGTCGTCAGCGGCCAGACGTTCTACCTCTTCACCGTCGAAAACCTCCGCCAGTTCGCCGCACTCAAAGCCATCGGCGTCACGAACCCCACCCTCGCTCGCATGGTCCTCCTCCAGGCCGCCGTCGCAGGCTTCTCCGGCTTCGCCATCGGCACCGGCATGGCCGCCCTCTTCTTCGAAACCTTCAGCCGCCAACTCGCCACCAGAGGCATCATCCTCCTCTGGCAGAACGCCGCAGGCGTCGCCGCACTCATGGCCCTCGTCGTCCTCGCCGCCGCCGCCCTCAGCCTCCGCAAGGTTCTCCAACTGGAACCCGCCGCAGTCTTCCGCTCGTGAACCCCCACACCCCACTCACACCCTCCCGACATTCCACTTGCCATCCCGGATAAATACGAACATTCGTTCGCACTTATGAAAACCAAGGGCGCTCGGTCCCACAACTACGACTCCCGCCGCCGCGGCATCCTCGACGCCGCCACCCGCTGCTTCGGCCGCAGTGGCTTCCATGCCACCTCCATGAAGGAAATCTGCGACGAGGCCGCCATGAGCCCCGGCGCCCTCTACCGCTACTTCGCCGCCAAGGACGACATCATCATCGAAATGGTCTCCGCCGAACGTCACGAATGGGAAGCCCTCCTCCTCACCGTTCCCGCCGACGCCTCCGCCATCGATCTCGTCGACGCCGTCGCGCAGCGGCTCGAAGAAGAAGAACCAGAAGTCGATCTCATGGACGGAGCACCTGTCATGCTCCTCGAAGTCCTCGCAGAAGCCTCGCGCAATCCCCGGGTCCGTCCCGTCGTCGTCGCCTCCTATCACGTCATGACCGCGCACCTCGCCGAACGCATCCGCTCGGACGCCGCAGCTGGCCGCATCTCCGCTAGCATTGACCCGGATGCCGTCGCCACCTTCATCATCGCAGCCTTCGACGGCCTCCTCGCACGCAGCGCCGTCGACAGTGCCGTACAACCCGACGCCATCCCCGCCCTCCTCCGGGATCTCGCCCGCTCGCTCCTCCAACCGGCCGCCACCCCTTCCCCCCGCCGGAAAGGAGGCCGACCATGATCCGCATCGCCCTCACCATGCTGCGCACCGACCGCGCCAAGTGCACGGCCATGATCCTCGCTGTCACGTTCTCAGTCTTCCTCATGCAGAACCAGTGCGCCATCCTCGCCAGTCTCTACCGCATGATGACGGCCCAGATCGACGACGTCACCGACGCACCCCTCTGGGTCATGGAACCCGACACCCGCTGCTTCGAACAGGCCAAACCCGTCAAGGACGGCACTCTCGAACGGGTCAGAAGCCGCTCCGGCGTCGCATGGGCTGTCCCGCTCCTCAAAATCGATACCATGGCGCGCAGCGATAGCGGTCTCCTCTGCACCGTCACCGTCATGGGCGTCGACGAAGCCTCCATGGTCGGTCTTCCCTCACGTTTCCGCATCGGCCAGCCGGAAGCCATCCGCCCAGCCGGAACCTGCGCAGTCGACCCCGGCGGCTATGCCCAGTTGTTCCCCGGTGAACCAGTGCACTTCCCCCGCCGCATCCGCATCCTCGACGAATCCCTCGTCCTCACTGGCATGACCGAGGCCTCCGCCCCCTTCACTGGATTCCCCATCCTCCACTGCAGCCGCGTCACCGCCCTCAGGCTCAACAAGGCAGAAAACCGCACCGCCACGTTCATCATCGGCGACTTCACCCCCGGTGCCAACCGCGCCGCCGTCTGCGAAAGCATCACCGCCGCCACCGGGCTCTCCGCCATGGACCGCGCAGGCTTCGGCGAAATGGCACGCCGTTTCTATAACAGTCAGGGCGTCCCCCGTCTCTTCTGGATCACCATCGCCATCGGCCTCCTCACCGGCACCGCCATCACCGCTCAGACGTTCTCCATGTTCGTCCGCGAACACACCACGCAGCTCGCCGTCTGCCGCGTCATGGGCGTTACCAAAGCCCGCATCATCGCCATGGTCCTTTGTCAGGGTCTCTTCGTCCTCTCCATCGGCTGCGCCTTCGGCACCGGCCTCACCGCCATCACCACACACGCCGCCGCCTCCGAACCTTTCCTCCGCGGCATCGTCCTGCCTCCCCAGGTCGCCGCCGGCACCTGCGCCGCACTCGCCGCCATCACCATCACCGCCGTCACCATCATGGCGCGCCGCGTCGCCCTCATGGACCCAGCCATCGTCTTCCGCTCATGAACACTCCCGCAGTCCACTGCCACCAGATCCACCGCCACTTCGGCAACGGCGATACCAGAGTCCACGTCCTCCGCGGCATCGACTTCACCGCCGCCTCCGGCCAGATCACGTTCCTCGCAGGCCCTAGCGGCTGCGGCAAAACCACCCTCATCTCCGTCATCGCCGGGCTCCTCCAGCCGTCCTCAGGCTCCGTCTCCCTCTTCGGCCGCGACCTCGCCTCCATGCCCCCGGACGACGCCGTCAGGCTCCGCCGCAAGGACATCGGCTTCGTCTTCCAGCAGTACCACCTCATCCCCGCTCTCTCCGTCGCAGAAAATGTCGCCGTCCCTCTCCTCGCCGCTTCCATGAAGCGCCGCGACGCCCTCGAACAAGCCTCCGCCATCCTCGACAAACTCGGCCTCGGCGACCGTCTCCACCAACCGCCAGCTCGTCTCTCCGGCGGTCAGCAGCAGCGCGTCGCCCTCGCCAGAGCCCTCGTCCACCAACCCCGTCTCGTCATCTGCGACGAACCCACCGCCGCCCTCGACCACGAAACCGGTCACCGTGTCATGGAACTCCTCGCCGCCTCCGCCGTCCACCCGGACCGCGCCGTCCTCGTCGTCAGCCACGACAACCGCATCTTCCACTTCGCCGACGCCATCGCCCACATGGACGACGGCATCATCACGCACATCGATCACCCTAACGCCACCGCCGCCGTCTGACCCGCTCTCTTCCCATCTCCCCATCTCCCATGAAATCCCTCACTCTTCCCTCCATCGCCGCCGCCATCCTCGCCGTCTCCATCATCAGCATCGTCCGCAGCCAGCCCCACACCACCTCCACCAACCCTCCCCTCCCCCCGCCTTCCTCCACATTCCCTGACTGCGTCGCCGCCGTCGGCCTCATCGAACCCAAATCCGAAAACATCGCCATCGGCGTCCCCCTCTCCGCCCTCGTCGAAAAGGTCTTCGTCAAACCAGGCGACCAAGTCACCGCAGGCACTCCCCTCATCCAGCTCGACACCCGCGCCCTCTCCGCCCAACGCCTCAAAGCCGAAGCCGACGCCGCTTCCCTCGACGCCGCCATCCCCACCGCCAGCGCTAACATCCAATCCGCCCGCGCCACCCTCTCCGAAGCCGAGGCCGTCCTCGCCATGGCCGAAAGTCTCCCCGCCGCCGCCGCCCGTCTCAGCCGCGAGGAAATGACCCGCCGCCGCTCCGCACGCGACGCCGCCGCCGCCCACCTCGCCGCCGCCGAATCCTCCCTCGCTGCCGCCCGCGCCGCCGCCGCCGCCGCCCACGCCGCCACCTCCGTCATCTCCACCGACATCACCCGATCCACCATCCTCGCCCCCATCGACGGCCACATCCTCCAGGTCCGCATCCGCCCAGGCGAATTCGCCGCCTCCCCCGCCAGCTCCAATCTCATCCTCATGGGCGATCTCTCCCACCTCCACGTTAGGGTCGATGTCGATGAACACGAAGCCGTCCGAGTCCGCGATGGCGCTCCCGCCTCCGCCGTCGTCCGCGGCCACCACCTCTCCCGCCAATCCCTCGTCTTCGTCCGCTTCGAACCCTGCGTCATCCCCAAGATCTCCCTGACCGGATCCGCCAATGAACGGGTCGATACCCGCGTCCTCCAGGTCATCTACCGCATCGACCAACCCTCCGCCCGTCTCTTCCCCGGCCAGCAGATGGACGTCTTCATCGAAGCCGATCCCGCCGCCACCTTCTGACTCCCTTCCCCTCATGTCCCCTCGTCTCATCTCCCTCGCCGCTCTCCCGGCCTTCCTCGCCTCCTGCCGCTCCGTCGGCCCGGACTACCAGTCACCCCCTGACATCTCCGGTCCAGCCTTCAGTCAGGGCGATCCCTCCCCCGCCAAAGACCTCACCCGCTGGTGGCACGACTTCAAAGACCCCAAACTCGACTCGCTCATCACCCGCGCCTTCGCCGCCAACCCCGACCTCCGCGCCGCCGCCGCCCGCATCGACGAAGCCCGCGCCGCCCGCCGCTCCGCCTCCGCTTCCTTCGCCCCCCAAGTCGACGGCTCAGCCTCAGCCACCCGCCAGAAACTCAGCGAAAACTCCCCCACCGGCCGCAATATCCACATCCCCGGCCTCTTCGACCCCCAATCCCAGCTCGACCTCCGCATCGACGCCTCATGGGAAATCGACTTCTTCGGCGGTCTCCGCCGCGCCTCGGAAGCCGCTAACGCCTCGCTCGACGCCGCCGTCGAAAACCTCCGCGCCGTCAAAGTAGCCCTCGCCGCTGAAACCGCCGCCGCCTACTTCGAACTCCGCGGCAATCAGGCCCGCCGTCTCGTCGCCGAACAGAACCTCAAATCCCAGCGCGACACCCTCACCCTAACCTCCCAGCGGCTCGCCGCAGGCCTCGCCACAGACCTCGATGTCGCCCGCGCCGAACAACAGGCCGAAGCCACCGCCGCCTCCCTCCCCATCTTCGAAGCCGGTGCCCGCCGCTCCATCTACCGTCTCGGCGTCCTCCTCGGCACCACCCCAGCCGACCTCGTCCCGGACCTCACCTCCCCAAAACCGCTCCCCTCTCACCTCCGCGGGGTCCCCGTCGGGCTCCCCAGCGATCTCCTCCTCCGCCGCCCCGACATCCGCCGCGCCGAACGCGAACTCGCCGCCGCCAACGCCCGCATCGGCGTCGCCGTCGCCAATCTCTACCCGCGCTTCCGCCTCACCTCCGCCTCCGGCCTCCAATCCGTCGAAGCCTCCTCGCTCTTCAATAACCAGAGCAATCTCTGGTCCCTCGGCCCCAGTCTCAGCTGGCCCATCTTCAACGCCGGCCAACTCCGCGCCGCCGCCGACGCCCAGTCCGCTAACACCAGAGCCGCCGCCGCCAACTACGAAAAAACCGTCCTCTCCGCACTCGAAGACGTCGAATCCGCACTCGTCGACTTCGGTCAGGAACAACGCCGTCTCGCCAGTCTCACCAACAGCTCCTCCGCCGCCTCACGCGCCCGCAATCTCGCCCGCGACCGCCACCTCGCAGGCCTCACCGGCTTCATCGATGTCCTCGAAGCCGATCGCGCCCTCCTCCTCACCGAAGACGACTGCGTCCAATCCCGCACCCAACTCACCCTCAACCTCGTCCGGCTCTACAAAGCCCTCGGCGGCGGCTGGCAGGATTGAACCCCCTCCTTTCATTTCGATCTCCGCCACAGTCTCCCGCGTCGCCGCTCACCGCAATCTGGTGCTTTCCATCGGATGCCGGATCACTCCTTCCGTCTCCACCGCCCCGCCAGCCTCGCCTTTCTCCGTCTCTCGCTCCCGCCCTTCGTCCCTTCCCACCGTGACCGCATAGTACCCACCCGCATCCCGGCAGACAAGTGGCGACTCCCTCAGAAACCGCTGCGCATTCGCATTCCCCGGCTTCCAGCTCACGTGCCAATCATGCGTCAGCTCATCGGGCCTCACAAGCCGTCCACCCCACTTCCGCTTCGCCGCATGCAGACCATCCCCGAGGCACGGTCGGCAGTTGCGCATGTCCAGCGTCCGCAATCCCAGCATCCGGGCCTTCTCAAAACAGAATAAATACGTTGCCGACACCGCCCCGATCCCCAGCAGCCGCTCGTCCGCGCCCGCACACGCTACCGCAAGATAGCGAAGTCTGCTCTTCTCCACATCAAACACAACTCCCGCCACCGGCTCGCCTCCCCGCTCAACCCACAGAATCCCTCCATTCGCAAATCGACGCCGCAACCATGCCCTCGACCGCAGATACGCCGCCTCGCCATAACGTCGCCGCATGTAGGGCCAGTAATCCCGCTCGATGAATACCTCCAGTTCACGCTCGTCCTTACTGGTCCGCCATCCCAGTCCATGGCGGCGGATCACACTGATGTCGCGTCGCGCCTGACTCGATGCAAACCGGTGGCCTTCCGAAGGTACCGGGGCCGCCATGCGCACCCATTCAGGCACGCAGATGCTCGTCCCTCCTGCCATCATCCACGGCATCATCCGACCAGTCATCCGGTCGGCACGCACCACCGTGACGTCAGCCTCCCCTCTCAGGGACCGGACCACCCGCGGCAGTTCCCACATCCAGTACCGCCCCACCACCTCGGTCTCGCGGGGCGCAGATCCGAAAAATCGGTCAGGAAGATACGCTGTCCAGCGGCTGTCTCCCGCCACTAGCATCGTTCCCGCTGCTCCGCGCTG
>JAIXPK010000028.1 GCA_027486335.1 Verrucomicrobiaceae bacterium | reverse complement strand
CCGTAGAGGGCCCAGCTGCCCATGGAGGGGCGGCCTGGCTGGGAGAAGCCGGTCTGGAAGAAGATCTGAGCGGGGGCGTGGTTGAACTGGTCTGTGGTGCAGGATTTGATGAGACAGATCTCGTCGGCGATGGAGGCGAGGTGTGGGAGTGTTTCTCCGAGTTCGAGGCCGGACTGGCCGTGACGGGCGAATTTGAACTGAGGGCCGAGGACGGCGGCGTCTGGTCTGATGAAGGCGTAGCGCTGGCCGCCGATGACGGAGGGAGGGAGCGGTTTGCCTTCGAGTTTGGCGAGGGCTGGTTTGTGGTCGAAGAGTTCGAGCTGGCTGGGGGCACCGGCCATGAAGAGGTGGATGACGCGTTTGGCCTTGCCCTTGAAGTGCGGGGTGCGGGGCGTGACGGCGGCGGCGCGAGATGTGAGGGAGTCTGAGAGGAGCCCGGCGAGGGCGATTTTGCCGAGGCCGACCCCGCAGTCCTTGAGGAAGTGGCGGCGGGAGACGTCGAGTGGGTTCATGGCGTTAGGGTGATCGATGAGTCAGTTGCCGCCGACTGGGCGGACGGCGGCTGGGGAGCCGTCCGGGCGGAACGTGGAGAGTTTGAGCGGGGTTTTGCGAGCGGCGGCGTCGACGACGACGGTGATGGTGGAGCGACCGGCTGGGAGGTCGAGGGAGAGTTCCGCGGCTGGGGTGACGGCGGCGTTGCCGACGAAGATCTGAAGGCCAGCGGCGTCGTTGATGCGGAGACCGACTTTACCTGCGGTGGTGACATCGATTTCCGTCTGGAGGACCGCCTGGGTACGGCCGCCGGCTTTGAAGGGGGCGGCATCCGTGATGGGGAGCGTACCGTCGACGTGGGAGTAGAGCGGGAGCCATGTGAGTTCGGAGGCGGCGTCGGCGAAGCCGCGGGTGCCTTTGAGACTGAGCCAGCGGCCCATGTCTGGGAGAGGCTGAGCGGAGCGCCAGCGGCGGGCGGTCCCGTCTTCCTGGACCTTGTAAGCGCCGTCCTTGCCGAGTTCGGAGAGGAAGCGGACGAGGTCGATGAATTCGTCGCGGCGGAGCGTGGCGGTGAGGCCTGGGGGCATGAGAGAGACGGGGATGGACTCCTGTCTGGCGACCGTGTTCGCGGGGATGGATTCGATATTGCCTGCGGCGTCGCGGAGGATGACCTCGCGATCGTCCTGACGGACGAGGAAGCCGCTGTGGATGCCGCCGTCTTTGGTGCTGAGCATGGTGGTGGCGTAGCCCTCCTTGATCTTCTTGGAAGGTTCGAGGAGACTTTCGATGATGTAGTCGACTGGGGCGCTAGCGCCGATGGAGACGAGGTCGGGGCCGACGATGCCGCCGACTGCGCCGATGGCGTGGCAGACCTGGCATTGCTGGGAGGCGCGGCGGTAGACGAGTTCGCCGCGGGCGGGGTCGCCGGAGGTTTTGACTTCGGCCATCATGGCGGAGAGTTGGTCAGGCGAGAGGGCCATGACTGGCTGGAGACCGCCGGAGATGGTGAGGGCTTCGACGAGGGCCTTAGTGTCGCCGCCTGCGGAACTGGCTTTCTGGATGCCGGCGGAGGCGACGGCGGCGGGGATTTTCTGATCCTTGAGGGCGGCGGCTAGGATTGCGGGGCCGTCTTTGCGAGCGATGAAGGCCTCGACGATGCGCGTGCCGGCTTCGGCGGGGGCATTGGGGAGCCATTTGAGGACTGGGGGTACGGCACCGGCGGGGTCGGCGGCGGCGATGGTGGCGAGGATCTCGGTACGGAGATCGGGAGCGTCCGTTTGATCGGCCAGGGTTAGGAGGAGCGTGGAAGCGCGGTTGCCGGTCATGGCCTGGAGGGCGCGGATGGCGTTGAGCGAGCCATTTTTCGCGAGCTTGAGGAGCGGGTCCTCGAGGGCTGGGAGGAGGTAAGCGCCGGCGAGATTGGCGGCGGCGTCAGCGGTGGCGCGGTCGGGGTCAGCGAGGGCGGGCCTGACAAAAGCGTCAGCGCCGTCGGCGGCAGTTTTGCGCTGGCGCATGGCGACGGCGAGGGCGTTGAAGACGGGAGCACGCATTTCGGCTTTGGCGGCCATGGCGAGGAGCTTCTGGAGATCTTCTTTGGAGCCGAGCGCGCCGACGAGGGCGATGACGTCCTTGACGCGATCGCCGGAGACCTTGCCATCAGCGACGAGGGCGAGGAGAGCGCCGACGGCCTGAGGGCGGTCGGCGGCTTTGAGGGCGAAGGAGATTTGAGTGATGTTCCCGCCGAAGGTGATTTCGCCTTTCTGGAAGGCGGGGAGCCATGTGTCGGCGAGCTGGCGGCAGGTGAGCCAGAGGGCGAAGTCGATGTTTTCGTCCATGGGGTGATCGAGGACGCGGCAGGCGGCTTCGACGGCGGCTGGGGAGCCGGCCATGCGGAGGGCGTTGACGGCTTCGAGGCGGACGCGCGGGGAGGGGTCGGAGGCGAGCGGAGCGGTCAGGGTGAGGGCTTGCGGGCCTTTGCCGTCGCGGAGGACGAAGCCGAGGACGCGGGCGGCGACGCCTTTGGTGCTAGCGTCGTGTTTCAGGAGAGAGTCGATGAGGGCGGTGTCGAAGGGCCATTTGAGGTCGAAGTCGGCGACGGTCTGGACGGCCCATGTGATTTCGCGGAGGAAAGCGGTGTCATTGCCGGCGGAGGCGAAGGCTGCTTTGAGTGCTTCGATGACGGCGTCGTGCGGGCGGGATTTGAGTTCCTGTTTGGCGTCGAGGCGAACCCATTGTTCCGGGGCTTTGAGGAGCGCGATGAGGTCGGTGATGGACTGGGCGGCGAAGTTGATGCGCGGGGAAGGTTCGCGGCCTTTGGCGGTGAGCCTCCAGATGCGGCCGTGGGTGTGGTCGCGGCGTTCGTCGCGGAAGTCGACTTCGCCGTGCTGGATGATAGGGTTGTACCAGTCGGCGATGTAGAGCGCGCCGTCGGGGCCCATTTTGAGGTCGATGGGGCGGAATGATCCGTGGGTGCTGGTGACGACGTCGCCGAGCTGCTGGGAGGAGAAGCCTGAGGCGTTGTCGGAGACCTTGAAGCGGTTGACGCGATGGCCGCGGAAGTCGCAGGTGATCATATCGCCCTGCCATTCGGCTGGGAAGTGGCGGCCGCTGATGACTTCGAGACCGCAGTGTTTCGGCTGGCCCGGGTTGAGGCCGCGGAGGATGCGAGGGAGTTGGTTAGGGAGACAGATGAAGGTGGCACCCGGGAAGGAATAGTTGATGCCCTCGCCGTAAGCGCCGTCGGTGACGAAGCTCTGGCCCCATGAATCCCAGACGTGGCCCCATGGGTTGACGTGGCCCATGGCGAAGACCTCGGCGCGTTTGGTTTCGGTGCGGAACTGCCAGATGCCCGAGCCCATGAGACGGCGGACGCCGAAGGGGGTTTCGGAGTGGGTGTGGATGTAGACCGACTGATTGAAGTAGAGACAGCCGTCGTGACCGCGTTTGATGCTATGGAGGATGTGGTGAGTGTCTTCGGTACCGAAGCCGCTCATGATGACCTCTTTGGAGTCGGCGCGGCCGTCTCCGTCGGTGTCCTTCATGAAGAGGAGTTCGGTGCTGTTGGCGACGTAGGCACCGCCGTCGCCTGGAAGGATGCCTGTGGGGATGAGGAGGCCCTCGTAGAAGACGGTGCTTTTGTCGGCTTTACCGTCGTGGTCGGTGTCTTCGAGGACGACGATTTTGTCAGACTGTTCCTGAGCTGGTTTGATGTGAGGGTAGATGGCGGAGCTGGCGACCCAGAGACGGCCTTTTTCGTCCCATGCCATCTGGATGGGTTTAGCGATGAGCGGGTCCTGGGCGAAGAGATTGACTTCGAGTTCCGGGGAGAGTTTGAAAGTGGCCTGTTCGACGGCAGGGTCGACGGAGGGGATTTCCTTGAGATCGCGCTGGGCCTGAGCGGCGGCGGTGAGGGCGAGGAGGGAAGTGGTGATCCGCTTCATGGTGGGGGAAAGGACGGGAAAGGGAGTGTTAGGAGAATAGGGAGAGGAGCGGCGGGATCAGTTAGCGCCTTTGGCTTTGGCGGCGATGGCGGCGATGGCGGCTTCCTGTTTGGCGATGAGCGGGTCGAACATGGGGATTTCGACCCCGTTGTTGCCTTGTTCGTGTTTGCGTGCGCCGAAGAGGTAGATTTCGTTTTGGGGTCTCCAGCGGTAGAAGAAGAGCCGTTGTTTTTCGACGACGGCCTTGCGGAGTTCGGCGAGGCGGTTGGTGTCGTCTTGGGCTGGGGTTGGGAGGCCGAGGGAAGTGATTACGGCAGGGGTCATGGCGGCGTAGTCGGCCTCGGTGAAGGTGACCCCGTTGACGGTTTGTTTTTTGACTGGTAGGGTCGCGGCGAGCGTGTCGGCGAAGCGGGCGTGGCGTTCAGCGGCGAGGGATTTGATGGCGTCGCGGGTGGCTTCGAGTTTGGGGAGGTGCTGGGCGAGGGCCGGGTGATCGCCGGTGGCTGGCGGGGCCATGAGGATGATCGAGGGTTTGGAGACCTCGGTGACCATGTCGAGGAGGCGGCGGTAGGATGCGAGGAAGTCGGGGAGGCCGGCGGGGGCGTTGAAGGCGTCGACTGCGCCGTAGCAGAGGATGACGACTGAGGGTTTGATTTCGGTGAGCTGGGCTTTGAGGCGGTCGAAGCCTTCCTGGGGCGGGCCGAAGTAGGAGCGGCTTTCGCAGCGGGGGGTATCGCCGGACCAGCCCATGTTGCGGAAGCGGACGTGTTTTCCGGCGCAGGCGGCGGTGAGGGCGGCTTCGAGGTGGCCGTAGTTGCCGTCGCGTTCGAGGAAAGTGTCGCCGAGCATGACGACGGTGTCGCCTTCACGGAAGGCGAGCGGGCCGGATTCCGGGAGGGCGGGGAGGGCGGGGGCCTGAGCGGAGGCGGCGGCGACGAGGCAGAAGGAAGCTGCGGCGGCGAGGAAGCGGGAGGAGAATGGAGCCATGACGGGGGATGAGAGCAGGGGAATACGCGGCGGGAGGGCGGGATTTTCCAATGGTGTTTTGGTTGTGGGGGGGTGGGAGGTGGGGAGGGGAGCGTTCCGCGGGTCGGGAGGGAAGGAGGCTTGACGTTCGGGTGCGGTCGGGTGTTTTGTGGGTGGTATGATCCTTCAACGAATTCCTGTAGTGTCGGTAGTGATGATTTCTCTGGTGGCTGCGGCTGGGGCGGCGCTGCCGGTCAAGAGTGGGGGGGGCGGCACGGATTGGCCGACGTATCGCGGGCCTGCGGGTGATGGTGTGACGGCGGCGGAGTTGGGGAAGGCGTGGGACGAGAAGGGACCGAAGGAAGTGTGGAAAGTGCCTGCGACGAACGGGTTCAGTTCGGTGACGGTGAGTGGGGGTGTGGCGGCGACATTGGTGACGCGTGAGGATGACGGGACGCCGACGGAATTTGTGGTGGTGATGGATGCGGCGAGTGGGAAGGAGCTGTGGGCGAAGCCGTTGAAGCTGGCGAAGTATCAGGGCGGTGGGGATGACGGGACGGGTGACAACAAGGGCGGGGACGGACCGCGGAGCACGCCGACGATCAGTGGCGGGAAAGTGTACACGTACGGGGCGAATCTGGACTTGGCGTGTTTTGATGCGAAGACCGGGAAAGTCGTGTGGCAGAAGGATGTGGCGAAGGATTTCGGCGGGAAGAACATTTCGTGGCAGAATGCGACGTCGCCGCTGGTTGAGGGTGGGTTGGTGATTGTGAGCGGGGGCGGGAAGGGTGCGGCGTTTCTGGCGTTCGACAAGGATCGTGGCACTCTTAAGTGGAAGGCGGAAGACGATACGATCACGCATGCGACGCCGATTGCGGCGACGATTCACGGGACGCGGCAGATCATTTTCTTCACGAAGGAAGGGTTGGTGGCGGTGACACCTGGGGATGGGAAAGTGCTGTGGCGTCAGGCGTACAAGTTCAATGTTAGCACGGCGGCGTCGCCGGTGGTGTTCGAGGACGTGGTGTATTGCTCTGCGGGGTACGGTGTCGGTGGCGGGGCGTACAAGATTGCGAAGAAGGGGAGCGAGTGGACGAGTGAGGAACTTTGGCGGACGGAAGGCAATGAAGTGGCGAATCACTGGAGCACGCCGGTGGTGCGGGATGGGAAGCTGTACGGGATGTTTCAGTTCAAGAACTACGGGAGCGGTCCTGTGAAGTGTGTGGACATCCGGACGGGGAAGGTGCTGTGGTCGAAGGAAGGGTTCGGGCCGGGGAATGTGATTCTGTCAGGTGACCGGCTGCTGGCATTGAGCGACAAGGGCGAGCTGGTGATCATTGCGGCGGAGCCGGACGGGTACAAGGAACTGGCGCGGGCGGACGTGCTGGACGGGAAGTGCTGGTCGACGCCGACGCTGGCGGACGGGAAGATTTACGCGCGTTCGACGAAGGAAGCGGCGTGTTTCGAGACGGTGAAGTGAGAGGGATTTATGTCAGGATGGGGCCGCAGTGCTGTCGTGGCGCTGCGGCCCTGTTTTTTGGTGAGGGTGAGGCTGGTCGGAGCCCGGGTTCGATCAGGCGATCAAGAACGCTGGCTACCTTGGGCGATTTGAGTTTGGTCTGGACGTAGTTAGCGGGGAAGAAGGCTCGATGGACAGCTGGCCCCCTGTCTCCACAGAATCATGGCGGGCATTGTTTTCCAGTGCGGTACAACCCGCGGCCGACGGGCAATTGATTGGGTAGGGGATGAGGCAACTGGGATTCTACCATGACACAATGTCATAGTAAAGAGTACCGTCCTTGTATGCAAGAATGCGGCGACTCCCTCCTGATTCGCAGCTGTAATAGGCGCCCCGGTATGAAACAGGGGGCGTCCACCACGCTTCATTGCAGCGATCCCAACCAGGGCACTCCCGCGGCAAAGTATCGCCAATGACAGGCTGAAGGCCTTGCTGCCGGGCATACTTGTGGAACGCATCCGGCGTGCATCTGGCGGTGATTAATCGGGCGAAATCTCCGGTGAACCCTGCATCCTCGTAGTACTCATGGATATCCGATGCAGTGAAAATCAATGGTCGTATCGGGCCCAACCACCAAGCGAGCCCAATCAGGCAGAGGATGACCGCACCGGCTATGGCAAGCCTGCGGATCCAGCGGCGTGCGAAGGATGGACGGTCATCTGTCACGGGAGGGTAACGGGAGCGTTGAGGTGGCGGAATTTGGAAAGAATGGTCATTCCCTGCTGCGGGTCGGGATGCCGGTCTGCGATCTGGAAATCGATGCTGGCGCATCCACAACTGCACCCTCCTGAGACCACTGCCTCATCGAGTTGCTCCAGATACATCTTGGCTCCGGGCTCTCCATGCTGGAGCATCCACCGCACAAGAGTTCGCTCCTCATCCGTGAGTGGGCGTGGGAAGTTGGTCATTTTCGGTGCATTCGTTTTGTTTACCCTCGGTTGGTTGTCGGTCAACGGTGCTGTGGGTCACGGTGTGCGTTTGGGTCTGGTGGTCAGGTAGTCTCGATACTCGTCCTGAATCATGAACTGGTTCGTGTTCGGCTTCTTAAGTTCCTGGTGTCTCGGGGGTCAGTAGAGGAAGCGAGTCAATCATGAAGGTCTTCGTTGAGACGTCCCCGTAGGATACGGTGACTTCATGGTCAGTTAGCGATTCTACGGTCGCCGAATACCCGTAGATGGGACCCGGGCTCGTTGAGTGTCGGGGGATGTCTCGATACACGCTTGAGGCAATTTTGCCCTCCGAGAGGCGGATTACGAGATAGGTGTTGAACGGAATCGCCTCCCAACAATCTTCAGTGATGATGATTGTTCTTCCAGAGGGGCTTGAAACTGCCAACGGCCTGAAGTCCCTTCCGACTCTTAGTGGTCTGTCGTCGACTCCACGTTGGTCAACCTTGATCTCCGAAGGAACTCTTCCGATGAGCGAATCCGATTCACGAACCCGAATCTCATAGAAGGATTGACCGCCGAATTCACGACTGGGTGATTGATGAAACGAGATCGCGTATCGATTGCTTGTCGTGGGCACTGAGTGCTCGCGGCTCACTGTCGCTGCGCATCCCGCAAGGAACAGAGTGGCAAGAGTGATTAGAGCGCGCATGGTGTTGTTTTTGGCTGAACGATAAATGTGGTGGCGCGGCCGCGTAGGTCTTATGGAATGAAGCGAACGAGGAAGCTTGTCCGCCTTTTCCACCCACAAAGTGTCAGTCTCTCTTTGCATGTTCGATAGCGGCGGCGAGTTCTCCCTCATACAGCTCGGTATCGTCGTCGATGCCAGCGGAGATCTTCTCGTTTGCAATCGGGACCAAGTGATCGACGGCGATCTTCTGCCTCAGCAGCGTCGCCAACTCTTCTCGGCTTAAACTCCCAATAGGCTTGACCCACGCTTCCCGGCATCGTGCGATCAGGCCGCTCTTTAAGTCCGACTCTTCCCACGGGCCGACGATTTCGGAAAGTGTGCGGCTTTCTGTCATGTTTCTTTGGCTAACGGTTGTTTGATTCACTGTATCTGGTGTTATATCCCTTTGCAATCGGGGTGTGGCGATGGGTTGCAGAACCTTGCAACTGCCTGAGATTCAGTGGGTATGATTGACGGGGCGCGACATCCGGGTCAGCTGGGCTGGGGAGGGGTTTCTACGGTATCAGGCCCTGCTGACTCGCTAGCGCTCGTCGACGCTGGGAGGCATTGTGGGGAAGTGAATTCGTGTGGGTGGGGTGGTGGGCGAATGGTGGAGTGCGGGGGGCGGAGTGGTGGAATTGTTGGCGATGGGTATGCGGCGTTCCTTCAGAACGCGGGGTGTGGGGTGGTGAGGGACCCAGAGCGGTGCTCTGGGCTGGGATACGGTGTCCCTTTGGGACACGGGGGGAGGTGTGTTGCGAGAGGTGCGGGTAGGCGTGCTCCGCACGCAGAGAGAGCTGTGATTCTCCCAGCAGTCCAGAGCCTGCGGCGGGCGGAGGGGAGAGAGCGCGTTGGGAGATCGCGAGTACAGAGCCTCGCGTGCCCGGTGCTTGTTGGGAGAGGGTGGCTAGCCGCATTCCGTGCGGAGGGAGAGCAGGTGGTGGATTGCTTGGGCGGAGACAAGGCCGAGACGGCCTTGCTACAGGGGCTGGTGCGGAGAGAGTGGCTGGTTGGGAGTGGGTGGGGAGGGGGCGGGAAGCGATTGCGTGGAGGGGGAAGTGGTGGTGAGCTTGGGGGGAGATGAAGATGCACCGACAGTTAGCAGAGGCCGCGGCGGCGGTGGTTGAGGCCGTGTTTGGGGGGCGGGGTGTGCTGGATCATGCGCTGGGGAAGGTGCTTGGGGGGAATCCGAGGTGGGGGAAGCGGGATCGGGGGTTTGTGGCGGGGACTGTGTTTGAGGTGGTGCGGTGGCGTCGGGCGCTGGGGTTTGTGGCGGACAGTGTGGAGGTGCGGGCGTTGTGCGCGGCGCAATGGGTGCGGGACGGGTATGAATTGCCGGACTGGTGGGAGTATCGGGGGTTGGGAGTGGAGGGGATGAGGGATCGGGAGCGGGAGCTGGGTGGGCAGAGTCGGGCGGTGAGGGAATCGGTGCCGGACTGGCTGGATGAGGTGGCTGGGGGCGAGCTGGGGGATGGGTGGGATCGGGAGTTGGCAGCGTTGAATGGACGGGCGGCGGTGTTTTTGCGGGTGAATCGGTTGAAGGGGACGCGTGAGGAGGCGGTGGCGTGGCTGGCGGGGCACGGCGTGGAGGCGAGCGAGGTGCCTGGGGTGGAGGATGCGCTGGTGCTGGGGAGCGGGAAAGTGCTGCCGAAGGCGTTGCTGGCGGAGGGGCGGGTGGAGATTCAGGATGCGGGGTCGCAACTGGTGGGGCCGATGGTGGATCCGCAGCCGGGGGAGCTGGTGATTGATGCTTGTGCGGGGGCGGGGGGGAAGACCCTGCATCTGGCGGCATTGAGTGGGGGTCGGGCGAAGCTGGTGGCGATGGATGTGGTGCCTGGGAAGCTGGAGGAATTGAGGCGCCGGGCGGAACGGGCGGGTGTTAGGGGGATTCGGACGGAAGTGATCGGGCCGGGGACCGTGGCGAAGTGGTCAGGGAAGGCGGATCGTGTGCTGATTGATGCGCCGTGTTCCGGGTTAGGGACCTTGAGGCGGCAGCCGGATTTGAAATGGCGGCTGAGCGTGGAGAGACTGGAGGAATTGCGGACGTTGCAGCGGAGGATCCTGCGGGAGTATGCCGGGATGGTGCGGGTGGGTGGTCGGGTGGTGTATGCGACCTGTTCGGTGCTGCCGTCGGAGAACCGCGGGGCGGCGGAGAGTTTGTCAGGGACGGGGGAGTTTACGCTAGTGGCGGAGCGTGTGGTGTCGCCGGCGGCGACGGGGTTTGACGGATTCTACGCGGCGGTGCTGGAGCGCCGGGCGTGAGGGGCGGTCAGGCGGGACGGGCCTGCCATTTGCGAAGATAGCAGCCGGGGGAGGTGTCTGCGTAGACCCCGAGTTCGTGGAGGAGCGACCAGAGGGCGTCGTAGTCCATGTCCTGAGGGAGACCGCCTGGGATTGACTGATGGCGGTGGCAGGTGAAGCAGATTTCCATGCAGGCGACGGGTTTGCCTGCGGAGGA
Source organism: Verrucomicrobiaceae bacterium (assembly GCA_027486335.1). Taxonomy (GTDB): domain Bacteria; phylum Verrucomicrobiota; class Verrucomicrobiia; order Verrucomicrobiales; family V1-33; genus V1-33. Next base: position 1,606 of record JAIXPK010000028.1, on the reverse strand, counting down.
GAAGAGGAAGGCGTGGTGAGGGACGTAGCAGGCGGTGTGGCCTTTGCGTTTCACCTGACGGCTTCCGGCCGCGAGCAGACGGTCGGTCTGCCCGCGGCTGAGGAGGACGCCGGAACCGTTGAGGATGCCGGGATGGAGCGAGCCGTCGGGACGGAGGAATGATTTGTCCCGATCGGCTTCGCAGGCATAGACGAACGCGTGGACGGCATCGAACGGCACGCCTGGCCATGTCGCGGGTGCGACGGAAGGGACTGCGCGGCAGCCGACGGCGGCTGCTGCGGAAGTCAGGGCGAGGCGTGAGAACGAGCGGCGCAGCACGCGGCGATTACATGTGGTCGATGATGTTCTGACCGAAGGCGGAGCACTTGATTTCGGTGGCACCGTCCATGAGACGGGCGAAGTCATAGGTGACCTTGCGGCTGCCGATGGCACCGTTGAGGCCTTTGACGATGAGGTCGGCGGCTTCGGTCCAGCCCATGTAGCGGAGCATCATTTCGCCGCTGAGGACGACCGAGCCTGGGTTGACGACGTCCTTGTCGGCGTATTTCGGGGCGGTGCCGTGGGTGGCTTCGAAGATGGCGTGGCCGGTGAGGTAGTTGATGTTGCCGCCTGGGGCGATGCCGATGCCGCCGACCTGGGCTGCGAGGGCGTCGCTGAGGTAGTCGCCGTTGAGGTTGAGGGTGGCGATGACATCGAAGTCGCCGGGGCGGGTGAGGACCTGCTGGAGTGTGATGTCGGCGATGGCGTCCTTGATGACGATGCCTGCGCCGGGTTTGCCTTCAGGGATGCGGCACCATGGGCCGCCGTCGATTTCGACCGCATCGAATTCGGACTTCGCGAGATCGTAGCCCCAGTCACGGAACGCGCCTTCGGTGAACTTCATGATGTTCCCCTTGTGGACGAAGGTAACGGATTTGCGGCCATTGGTGATGGCGTACTGGATGGCGGAGCGGATGAGACGCTCGGTGCCTGGGCCGGAGACTGGCTTGATGCCGATGCCGACGAGGTTAGGGGCTTCTGCGCCGTAGCGGATTTTGGAGAATTCCTTGGGGAAGTTGGCTTTGAGGAATTCGAGGGTTTTGGTGGCGGCTTCGCCACCGGCCTGGAAGTCGATCCCGGCGTAGATGTCCTCGGTGTTTTCGCGGAAGATGATCATGTCGACCTTTTCCGGGTGCTTGACCGGGGAGGGGACGCCGGAGAAGTACTGGACTGGCCGGAGGCAGACGTAGAGGTCGAGCATCTGGCGGAGGGCGACGTTCAGGGAACGGATGCCGCCGCCGACTGGGGTGGTGAGAGGGCCTTTGATGCCGACGAGGAATTCCTTGAAGGCCTCGACGGTGTCGTCGGGGAGCCAGTTATTGAAGCGTTTGAAGCTTTCTTCGCCTGCGAAGACCTCCATCCATGAGATCTTGCGGGAGCCTTGATAGGCTTTTTCGACGGCGGCGTCGAAGACGCGGACGGAGGAGGCCCAGATGTCAGGGCCTGTGCCGTCGCCGCGGATGAAGGGGACGATGGGGTTGGCCGGGACGGTGAGGTTGCCGCCGCTGATGGTGATTTTCTCGCCGGAGGGGACGGAGCAGGTGGTATAGGCCATGGCTGGGGTCGT
>JAIXPK010000393.1 GCA_027486335.1 Verrucomicrobiaceae bacterium | reverse complement strand
TTCGGCCGCACCCCGGACGAAACCCTCACATCCCCGGCCTTCCGCCGCTTCATCACTGACAAAATCCGCCGCTACCACGCCAGCTACCTCGGCTGGATCGACGACTACTCACCTTCCAACCCCGATGTCCTCGCAGGTGCCGCCGATCTCCAGAAAGTCTTCGGCTACCGTCTCGTCCTCGACTCCGCTTCCTATCCAGCCTCCGCCCAGCCCGGCACCACCATCCACCTCGACCTCACCGCTCACAACTCCGGCAGCGCTCCCTTCTACCTCGACTGGCCCGTCGCCGTCGCCCTCCTCGATCCTATCTCAAAATCCCCAGTCTGGTCCGCCCCGCTCTCTAACATCGACATCCGCCAGTGGCACCCCGGCTCAGACTGGGACTCCGCTTCCTTCTCCTATCGTCTCCCCGCCGCACCAACCGTCCAGAATGGCCTCGCCACCCTCCCGCCAGACATCAAACCCGGCACCTACATCATCGCCCTCGCCATCCTCGACCGCCAGGGCGGCATGCTCCCCAGCGCCCGCTTCGCCAACCCCAACTACTTCCGCGGTGGCTGGCACCCGCTCGGTCTCTTCGGCATCGGCAACCCTCCCCCCAACCCCGCCCTCCCCACCACCTCATTCGACAGCCCAGCCTTCGACAATTCCCTCCACTACTCCCTCCCCCCTCACCTCCGCGCCACCTCCACCCCTCCACCTCCCCCAAACCTCTCGCCCATCACCCCATGGGCCCCCAACCCACTCACCAATCTCCTCAACCCATGGCGCTCATGGAACCTCGACGCCTCGACCCCATCCCCGGAAATCAACATCCTCTCCGACCCCGCCGACTCCTCCCGCATCATCCGCCTCTCCGGCCCCTTCGGCCCCTCAGCCTCCCTCAACTACTCCTTCACCAAACCCACCGATCTCCCCAACGGCACCTACCGCTTCTCCTTCCAAGCCCGCGGCGCCTCACCCAAACCCATCTCTTTCGACCTCGCCGACGGCTGGCGGAAAATCGCCTCCATCCAGTCCTTCCCTCTCTCCCCCGACTGGCAGTCCCTCCACTTCGACTTCTCCATCTCCTCCGACTTCAAAGACCAACCCACCCTCCGCTTCTCCCTCCCCCCCAACTCCTCCGGCTCCTTCGAACTCAAAAACCCCCAACTCACCCAGCCTCCACCCTAATCCCTCCCCTCACCCCTCCGCACCCCCGTTTCTCCCGCCCGAAAAAAACAAGTTGCCAACCTCGCCCCAAGGCGGCATCGTCACTCACGTTTCCCTAAGCGGACAATGCCTTCACGGCGATTGTCCGGGTACCTTTGCCAGCCGGTCTGCTCCTTCTTCCCCGCGCCGCAAAGTCGCCGGAAACCCACCCCTCCCGAGCCGCTTCGTAGCCGCACGGTCTGATCACGGCTCCCGCCGCTCATCTGCTCGCTGCCGCCTCCCGCGCCTCGCTCTCTTCTCAATCCCTCCAGATTCCCCCTCTTCCAAACATGGCCGGACACAATAAGTGGTCGAAGGTTAAACACATCAAAGAACGCGTCGATGCCAAAAAGGGCAAGGTCTTCTCCAAGATCTCGCGCGAAATCACCATCGCCGCTCGCCTCGGCGGCCGTGACCCGGAAATGAACCCCCGGCTCCGCACCGCCCTCCTCGCAGGCCGCGCCGCCAACATGCCCAACGAAAACGTCGACCGCGCCATCAAAAAAGGCGTCGGCGAACTCGAAGGAGCCCTCCCAGAAGAAATCACCTACGAAGGCTACGCCCCAGGCGGCGTCGCCATGCTCATCGAAGCCGTCACCGACAACAAAAACCGCTCCTCCGCTGACCTCCGCACCGCCTTCAATAAAGGCAACGGCACCATGGGAGCCCCAGGCAGCGTCGCCCACCTCTTCCAGCGCGTCGGCGAAATCAAACTCCCAGCCTCCGCAGGCCCGGAAGATGCCATCATGGAAGCCGCCATGGACGCCGGCGCAGATGACATCCAGTCCGACGAAGAAGAACACACCATCCTCACCGCTCCAGACCAGCTCTACGCCGTCGCCAGCGCCCTACGCTCCAAAGGCCTCCAGGCCTCCGCCATCCGCCTCAACTACATCCCAGGCACCGTCATCACTCTCTCAGACGTTCAAACCGCTAAACAGGTCCTCAAACTCTACGACCTCCTCGACGACCTCGACGACACCCAGAACGTCTACGCCAATTTCGAAATCTCCGACGATATCGCCGATCAACTCGATCCCTGATCCCTCGTCACTCCTACGCCCTCCCATCCTTTCTCTCATGACCGATCCCGATCCGGACTCCATGCCGCTGGCCGCCGCAGCCATCAAACGCACCGCCGCCAAAAAAACGGCCGTCAAAAAATCCGCCGCCGCTGCCACCGCCGCCAAAACCGCCAAGTCGCCTGCCAAAAAGGCCACCGCCACCACCAAAAAAGCCGCCACCAAAAAGGCCGCCCCTGCCCCCAAGGCAGTTCTCCCCCCTCCTCCGCCGGAACCAGCCCCAGCCCCGAAAAAGGCCGCCCGCAAAAAAGCCCCCGCCGCCCCGGAAGTCGTCATCCCTCTCCCGCCACCTCCCGCTCCCCCGGAACCCGCCGCCCCGGCCCCTCGCAAAAAGGCCGCCGCCCGCAAATCCGCCGCAAAAGCCTCCCCAGCCCCGGAAGCCGATCTCTTCACCCTCAAGGAAGCCCCCGCCGCGTTCCACTACACCACACCGGAACCAACCCCTCCTCCCACCGCGGAACCCGCTCCCCCAACCAGGACCCGCCGCAAGACCACTCCTTCCTCAGCCCCAGCCCCGGAACCAGCTCCCGTTCCCCCGCCCACAGCCCCGGAACCAACCCCCGCACCGCTACCCGCTGCCCATTCGCCTTCCCCCCAGGACGCGTCGCCCGAGTCCCAACCCGACTCCCAGCAACGCCACCAGTTCCCGCAATCCGAAAGCGCCGATTCCCAAAACCGCCGTCTCTCCAAATTCGAACGCTGGAAACAACGGAAGGAAAAATTCAAACTCATCAAACAACAGCGCTACCTCGAGCGCCAGGCCCAAGGCCCGTCCTCCCCCACCCCAGACGCACCCCCAGACTCACCCCCTCCACACCCCCTCGATCCACTCAATCGCCTCGACCGCGGCGATCGCAACGATCGCTCGGACCGCAACGACCGCCACGACCGCGGCCGCCACGACCGAAACGACCGCAGGGGCGACCGCGGCCGCTCCAATGACCGCCGCGGTCCCGACCGCGACCGCTCCCCAGACCGCGAACGGTTCGACCGCGACGGCGATCGCACCCCTCGCCCAGACCCCAACCTCGGTCCTCCCGAACCCGTCTCCGGTCTCCTCGAAATGACCCCAGGCAAGGGCTTCGGCTTCCTCCGCGACCGCGCCCGTGGCTTCCAGCCGCTCTCCTCCGACGCCTTCGTCAGCCCGGACCTCGTCCGCCAACTCGGCCTCCGCGACGGGGTCTGGATCGACGGCTCCCTCCGCCGCGGCTCCCGCGGCCCCCAAATCACCGAAATCACCGCCGTCAACGGCCGCTCCCCGGACGTCTACCGCACGCTCCCACTCTTCGAGGAACTCACCGCCATCAACCCTAGCAAACGCTACCTCCTCGAAACCGTTTCCAACAGGCACACCACACGCATCATCGACTTCATCGCCCCCATCGGCAGAGGTCAGCGCGGTCTCATCGTCGCACCCCCACGCGCCGGCAAAACCACCATCCTCCAGCACATCGCTGAAGCCATTCAGGAAAATTACGAGGACACCAAACTCATCATCCTCCTCGTCGACGAACGCCCGGAAGAAGTCACCGAAATCGCTCGCGCCCTCCCCTCAGCAGAGGTCATGGCCAGCAACAACGACCGCGACCCCCGCGAACACCTCCGCGTCGCCCAGCTCGCCATCGAACGCGCACGCCGTCTCGTCGAAGCCGGCGAACACGTCTTCATGCTCCTCGACTCCATCACAAGGCTCGCCCGCGCCTTCAATAACGCCATCCGCGGCCACGGCGGCGGCAAAGGCAGTCTCTCCGGCGGCGTCGACGCCCGCGCCCTCGAAGGCGCTCGCCGTCTCTTCGCAGCCGCCCGCAATACCCGCGAAGCAGGCTCCCTCACCATCGTCGCCACCGCCCTCGTCGAAACCAACAGCCGCGCCGACGATCTCATCTTCCAGGAATTCAAAGGCACCGGCAACATGGAGCTCGTTCTCGATCGCCGCATCGCCCAGCAATACATCTACCCAGCCGTCGATATCTTCAAAAGCGGCACCAGACGCGAGGAACTCCTCCTCCCTCCACACCAGATGGAAAAGGTCCACCTCATCCGCCGCGGCCTCGCGGGCCACAAACCTGTCGAAGCCGCTGAACGCCTCATCCACTTCATGAACAAGTTCCCCTCCAACGCCCAGATGCTCATCGAAATCAAATCACGCGAGTAATCCAACCCTCCACTCAGCGATCCGCTCAACCCTCTACCCCGCAAACCCCGCAAAAATGAGAGGGATTTTCCTTGAAACCGCTCCTCTCATCCAGTAAACATCACCCCTCCAAAAACCTAGTAATTATGAACAAAACCACTATCTCGATCCTCGCGGCCGCCTGCAGCCTCGTCTCCGCCCAAGCCGGCGAAACCCCTTCCCTCGGCAAGGCCCCAGCCAAAGGCCCAGTGCCCCAAATCAACGTCCCTGCCGTCTGCGACTGCTTCAACGCCGGCTCCTCCTCCGTTAGCGTCTACGCTTCCGGTCTCCTCCCAGACAGCGGCGCAGGTGAACTCAGCGACGCCTTCGGCGGTGGTCTCGCTTACGACTACTTCTTCACCCCCAACGTCGGCTTCATGGTCGACGCCACATGGTCCGGTACCAGCAGCGTCACCCACCTCTTCACCGGCAGCCTCGTGCTCCGCGCCCCAATCACCAGCATCTGCCTCGCCCCTTACGTCTTCGGCGGCGGCGGCTACCACACCAACGGCACCAGCCAGGACGTCTGGCACGTCGGTGGCGGTGTCGACTACCGCATCACCAACTGCTGGGGTCTCTTCGCCGACGCCCGCTACACATGGGCTTCCGACACCCAGGACTACACCATCGTCCGCGCCGGTGTCCGCTTCGGCTTCTAATCAGCCCCACAGCTGATTCATCTCTCAAGACCGGCTCCCCAAAAAGGAGCCGGTCTCTTTTTGCCCTCCCCTCTCCCCCTCCGCATCACACCTTGCATCCCCTCGCCCAGCCACCTATGCAGCCCCCATGCAACGCGACGCTCTGAACCACAGGCTGGCACAGTTCCGTGACCTCAGAGTCATGGTCGTCGGCGATGTCATGCTCGACCGCTTCATCTGGGGCAACGTCACCCGCATCTCCCCAGAAGCCCCCGTCCCCGTCGTCCACGTCGTCCGCGAAGACGCCTACCCAGGCGGCGCAGCCAACGTCGCACGCAACCTCGCACCCTTCGCTCGCCGCGTCGATGTCCTCGGCATCACCGGCCAGGGCCCCCTCACCAATCAGCTCCTCGGCCTCCTCCACTCCGCTGGCATCGACACCTCAGGCATCCTCATCTGCCCGGACCACGAAACCATCGTCAAAACCCGCATCATCGCCCGCAGTCAGCAGATGGCTCGCATCGACCGCGAATCCATCAAACCTCCTTCCCCCGAAACCTGCGAACGCGCCCTCGCATGGTTCCGCTCCCGTCTCCCCGAAACCGACGCCGTCATCCTCGAAGACTACGCCAAGGGCTTCCTCACCCAGGACCTCGTCGACGCCTTCACCCGCGAAGCCGCCGCCGCCGGCATCCCCGTCACCGTCGACCCTAACCCCGGCAATCCCCTCTCGTGGCACCGCGCCACCGTCATCAAACCCAACCGCCGCGAAGCCTTCGCCGCCGCTAACATCCCAGACCCCGGCGAGGTCTCGGAAGCCGACCTCATGGCCGCTCTCCTCCCCCTCGGCGATGCCCTCTTCGCCAAATGGGACACGCGTCTCCTCCTCATCACCCTCGGCGAACACGGCATGGCTCTCCTCGAAAAAAATCAGCCCGCCTACCACACCCCCACCCGCGCCCGCGAGGTCTTCGACGTCTCCGGCGCAGGCGATACCGCCATCGCCCTCTTCACCCTCGCCCTCGCCGCCGGTGCCAACCCACGCGAAGCCGCCGAAATCTCCAACCTCGCCAGCGGCATCGTCGTCGGCAAAGTCGGCACCGCCACTCTCACGCCAGACGAACTCCTCGCCGCGTGCGAAAAGTAGCAAATCCCGCCGACTCCTCCGTCTTTACAGCCGCCCCTCCCGCCACCATACCGTGTGGCCATGAATCCTCGGCTCCTCCTCGCCCTCCTCCCCGCCCTCTCCACGCTCCCAGCCGCCGCCGAACTCCGCATCCCCGGCGGCACCGCCTACTCCGACCCGGACCCCAACGCCATCCGCATGCCGGAACGCGAAAACGTCCTCCGCAGCTGGTCCGACCCCGCCCAGCACGCGCTCTGGTTCGGCCAGTTCCTCCAAACCGGCGACGTCACCGCCAGTCTCGTCGTCAAAGCCCCCAAAGACGCCTCCTCCAAACTCCGTCTCTCCCTCGGCGACCAGAACCTCGACGCCTCCATCACCGGCACCGGCGAACCAGTCACCATCCCCCTCGGCAAGCTCTCCATCC
>JAIXPK010000124.1 GCA_027486335.1 Verrucomicrobiaceae bacterium | reverse complement strand
TGGGACTGCCACGGGCTCCCCATCGAATTCAAAGTCGTCCGCGAAGACACCGGCCTCACCCCTCCCGAAGTCCGCCGCCGCAGCGAGGAATTCGCCCGCAAATGGATCGATGTCCAGAAGGCCTCCTTCCGCCGTCTCGGGGTCTTCGGCGACTGGGACCATCCCTACCTCACGCTCTCCGCTTCCTACGAAGCCCACATCGTCCGCTTCTTCGCCACCTGTCTCGAAAAAAATCTCGTCTACCGCGACAAACGTCCGGTCCAGTGGAGCTACGGCGCAAAAACGGCCCTAGCCGAAGCCGAGGTCGAGTACAAAGAGAAAACCTCCCCCGCCATCTTCGTCCGCTTCCCCGCCCTCACCGGCCCGGTCGCCGACGCCAAGGGCTCGTTCGTCATCTGGACCACCACCCCATGGACGCTCCCAGCCAATCTCGGGATCATGGTCAAACGCGACTACACCTACGTCCTCGGCGAGTTCTCCCACGAAGACGGTCGCTCCGCCACGCTCCTCATCGTCCGCCCACTCATCGAAGCCTTCGCCGCCAAAACCGGCTTCCACCTCACCGGCCCACCCACCGAACTCAAAGGCGACGCCCTCGCTGGCTCCCTCGCCCAGCACCCGTTCCTCGACCGCTCCTCCAAGGTCATCTGCACGGACTTCGTCACCGATGACACCGGCACCGGCCAGGTCCACACCGCCCCAGGCCACGGCAAGGAAGACTACATCGCCGGACGCGAACACAACCTCGGTCTCCTCTCCCCAGTCGACGACGACGGCCGTCTCACCGCCGATTGCGGCATCCCGGATCTCGCCGGCACGCTCGTCTTCGACGCCAACGGCCCTATCATCCGGCTCCTCGCCGAACGCGGCATGCTCCTCGGCAAGGAAAACTACAAACACGACTACCCTCACTGCTGGCGCAGCAAAACCCCTATCATCTTCCGCAGCGTCCCCCAGTTCTTTCTCCGCATCGACGACATCCGCGCCGCCGCCCTCTCCGAAATCGACCGCGTCCAGTGGCTCCCCCACTGGGGCCGCGCCCGCATCCATGGCACCGCTGAAAGCCGCCCGGACTGGTGCATCAGCCGTCAGCGCACATGGGGCGTCCCCCTCCCAGTCTTCTACAACAACGGCGAACCCGTCCTCGACGCCGCCGTCGCCCGCAAGGTCGCCGCGCTCATCGAGTCCCTCGGCACCAATGTCTGGTTCGAGAAATCCGACGCCGAACTCACCGCCCTCCTCGATCTCCCCTCCCATTGGACCAAAGGCCGCGACACACTCGATGTCTGGATCGACTCCGGCTGCTCCAGCATGGCCGTCACCGAATCACGCCCCGAACTCGGCAACGGCGGCATCGCCGACCTCTACATCGAAGCCACCGACCAGCACCGCGGCTGGTTCCAGTCGTCCCTCATGTGCAGCATCATCCACCGCGGCACCGCCCCCTACAAAACCGTCATGACCCACGGCTTTGTCACCGACACCTCAGGCGAAAAAATCAGCAAGAGCGGCGACAAACCCATCAACGCAGAATACTACTATAACAAATACGGCGCAGACCTCGTCCGCCTCTGGGTCGCCTCCGTCGACTGGCAGAACGATGTCCCGTTCTCCGACAAGCTCTTCGAACAAAACGGCGAAGTCTACCGCCGCTTCCGCAACACGCTCCGCATCCTCCTCGGCAATCTCCACGACTTCTCACCCGCCGATCACTCCGTCCCGAACGACGCCCTCACGCTCCTCGACCGCTGGATCCTCGAACGGCTCCACGCCGTCACCCGCGACTGCCTAGCCGCCTACGCCGCCTACGACTTCCGCAAGGTCTTCATCACGCTCAACCAGTTCTGCGCCACAGACCTCAGCGCCCTCCACATCGACATCACCAAGGACCGACTCTACTGCGACCCTGCCAACAGCCCGCGCCGCCGCAGCGCCCAGTCCGCCATGCACAAGGTCCTCACAGACCTCACCAAACTCCTCGCCCCCATCCTCGCCTTCACCGCCGACGAAACATGGGAGTTCGCCGGCCACACCGACAGTGTCCACGAACAGGACTTCCCCACCCCGGACCCAGCCTTCGCTAACTCCGAAGCCTCCAGCGCCATCGCACAACTCCAGTCCATCCGCGATCTCCTCCAGCAGGAAATCGACCGCGCCCGCAAAGACAAAACCATCGGCAGCAACCTCGAAGCCGCCGCCACCCTCACCATCCCAGACGGCCACCCCGCCGCCTCTATCCTCGCCGACCGCGAAACCGTTAGCGAATTCCTCATCGTCAGCGACCTCACCATCACCACCGGCCAACCATTCTCCGTCGCCGTCACCCGCACCACCTGCACCAAATGCCAGCGCTGCTGGCGTCACCTCCCCGACGTCGGTTCCTTCGACGCTCACCCAGCCCTCTGCGGCCGCTGCGTCTCCGCCCTCGCCTGACCCCACCCCCACTCCCGCCCACCAGCACCATGATCGCCGACCTGCTCGAAAAACTCCGCGCCTCCGTCAACGACGCCCAGGGCCTCACCGAGGCCGACCGCGCCACCCTCCTCGGCCACATCAACGCCATGGAGCCAGCCGCCGCCTCCGAACTCCCCACCCCGGAACCCTCCGCCCTCGACGAACTCCGCTCCTCCCTCCAATCCTTCGAAGCCTCCCACCCAGACCTCACCGCCCAACTCAACACCCTCGCCACCACCCTCGCCAACATCGGCCTCTAAGCCTCCTCCGAACCAGCCCCTCTCCCCGCAAGCCCCCTCCGTACCAGATAGCCGAAGGCTCTGGACTGCTGTCAGAATTACAGCTCTCCCTGCGCAAGGAGTGCGCCTACCCGCCTTCCCAACAAGCCCGGGACCGCGAGGCTCCGTACTCAAGCTCTCCCCACACGCCCTCCTTCACCATTCCGCATTTTACTATTTACTATTTACTATTTTCAATTCCGCCCCCTCCGAACCAGCTAGCCGAAGGCTCTGGACTGCTGGGAGAATCACAGCTCTCTCTGCGCACGGAGTGCGCCTAACCGCCCCTTCCGAACAAGCCCGGGCACGCGAGGCTCTGTACTCGCCCCTCTCCCCACAAGCCCCCCTCTCCGTCCACGCCTTGCTTCCCAGCGCCAACGGCGCGCCCTAACACAGCCCAGGGCAACGCCCCATATGCGTTAACCTAGTAATTATAATTTTCTTGAATGTTGGACGGAGTGGCTGCACCATTCCGGGATGACTCTGTCCGAACTTGAGGCTGACTGGAATGTGATCCTCCGATGG